>JAFSWM010000103.1 GCA_017444485.1 Bacteroidaceae bacterium | reverse complement strand
TATAACCTCATAACCTCACAACCTCATAACCTTAAGTCAACTCTTCCTTGATTTCCATCAGCGTCTCGCGCAGGCTCTGCAAGATAGAGAGGATTTCGTGCGTCTGCTGCGTGCCACTCTTGTTCTTCGCAAGGAGTTCACGCGCAGCGGCTATCTTCAGCCCCCGCACCTTCACCAGGTTGTAGACCACACGTATCTTCTCGATGTCGGCAGCGGTGTACCTGCGTATGTTGCGTCCGCTCTTGCGGGGAGCAATCTGCCTAGGGAACTGGCGTTCCCAGAAGCGCAGCGTCGTGTCGGGGATGCCAAACATCTCTGACACCTCGGCGATGGTATAGTACAGTTTGAGGTCTTTCGGGCTCATCGCACAATGATTTCATCCGTGAACAGCCATCCGCCCCTGCGTCCGCTGGCCTTTGCCGAGAGGCGTACGAAGCGCGCCTCCGTGGTGCCCTGCCAGCCGAAGCGCTGGAAGCGAATCATGGGATCGTCGAAGTCGGGCTCCCACGGCTCGTTGCTCAGCACCGTCCACTGTGTGCCGTCCTGGCTCGCGCTGACCACGACACCGGCCGGCAGCCATATCCACTGGTCGGCACGCTGCATGAAGTCGGCAGAGACCTCGTGCACCGTCACCACGCTGTCCAGGTCGATAGTCACCTCGCAGTCCTCGTCCTCAAAGCCCAGCCACTGTCCCTGCTGATAGTTGTAACTGCCACGCTCACCATCGGTGAGCGTGGCCTCGCCGTGCCGCCCTGGGTATTTCGCCGAGGCGGGGTGGGTATATACCGGAGAGTGTCCCACAGCCAGGTGCTCCACCGGCCCCTGCGCCTCCTCGCGGTCGCCCTTTTCCGCAGCCAGGTTGAAAGCATTGTACCCCGCCTGGTGCAGATGGTCCACCTCGTCGAGGGCAAAGGTGTAGAAGCGTTCCCACGACTTACGCTCGGGCAGCGTCCATCCGTTCTCGGCGATGGCACAGATGCGGGGGTAGATCATGTATTCGGCATGCTGCGGCGTGGCGATGCGCTCCGTCCACACGTTGCCCTGCAGCCCCAGGATGTGTGCCGCCTCGGCCTCCGAGAGGCCAGCAGGGACAGGGTCGAAGTCGTAGGTGAGTCGCAGGGGCACATAGCCCCCCACGCCGCGCGGCTCGGTGGTGAGGTCGTCCTGCGCATTGTCCAGATAGCACTGCCAGGGCGTCATCACCACGTCGTGCCCCTCGCGTGCCGCCTGCACGCCCCACTTCTCGCCGCGCCATGCCATCACCGTGGCTCGCGACGATAGTCCGCCCTCCATGATTTCGTCCCACCCTATGAGTTTCCTTCCTCGTGACGTCAGCCAGTCCTCCACGCGCCGCGTGAACCAACTTTGCAGTTCCTCCACGCCCTGCAGCCCCTCGCGTCGCATAAGGTCCTGACACCTGGGGCATCGCGCCCAGTGGCTGCGGTCGGCCTCGTCACCGCCGATGTGGATGTATTCATCCGGGAACAGGTCGATGATCTCCGAGAGCACGCCCGTGACGAACTCAAACGTCTTCTCCGCCCCCAGGCACAACTCGCTGTTCTCGTACGCCTTGCCCGTACACCCCAGGCTGGGATAGGCCGCCAGCACGGCACGCGAATGGCCCGGCACGTCGATTTCGGGCACCACCGTGATGTGCAAGCGTCGCGCGTATTCCACAATCTCGCGCACGTCGCGCTGCGTGAAGTATCCGCCGTAGGCACCCTTGCTGCGCGCCGAGCAGAAGCGGCCACCGGCGCGTCCCCAGTCCTCCCACAGACGCCAGGGACGGAATGCCGTAGAGTCAGTGAGTTCCGGATAGCGCTTCACCTCGAGGCGCCAGCCCGCGTCGTCGACTAGGTGCCAGTGGAAGCGGTTCATCTTGTAGCGCGCCATCATGCGCAGTTGCTTTTTCAAGAACTCCTTGTCGAAGTAGTGGCGGCTCACGTCCATGTGCCATCCGCGCCACTCCAGGCGTGGCGCGTCGTAGATCTTCACCAGCGGCAGGCTGTGACGCCCCGTGCCAGCAGGGACACGCTGCCCGTCGAGCCACAGGAGCGTCTGAAAAGCATAAAACAGCCCCCGCACGTCGCAGGCGTAGCAGTCGGCCCCCTGCGGCGTGATTTCCACGCGGTAGGCCTCCGGATGGGTGAACGAGGGGTCCAGGTTGTCCAGCAGCAGGCGCACATGCGCCCCCTCCTGCCGCCTCACCGCCCGCAGCGGCAGCGACGACGCTGCGATATAGTCTAGCAACTCCCCGCGGTCCGTGCCCCTCAGGTTGGTAAACACAGTGGCGACGCCCCCCTCGGGGGCATACATCCCCTCCTCTGCCTGCATATAGCAGGGGTAGGGTATCAACCGCAGATCCTGGCCCTGCGCCGCCAGCGACACCACCGCCAGCGCCAGCAGCAGAAAGAGAACGAAGCGTTTCATAGCCTTTGAGCGTTTTATTTAGCAGTGCTGCAAAGATACACAAAAAGGCAAAAAGTGTCCGCGGTTTTGTGTCTGCACTGCAGCAAAGTGACGTATCTCATCATTTCTCCTTACTATATAATATGGTGACAGCCTAGCTCCTTTGACTATCAATTTCCATTGTAAAAAAATATGGAACACTTGTTATTAGACCTTATATGCTCTATTTTTGCAGATTGAGCGGATTAACGTTTTTATAAAAACGAACATAGCGTATGCAGATTGTTGAAACGATAGGAAACAACGATTTAATGGCTAAGGAAAAGACCCTTTTTATCTGTTCCAAGCATACCCCATTGAATTTATATAAGCATATTTTACAATGGACTGACGGCTTGACCACAAACGACTGCATAGCCTGCTTTAACACCACTGAAATGGAACAGGAGGTTCTTAAGGCCTTACTTGTAGCCCGGATACCGGTTGTATTGTTTGTTATAAACAGTTTTACGGATGTAAACAATATACAGGTGGAACGGGCTCTTTGCGAGCGCAGAATGCTCATTGTGGTGTTGCGACGTGACGAGCCTATACGTGAGGGTATAATCCCAAGGTTGAGAAACAGGTATGTCCTTTCGCTATGTAAACGTGTGGTTTGCGGATATGTAAACAAGAATGGTAGTGTGTATTCTCTTCTGGCCGGATATAATAATGTGAAAAGGCTCATCAATGTTTATATGCTAACTGAAGCGGCGGAAATAGATTCACACTATGAGCGATGGACTGTGGCACAAGATAAAATATTGCTTCGAATGTTTTATTCAGATATGGGGATACATGCTATCCACAAACGACTACATCGCTCGCACACGTCTATATATTCTCGTATTCGTGCCATTACAATACCCGAAGAAACTTTGAAAGGTCGGGAATTTGAGGATTTTGTACTCTCAATGTTCATAAGCAAATATGGTGATGAACTCGTATTGCAAGAATGGCAGGGTGACAAATCTTTAGGAACGATACATCCGGAGAATAACAGCAACCCGGACTTTGTGTTCCGTTATCGTGAAAAGACATTTGCAGTGGAGTGTAAGTGGCGAGGTAGTTTGCATAGGAATATGCGTAAGAAATTGTTCACCGCGGGGCAAGTTGAGAAGTATAGAGCTTTCGAAAAATGCAGGGGGATACAGGTTACCATTGTACTTGGAATAGGTGGAGAGCCTTGCAATCCTGAAAAACTCTATATCATACCTTTAAAGGACATAGATAAAGTATCGAATAATAGTATTCCTATTGCCAATTACCTTTCTCCCGACTTTGCCCCTTGAACTAAGTCGTTTTATATAGCCGAACCGAGGGGCTTTATGTTATATGGTTTTTTAATGTTTCTCCTGCATATAGAAGGTGAGTGTGCCGGCGCTGACGAGGTCGTGGTGGCTGAGGCGCATGGTGGGCAGGCGTTTGTCGGAGAGGGTGGCATGACGAATGTAGGGCCCTGTGCCGCGCTTCTCGATGACGAGGGTGGGCAGGGGATAGTGGCGCGGGTCGAGGTGGATGGTGACTCGGCGGAAGATGGGGGTGGTGAGTGTGTAGGAGGGGTCGCCCGGGCAGTCGGGGTAGAAGCCGAGCATGGAGTAGATGGCCCAGGCCGACATGGCGCCGGTGTCTTCGTTGCCGGGCAGGCCGTCGGGGGCGTTCAGGAAGTGCTTTGCGAGCAGGCGCTGCGTGAGTTGCTGTGTGCGCCACGCTTCGCCGGGGAAGTGTGAGAAGAGGTAGGGATAGGCTATGTCGGGCTCGTTGGCGGGGTCGTAGAGGCCGGCCTCGAAGCAGTGCCACAGTCGCTCTACAAACTTCTTGGGGCCGCCCATGGCATGGGCGAGGCCGGCGATGTCGAAGGGCACGCAAAAGGCGTAGTTCCAGGCGCAGCCTTCGTGGAAGCCGGGGTTGGCCTCGAAGTTTTGGCCGGCGAGGGGATTGAAGGGGCTGAGGAAGGTGCCATCGGGGGTGCGGGGGCGCAGCAGGAGTGTTTCGGGGTCGAAGTAGTGGCGCCAGCCGGTGGCTCTGTCGGACAGCGTCTGGGCATCGGCATGGTGTCCCAGGGATTCGGCGAGGCGTGAGAGGGCGTAGTCGGCCAGATAGTATTCCAGGGCGGTGCTGACGGCAAAACTTTCCTGCCCCTCTACGGGCAGGTAGCCGAGGGTGCGGAAGGTGGTGTTGTCGGGACGCAGGAGGTTGTGTGGGCCATCGGTAAAGGCTGATTTGCGGCAGGCTTCGTAGGCTTTTTCTACGTCAAACTGGCGCAGCCCGCGCAGGTAGGTGTCGGCTATCATGATGGTGGCGGGGTCGCCGTCCATGGTGCCGGTTTCGCGCCCGCAGAGTTCCCACTTGGGCATCCAGCCCCAGGTGTGGTACTTGTCAATGAGCGAGCGCACCATGTCGAGTTGCCGGTCGGGGAAGAGCAGGCACAGCAGGGGGTGTGCGCCGCGGTAGGTGTCCCAGAGGGAGAAGATGGTGTAGTGGTCGGTGCCTGGTGCGGCGTGGAGCATCTCTGTGCTCTCCATGGCGGGGTAGCGTCCGTCGAGGTCTTGCATCACGCTGGGATGGATGAGCAGGTGGTAGAGCGCGGTGTAGAACACGGTGCGCTGCTCTTCGGTGCCGCCCTCTACCTCGATACGCCCCAGGTCACGCTGCCATGCCTGACGTGCCTGGTGGCGCAGGTGGTCGAAGGTGGCGCCTTGCTGCTCTTCGAGGTTCAGGCGTGCCCCCTCGGTGCTGACGAGCGAGATGCCCATCTGCACTTCTATCTGTTCGCCTTCGCGCAGGTCGTAGGAGAAGAAGGCGCCGATGTCGTCGCCCGAGAGTTCTTTGGCATAGCGTCGGTAGAGTTTGTAGGTGCCGGGGGTGCTGTCCCATGCTGCTTCGGCCTGCATGGGGCGTTGCATCTTCCAGTAGCCGACGTCGCGGGGCTTGCGGCTCACGCGCATCACGAAATAGACGGGATACACGGCGTCGGGCTTGATGTAGCAGAAGTTGCCGAAGAGTTTGCAGCCTTCTATCTCTGTATCACTGACGCGCCGTATGGTGGCTCCGCTCTCGTTGGTGAGTCCCTCGCCGAGGTTCAGCAGGATGTGCCCCTGTCCGGCAGGGAAGGTGAAGCGGGTGCGTGCGGTGCGCTGGGTGGCGGTGGCTTCGGCGCGTATGCCGTAGCGGGCAAGGGTGGTGGCGTAGTAGCCAGCGGCGGCGGTGTCGCCCGTGGTCTGTGTACCGTAGGCATGATAGTCGGTGCAGAGGGTGCCTGTGGTGGCCATGAGCAGCAGGGAACCGAGGTCGGGGCAGCCCACGCCGCTGAGGTTCATGTGGGAGAAGCCGGTGAGGTACACGTTGTCGGCGCTGTAGGGCGTGCTCCACCAGCGCTGGTCTTTGTCCCAACGGTTCAGGTCGCTGCCCATGACGTTGAAGGGGGTGACGCTCATCAGCCCGTGGGGCACGAGGGCGCCGGGGTGGCAGGTGCCGAAGTTGCTTGTGCCGATGAAAGGGTTCACATAGTCCACGGCTTGCCGCTGCGCGGTGCCGCTGAGCACGCCCAGTGAACAGAGCGCGGCTAATAGTAGTTTTTTCATGCTTGGCTCAGAGAATGTTAGGTTGTGAGGTAAAATTTACTTTATAGCGCTTCAGCGGGCGGGGACGCCCGCGCTCCCAGCGTTTGCAAGGGGCGGGCTGACGAACTTATAACCTCATAACCTTAAGATTAGGTTTTGAGGTTATTAGGTTTTGAGGTCGTTGCGCAGCCCCTTATAACCTCATAACCTAAAAACCTTAATTATAGCCCTCGTGTGATTACATAAAGCCCCACGGCCACGGCCACGAGGAGAATGAAGAGTGCTACTTGCACGCCGAGTCTGCGCAGGTGTTTGCGTAGCGCGGCTTTTTTGGTGGTGTTGGTATTCATAGGTTATTAGATTATTAGGTTATAAGGTTTTTAGGTTATGAGGTTATTAGGTTTTGAGGTCGTTGCGCAGCCCCTTATAACCTAAAATTATTTTTCGTGCCTGTTCTATCATGGTGTCTTTCCCGCTGCGATAGTCGTCAGAGGTGATGTCCACATGCACGTCGGGGTCGATGCCCTGCTCGGTGAGGTTCATCTGCCTGTCGTACATGGGGCATGCCGAGAGGCGCAGCAGCCATCCGCAGGGCAGTTCGCTACTCAGGGGAAGCCCCGCGCCGCCACCGGTGCGGTCGCCGAGGATGGTGACATGGGGCAAGCCTTTGCAGAACATGACGAAGGAGTTTGCGGCGCTGTAGGTGCGGCGGTTGGTGAGGATGACAGAAGGTTTCTGCCAGCGCAGTCCAGCAAAGGGTTTGATGTCAATGGCTCGCGGGGCGGAGAAGTCGTCGTGGCCAGGGCCGGTCTTGTGACAGATGTAGCCGCCGGTGGTAGTCTCGTTCACGAAGATGCCAGCCAGGTCTTGTGCCGCCGTGAGTAGCCCGCCGCCGTTGCTACGCACGTCGATGATAAGCCCGTCGCAAGGCGCCAGGTAGCGCATCACCTCGCCGATGTTGCCGCTGCCGATGGCATTCTCAAAGGTGGGGACGCGCAGATAGCCCACATTTCCGTCAAGCACGCGGTAGCGCATCGAAGCGGCCATACGGTATTCGTCGGTGCGGCCCATATATATACGGAGCAGGGAGTCGGAGAAATTGGCCGGATAGGCGTCGTACCAGTCGCCGTAGCGTGCCACATCGTGAGAGGCGTAGAGGTTCACGTGCCCATCGCGCAGTTCGCGAATCATATCGCCCAGCACCTCAAAGAGTTGTTCGTTAGTCATGCCCTCGCTGATGGCGGGAGAATAGCGGGTGCGCACCTCGTTCCAGTCCAGCCCAAACTCGGCGTTCTTGTAGTCAAAGAAGCAGTAGTGCTCATCAAGGGCTTTCCACAGCGCCTCGAAGTTGCCACGGCGCGTATCGGCAGGGACGTCCTCGGTGATGCAGGCCGAGAGCATCAGCAGCGTAGAGGCGCAGAGTAGGTAGAAGAGGGTTTTTATCGCTAACTTCATGGCTTTTGTCCTATCGCTTCAAGATTTGCAGCCGCCGTGTCCACCCCACGATGAAACGATTGCTCCAGCCGTGGCGTTTCAGCCCAGCGAGTTTGTGCTGGCGGATGTCTGCCTGATAGCCCGCCACGAGTGCGGCGCGCCCCAGTGGTACTTCAATCTGTGCGGTGAGCAGTGCAGAGGGTGCATTGCCTATCCAGGTGGGCCGCACGTTGCGGTCGCGGTGCCCCAATTCAAAGATTTCATAGTACGACTGCCCGTAGGCAGGGGTGAAAGCCAGCCCCACAAGCGGCACATCGAGCACGACCACCGCCCGCCAGTCTCGCCGCCATAATCGGAAGTTGTACGCCGCCTTTCCGCTCATCCCTATCGTCGCACCGACACGTCCCTGTGCGGGGTTGTTGCCGTTACGCTGACTGTAGGTGCCGCCGAGGAAGATTTCGGCCATCGGTCCGCCTGCTAAGGAGAACGACGGAGCAGGTTGCCACACACGGCGCACCTTGGCTGCGGCATAGAGATTGGCGTCCCAGTATTTGCCGTCCTCGGTGGGCGACATGGCACGCCCCAGGTCGCCGCCATAGCGTGCCGAGAGCGTCCAACGGCTGCCTGGGCGCAGGGTGCGCTCCGTCAGATGAAGCGTGGACACTTGCCAACCGGTGTACTCCAACGGCGAGAGGTAAGTATCCAGAATGTTCACCCCGCCGATGCCAAAAAGATGGGTGTAGTCCACCACCCGCACCGTGTCGGTCTGGCTGCGTAGCGGCAGCGTGCCGCACAGCAGTGCGATGACAGACAGCAGTATGGGCAGTTTCTTTTTCATTGACCACTTTTTTCATTGACCATTGATGATTGACCATTGGCAAAACCCATTGCTGCCGGTATTGGTAATGTTCAATGTTCAACGTTCAATGTTCAACGGACCTTTTAACGGCTTCGGGCGTGACGTCTTGCAAGCACGGATACGGGGCTTTGCAGCGCGGGTGTGCGCCATAGATGGTGCAAGGGCGGCAGTCTCTGGGCGACTGTATGCAGTCGGTCTCGCTCTGTCCATACCCCAGGAAGCCGGCCCAGGGATGGGTGGCACCCCATATGCTGACCGTCTTCAACCCTACCAGCGCAGCAAGGTGCATGTTGGCACTGTCCATAGTGAGCATCACGTCAAGCCGCCCCATCAGCGCAAGTTCGGCACGCAGTCCATGGGCAAATTGCGAGGCGTGGAATACACGCCCCGAATACTGCTTCGCAAGGCTTTCGGCTTCAGCCTTCACACTTTGCTCAACACCGAAGAAGAAGAGGCTCACGCCAGGTTCTTCAAGCAGCGAAACAAGGGCAGTATGCAGACGCTCAGCAGGGTACGCTTTGGCAGTATGCGCAGCAGCAGGAGCCACACCTATCCAACGTGCACCTTCGGGCTTCTGAGGCAAGCCATCGGCCCTGGGGAGTGGCAGTTTGTCAAACACTGGTTCGCAGCGCAGCCCCAAGTGTCGAAACACGTCCGCATAGCGTTCTGTTTGTGGCCGCAGCGGTTCAGAACGTTTCCAGCCATTCTTCACCAGCAAGCGCTTCTCGCCCCGTCCCTTGTTGATACGGCTCACCTTGCATCCGTGCAAGCGCATAAAGAATCGGAGCATCTTGGTGCGCAACACGTCGTGCAAGTCAGCCACGGTATCCACACCCAGTTCCCCCAGTTCCCTCGCAAGCCGCCACATGCCGAAAATCCCCCGGTGTGAGCCGTGGAGGTCGCAGCCATAGGTGCTGACGTTTGCCGCCACGTCCTCATAGAGTGCACAGAAAGGCCGCCGCGTCACGACAACAAACTCCGCTCCAGCGTTTTGCTGCGCCGCACTCCAAAGCACCGGCACGGTCATCGCCACATCGCCAAGGGCCGAAAAACGCAGAACAGCGACTTTCATGAGGTTTTGAGGTTTTGAGGTTTTGAGGTTATTAGGTTATGAGGGCATCGCGCAGTCCCTTATAACCTTATAACCTCAAAACCTTATAACCTAATACTTATTTGTTGCCGTACAGCACGGGGTTGGTGCTGGGGTCGTTGTACATCTTCATTTGTTTGTAGAGGCGCATACGCTTCCGACCTGCTGCAATGTCGTCGAGCAGGGTGTCGAGCGCTTGGCTGAGGTCTTCGTGCTGGATGAGCAATACGCCCAGTTTCGCCTTGCAACGTGCTTTGTGCGCCTCGTCGGCATCTTCGCGTTCAGTCTGTTCACGCATGTGGTATATTTTCAGTGCGAGAATGCTCAGGCGGTCAACAGCCCAGGCAGGGGTCTCGGTGTTGATGGGAGCATCGGGAGCAGGTTCAGCCTGAACCCCACTGAGGAAGTATTCGTCGATTTGCTCCACCAAGTCGGTACGGTCCTGGTTGCTCTTATCAATGCGGCGTTTCAGCGCCAGCGCTTCGGCAGGGTCAATGAGCGGGTCGCGAATCAAGTCTTCGAGGTGCCATTGCACCGTGTCAATCCAGCATTTACGATATAGCAGAGCCTCAAGCGATGAAGCAGGATATGGAGCAGGCATGGGAGCATCCACGTTGTCCGTAACGTGATAGTCGGCAATAACCCGCTCAAACACGGGCCATGCTTTTTCTGTGAAAGACATTGTGAGAAAAAGGAGTTAATTGAGGTTATGAGGCTGTTATTCATTGACCGTTGAACATTGACCATTTTTTTCATTGACCATTGACCGTTGACCATTGACCACCCGCCATTACCGGCTGCAATGGTTTTTGCTAATGTTCAATGGTCAATGTTCAATGGTCAATGTTCAATGGTCAATCATCAATCATCAATCATCAATGGTCAATGATAAACAACCTAATTAGGTATATCAGCGCAAAAGTAAGGCTTGTTTTCCGATTAAATGCTACTTTTGCCCAAGTAATGCTATGATAGACTTTCTGATAATCTTTGTATTGGTGTTCATCAACGGCTTCTTCTGCCTGGCCGAGGTAGCACTTATCAGTGCCCGCCGCACCAAGTTGCAGAGCGAAGCCCGCGCTGGGAGCCGTGCCGCTAAAGCCGCGCTTGATTTACAGGCCGACCCCGACAAGTACCTCTCCACCTGCCAAATAGGCATCACGGTAGTGACCATCCTCACAGGTATTTACACCGGCGAGGCATTGGCAGGCGATTTCGCCGCTTGGTTGCAGCGGCTCGGCGTGGCAGCATCGTTGGCCCCGCTACTCTCTAAGACCATCATTGTGATTGTGGCCACCTATGTACAGGTGGAGTTGGGCGAACTTTTTCCAAAGCGCATCGGGCTCGACCTGGCCGACACACTGGCCCGTGCCATTGCCCCCTTCATGCTTTTCCTCGCCACGCTGGCAAAGCCCGCCGTGTGGCTACTTTCCAAAAACACAGAACTGCTTATCCACCTGTTTCGCTTGAAAGCCGAAGACACTCATGTCACCGAAGCCGAGGTGAAATCCGTCATTGAAGAGGGCACACGTGCTGGAGAACTGGGGGAGATGGAGCAAGACATCATGGAGCGAGTGCTCTATCTCGGCGACCAAAACGTGGCAGGATTGATGACCCACCGAGGCGACCTTGTCACGCTCGATGTAGCCATGAGCAGCAAGGAAGTGGAGGCCGTGTTGTCGGAAAATGCTTTCGCCAACTACCCCGTGGTGGACGGTTCGTTGGGCAATACAGTGGGAGTGGCCTCTCTTAAAGAATTGGTGCTGATTGTCGGCAAGGAAAGTTTCGACCTCCGGACCATAGCCCGTGAACCCACCTACCTCACAGAGAGTATGTCGGTCTATAAAGCCCTTTCCGAACTCAAAAAGGACCGCACCAACTGCGGACTCGTCATTGACGAGTTTGGCGAAGTGTGCGGCCTGCTCGCGCTGAAAGATATTCTTGAAGGACTTGTGGGCAGTATCGATGACGATGGCGGCGTGCCCGACATCATCGTTAGGGCCGATGGCGAAAGTTGGGTGGTGAGCGGGCAATGCGCTGTGTACGACTTCCTGGCCTATTTTGACAAGGAGGACCTTTACAAGAACGACTACACCACAGTGGGAGGCCTGTTCCTCACCTTGTTGGAACACATCCCTCAGAGCGGCGAGCACATCGCATGGAACGGATTTACGCTCCAAGTGGCTCAGATGGACGGAGCCCGCATTGACAAGGTGGTGGTCAGAAAAGAGTTAAACGAAGGATAAGGTTCTAATATAGGTCGCTTCTTTCTCTACCTCTTGCGCTTGGAAATGGTATCAATGACGAGCGCGATAGCACCATCGCCGGTCACGTTGCAGGCAGTGCCGAAACTGTCCATGGCGATATAGAGGGCTATCATCAGTGCGCAGTCGTTTTCATTGAACCCAAGCATGCTCGCCAATATGCCTAACGTTGCCATGATGGACCCGCCAGGAACGCCTGGTGCGGCAATCATTATGACGCCGAGCATCATGACAAACCCCAGGAACAATCCCCCGCTGAATGCGTAGCCTTGCATAATCATCAAGGCAAGCGCACAGGCGGTGATTTTCATGGCGCTACCGCTCATGTGAATGGTGGCACAGAGCGGTATGGTAAAACCTGCAATGGCCGGGTCCACGCTGTTCTTTTCCGTCTGTTGCAAGGTTACTGGTATGGTGGCGGCGGAAGATGAAGTGCCCAGGGCGGTAAAGTATGCAGGCATCATGTTCCAAAGCAATCTAAACGGGTTGCGGCGCACGATAAGCCCCGCCACTGAGTATTGCGCCACCAACAGCAGGATATGCAGCACGAAAATAATGCCGATGATGGCAATAAAAACGCTAATCAGGTGCCACGCCTGCCCCGTATAAGCCATTGAGAGGAAGAGACCGAAGATATAGAGGGGCAGCAGGGGAATCATGACTTTCTTAATGGTTGCCACCACCACATCCTTGAACTCCTCGGCCACATTCTTGAGCGTGTGCTTTTGAAGGTATGCTATCCCCATTCCCATGATAAATGCCAGCACCAGAGCACTCATCACGTCCATGATAGGCGGTATGTTGATCTTGAAGAAAGGCTCTAAGGAAATCCCTTGTGGGAGGGTAGTCATTCCCGAAGCAGGCGAGATGAATTTCGGAAAAAGCAGCGTGCCGACGCCATACGATAACATCCCCGCGCAGACCGTGTCCACATAGGCGATGAGCGTGGTGAGCAGCAACAATTTCCCTACGCCCTGCCCGATGTCTGCGATGGCCGGTGTGATCAGCCCCACGATGATGAGCGGAATGAGGAATTGCAGGAACTGGCCGAACACGCCGTTGAAAGTAACAAACAGCCTCACACCCTCTAAGGGCATGAAACCAGCCAAGGCCACACCGAGGATAATGGCCACCACTATCCTTGCCAGCAAGGGGAACTTCATCTTTCTTTTCATCCCTCTGGAAGGCTCACTCGCCCATTAGCGTTTCATTTGCACTCAAAAGAGTCTGGCCTCTGTCGGATCTGTCTTGGGCGTGGTGTCTAATTCAAACGGTGCTTCGCGACCTTCGGCGGCTTTTTCGTTGATTTCGGCGAGTTGCTCCTTGGTGCGTTTGTAGGTGGGGGTGCTTTCCACCAGGCTGATGACTTCTTCGTTGCTCAGGTCGGCGGGGTCGAATTTGAAAATCAAGCGAGAACGCACTGGGGCGGGCCCTTGGTTAGCATTGGTGTAGAATTCACCGCGGCGGATGTTGTTTTCTTCTTTCTTCTGCTCAGACACCTGTTTGCGCTCGGCATTCCGCCGTGCTTGTTTTTCGGCGATGCCCGGCACGATGCCCGTGTCGAAGCCCGTGGCAAGGATAGTCACCTTCACTTGCTTGCCGAGCGAAGGGTCGGTGGCCAGACCCCACTTGGTCTCCACGTCTTCGTCCTGGAAACGGCTCATAAAGTCGTTCACCTCGTTCATCTCTTCCATCATCAGCGTGTCCGTGTCTTTATCCCCGCAGAAAGAGATGGAGAGGAGTATCTTCTTCGACTTGAACACGTCGTTATGGTTGAGCAAGGGGCTGTGCAGCGCTTTGTCGATGGCGTTGCTCACCCTGTTCGTGCCCTCTCCGTAGCCGAACGACATGATGGCCACGCCGCCGTCTTTGAGTACGGTGCAAACGTCTTGGAAGTCCAGGTTGATGATGCCGTGCATGGTGATGATTTCCGCGATGCTGCGTGCAGCGTTGCACAGGGTGTCGTCAGCACGTTTGAAGGCGGTTTGCACCGACACGTCGGAATACACATCGCGAAGTCGCTCGTTGTTGATAACCAGCAGGGCGTCCACATATTTTGCGATTTCCTCCACGCCATCGAGGGCCTGGTCTATCTTTTTGTTGCCTTCCCAGATGAAGGGTATGGTGACGATGCCTACGGTGAGGATGTCGAGAGCCTTTGCCTCGCGTGCGATGACGGGGGCAGCACCGGTGCCTGTGCCGCCACCCATTCCGGCGGTGATGAACACCATACGTGTGCCGTCCGAAAGCATTTTTCGGATGTCTTCGATGCTTTCTTCGGCGGCTTCGGCGGCACGCTCGGGGCGGTTGCCTGCGCCAAGGCCGGCCTTACCGAGTTGCAGGCGGAAGGGGACGGGGCTGTCGGCCAGCGCTTTGCTGTCGGTGTTGCACACGGCGAAGTTTACGTCGTGGATGCCTTCACGATACATGTGGTTTACGGCGTTGCCGCCGCCACCACCCACGCCAATCACCTTGATGATGCTGGGAGAGGATGCTTCTTCGGTCAAGGGAAGCAGGTCGTTATCGGTTTTCATATTGATATATCTGTTTTGAGGTTTTGCTTTATTGACCATTGAGGATTGACCATTGACCATTCGCCACAAGTGTATGTTTAATGTTCAATGTTCAACGGTCAATGTTCAAAGAAAAAAGTGTTCAATGAAAATTTAGTCGTCTTCTGAGACGAGCTTTGTGAGCCCTCCTTTGGCCCAGTTGGCTAAGCGTCCGAGCCCGGCCTTCAGTTTGGAAGTCTTCTTGGGCTGTTCTTCTGCCGTGGTTTCTTTTTCTTGCGCCATTCCCGTTGCGATGTCGCCGCCTCTGATCCGTCCGTCTTCTGATACGGTACTTGTGGCGGGCTTCTGTGGGTCAGCGGGTGTCACTGGCTGTTCGGCGGGTTTCTCTGGCTTAATTTGGGGACTAAAGATGTCGGTGGGACGCACCACGGGGCCGCCGCAGCAGTTTTCGTTTCCTTTGTCGATAAGCGAGATGGCGCAATCGTAGGAACCATCCTTGTTGAAGTCCTGCTTGCCGGTGCGATAGGTGAGTTTCAGCCCGCGCGACACCAGCACGGGACTTTGGATGTCGGTGACGAGTTTGAATGCGCTGTCAATGCCGCCGGTCTTGGCCACGCCGCCGGTGAGCACGATGCCACTCATGAGTTGTGAGAGTTTATATTGAGAGAGATCAATCTGGTACTTCACGTTGAGGATGATTTCTTCAAGGCGCGCGCTGACCAGTTTCTTGAGGTCGTTGAGCGGGTATTCGCGTCCGTCGCTGGTAGTGAAGATTTCTTTGTCCTCTTCGTCGATGTATTCCATGCCGAAGTTGTACTTCAGTTTGATTTCTTCGGCTTCTGCTTCGTCAATTTGGTATGCCGTGGCAATGTCGGTGGTGATGTTGCCTCCTCCGAGGGGTATGACGGCGAGGTGCCTCAGCAGGCCGCCCTTGAAGATGGCCACGCTGGTGGTTTGTGCCCCCATGTCCACGAAGACGCAGCCACTCTGCCGCTGCCGAGCAGACACCATGTTGTCGGCCAGGGAGAGGAAGGTGACCGGCAGGTCCACCACTTCTATGCGGCATTGCGCGAAGTTGTCAATGATTTGTTGCTTGGTTTGTGCCGCAGCCACGATGTTGAGGAAATTGCCTGTGAGGCTCTGGGTGAGTATGCCGACGGGGTCATCGGTGCGGTGTGCGTCGAGTTTATATTCCTGCGGCACCACGCCGATAATGTCGCGGTCGATGGGCTGTGAGCCGTTGTTCTCATCTTGAAGCACATCGATCATCTGTTCGGTCACCTTCACGCGGTCGGGGTATTGTTTGGTGATGCTGTTAAGGATGGTGTGCATCCCCATGCCGCCGATGCCCACATAGGCTTTTGCCACGCTCATGCCGACGCCCCTTTCGAGTTTTTCTTTGAGGCGTGAGAGGCATTGCCCGAACTTGTCGATGTTATAGATGCGCCCTTTGCGGATAAACGTTTCGCTCGGCTCTTGGGCGAAGGCGAGAATGCGCACCGCGCCGTCGGGCTGTTTCTCACCGGCTACGGCGCTGACTTTCGACGAGCCGAGTTCCACCGCTACGATGAAGTTTTCGTGTGTTGCCATTGTTTCGTTGTTGGAAAAGGACGGGGCTGGGAGCCTGCGGCTTTGCGAGCCGTTTCGGATAGGCGGAGAGGTTGGCGTTGTGTGAGCGGACGTCCCGAGCCTCGTGTTTGTTTTATGATTTTTTGTTACGTTTGCAAATGATTTGACTGGTGTGCTCCACGTTGATGACGGCGTATTTGTTCCACCCCACGGTGGGCAGCACTTTGTCGTAGAGCGCACGCAGATTGCGGAACTTCGTGTCGAGTTCGGTGAGTGTGCCGAGATGCACGATGGCGTTCCCCACGCGTGTCACGAGATCCACAGAGCCGTCGGCTCTGACGTCGGCTTGCACCACCTGGTCGTTCCAGAAGTTGTTGTCACGCAGGAACAAGCCGAGCCGCAACAAGGTGTCTTTGGCGAAGGGGCGAGTGATGTGTCCTGTAGCGACGATGAGGTCTGCACTGTAGCCCGTAGGTTCCATGGCTTTCCCTTTGGCGTCAAGATAGTAGTCGTCGCCGTCGGCAGCCATCACGCGCATCACGGGCAGCCGTTGCGATACGAGGATGTTGAAACGCCGGTCGGGAGTCTTGTAGCAGGTGGCTTCGCTGATGAAAGGGTTTTTGAGCAGCGTGTTTCGCACGGCCTCGCTGTTGATGTTCGCCATTGGCGCGCCTACCAGGTTGATGCTCTTTTTGGCCAAAATGTTTTCCACTTCTTCGCGGGTGATGAATCCGGCACGGGCGCTATCCATAATTCTCACCTCCACACTCTCGCACACGTCACCCGTCGGGCGGCGCGCCAGGTCAAACAGTGCAAAGGCCAGGTAGCCACACGCTGCCAGCGCCAGTGCTACTTGCAGGCCTATGAGCAGGTAGTTCCTGCTGGGTTTGGTCTCGTCCATACGGGATTAGGCTTTCTTGGCGTTGATGATTTCGGTGAAGCGCCCCATATAGTCTTCTACGTCGCCAGCGCCGAGCACCACGAGCACGTCATAGTCGTTCTGCTCTACGATTTCGGGCAGGTCGGTCTTGCTGACGAGCCGTTTCTCTACCCTATCGGCCAGACGGTCGTAGATGAGGCGCGATGTGACGCCCTCGATGGGCTTCTCGCGAGCCGGATAAATCTCGGTGAGTATCACCTCGTCGAGCAGCGACAGGGCTTCGGCAAACTGCGGGTAGAAGTCGCGGGTGCGGGTGTAGAGGTGGGGCTGGAAGATGCCCGTGATGCGTCTACCGTCGAACACCTCACGCAGAGAGCGTATGCTGGCGGCAATCTCTTGCGGGTGGTGCGCGTAGTCGGAAAGCAGCACGTGGCGGTTGTCTCTTATCTTGAAGTCAAAGCGTCGGTCCACGCCGCCGAAGGTGGCCATAGCTTTGCGTATCTCAGCGGCGTCAGCCCCAGCAATTTGTGCCAGAGCCATGGCGGCGATGCCGTTGTCGATGTTGATGCTCACAGGTACGCCGAGTTCTACGTCGCTGATGTTGCCCAACGGCGAGATGTAGTCAAAGACGATGCGTCCGCCACCGATGCGTACGTTCTCGGCGTGGAAGTCCCCTTCGGTGCGCCCGTAGGTGTAGGTGCGTATGCCCTCTTGGGGTGCGGGGTGCATTTTCAGTCCGGTGTGGAGGATGAGTGCGCCTCCGGGTTGCACCAACGTGGTGTAGTGGCGGAAACTGTCAAGATAGGCTTCCTCCGTGCCGTAGATGTCGAGGTGGTCGGCGTCGGTACTGGTGATGACGGAGGCATAAGGTCGCAGGTGGTGGAAGGAGCGGTCGAACTCATCGGCCTCGATGACCACATAGGGCGAGTCTTTGGAGAGCAGGTAGTTCGTACCGTAGTTTTTGGTGATACCACCGAGGAAAGCGTTGCACCCCACTGCGCTCTCGTGGAGCAGATGGGCGGTCATGGCGCTGGTGGTGGTCTTGCCGTGCGTGCCAGCCACGCAGAGGCCGCGCATCTGTCGCGTCAGCGTTCCCAGTACTTCGGCACGCTTCTGCATGGTGAAGCCTTGTGTGCGAAACCAGGCCATCTCTTGATGGTCGGCGGGGATGGCAGGGGTATAGACCACCAGCGTGTGTGCCTTCTCGAGGCAGGTAGCGGGGATGAGCGCGGGGTTGTCCTCGTAGTGTATGGAAGCCCCTTCAGCATTGAGCGCGGCAGTGAGGGGCGTCTCGGTGCGGTCGTATCCGGCCACGGAGATGCCTCGAGAGAGGTAGTAACGCACCAGCGCGCTCATGCCGATGCCTCCGGCTCCTATGAAATAAACGGATTGTATCTGCATGGTTGTCTTAGTCGTTTAGGTCTGCGAGTTTCAGGGCTTCGTCGGCAATGTCTGAGGCAGCGTCGGGCTTGGCCAGCAGGAGGATGTTCTCGCTCAGAATGGCCAGTCGCTCCACGTCCTGCACGGTGTTGATGGCCAGGGGTAGGAGTAGTTCGCGCGCCTCGTCGTCGCGAACGTAGAGGGCAGCGTCTTTCTGCACCAGTGCGAGGGCATTCTTGGTCTGATGGTCCTCGGCCACATTCGGCGAGGGGATGAGTATGGTGGGCTTGCCGAGCAAGCAGAACTCGCTGATGCTCCCCGCGCCAGCACGTGAGATGACGAGGTCGGCGGCGGCATAGGCGGCAGCCATGTCGCTGATGAAGTCGGCGGTGAAGAGGTTGTCGGGCTTGCCACGGCGGTCTAATTCGGCACGGATTTCCTCGCTGTAGTACTTGCCGGTCTGCCAGATGAATTGTACTTTTGTCTGCTGCCTGACGAGGGGGAGGTTCCCCAGCACGCTCTCGTTCACGGTCCTCGCTCCGAGCGACCCGCCGACGATCAGTACGGTGCGCTTGCCGGGGATGAGGCCGAAGGCACGCACGGCGTCGGCTTTCTCTGGGGCGGCTTCGAGCAGGTTTTGGCGCACAGGGTTGCCGGTGAAGATGATGCGCTCCTGCGGGAAGAAACGTTCCATGCCGTCGTAGGCTACGCAGATCTTGTCCGCGCGCTTGGCGAGGATTTTGTTGGTCACTCCGGCATAGGAGTTTTGCTCTTGTATGAGCGTGCGGACGCCCATGCGCGTCGCCTCGTCGAGCGTGGGACCACTGGCATAGCCTCCCACGCCGATGGCCACGTCGGGCTTGAAGTCGCGGATGATGGCGCGTGCCATGCGGCGGCTCTTCCAGAGTTTCCAGAGCACGGCGGCGTTGCGCCACATGCGTTTGCGGTCGAAGCCCTCCACGGGCAACCCTTTGATTTCGTATCCAGCCTGCGGCACGCGCTGCATCTCCATGCGCCCTAGCGCGCCCACAAAGAGTATCTCTGCCTCGGGACGCTTGGCACGTATGGCGTTGGCTATGGAGATGGCAGGGAAGATGTGTCCTCCTGTGCCGCCTCCGCTGACAATCACTCGCGGTGTATTGTTCATGGTGGTATGTCCTTTTTCCTTTTTCCTTGGCGGGCGGGAAATGCCCCGTCGTCTTGCCGCGCAAAATTAGCCATTTCTTGCTGTTCGCAGCCCCATTTTTCACAAAAAAAGGCGGTGTGCGTATATTTTAAGAGGTGCCCTGCTGCATTTTGTCCTTGCCCGCCCGAGCCGTGGGGGATTACCTTTGCCCCGTAAAAGGGGCAGAGAAGGGCAGAAAGCAGGCCTACCGCAGCGCGGTGGGGAATAGCAAAACTACCTTGGACCTTGAAAAAACTGCAAAGCCAATAGTTTTTTCAAGGTCCGAGGTAGTTTTTTCTAAATCCGACTTTTGCCAGTCCGTGGGGCTGTGGCGCCCCAGGGGAAGCACCGCCGCGTCTTTTCTCTCGTAGGCGTGACAAAACGTCTTCGTCACAACGCCCTTTCTAAGCGTCTTGTCCGAAAAAATAAGCCTTACCGCCGGCGTCGGGTACGAGGGGATTTATTATTTTTGCCCCGTCAAATAAAATGAATAGTGATATGCGCTATTTCTTCATAGCCCTTGTCGCGCTTTTTTCTGTCATGGCGTCGGCTCAAGAGGCCAACCCCGTGATGACCTACACCGACACGCTCGGCATGTCGGTCGAAGCCACGGAATATGACGGCTCGGCCCCGTTTGCGGCAAGATTCACCTCGAACGTGACGGATGCGGAGGATTATATCGTGCTCTACGAATGGCGCTTCACCCGCCTGGGCGAGAGCGCGCCGTATCTGGTGCGATACGATGCCGATACCGAACTCACATTTACCCAAAGCGGCACGCACCTCATCCAACTCATCGTGTCGTTTGTGCAAGGCGGCGATACGATAGAGTATGTGCAGGAGACGCCCTTCTCTGTGAACATCCGCGAATCGCGCCTGGAGTTCCCCAACGTCATCACGCCCAACAACGACGGGCGCAACGACGAACTGAAACCGAAACAGGGCTGGCAGAGCATCGTGTCGTTCCATGCCAGGGTGTTCTCGCGCTCGGGTAGGCTCATCTACGAATGGACCGACCCCGCCGGCAAATGGGACGGACGCTCGGGCGGGCGCGTGGTGCCCGATGGGGCCTATTACCTGCGCGTAGATGCGATGGGCGCTGACGGCAGGAAATACGAGATACGCAAGACCATTAGCGTGCTCTCGGGATATAGGGAAGAGAGCCAGTGAGAGAATGCCCCACGACTCCATTGACATATACGGAGCGCGCGTCCATAACCTGAAGAACGTGGACGTGACTTTGCCGCGCCACCGCCTGAGCGTCATCACTGGCTTGAGCGGCAGCGGCAAGAGTTCGCTGGCCTTCGACACGCTCTATGCCGAGGGGCAGCGCCGCTATATCGAGACGTTCTCGGCCTATGCGCGCAACTTCCTCGACAACCTGGAGCGTCCCGATGTGGACAAGATAAGTGGCCTGAGCCCCGTCATCAGCATCGAACAGAAGTCGACGAACAAGAATCCGCGTTCCACCGTGGGCACCGTCACAGAGATTTACGACTTCCTGCGCCTGCTATTCGCCAGGGCGGGAGAGGCGTATTCCTATAAGAGCGGCGAAAAAATGGTGCGCTACACCGAGGAGCAAATCCTCGACCTCATTCTCCACGACTACGAGGGGCGCAAAATCTGCCTACTCGCCCCGTTGATCAGGGGGCGCAAGGGCCACTACCGTGAACTCTTTGAGAGCGTGCGCAAGAAAGGCTTCCTGCATGTTCGTGTAGATGGCGAGATGCGCGAGGTGGAACGGGGCATGAAGGTGGACCGCTACAAGAACCACGACATAGAGGTTGTGGTGGACCGCCTGCGTGTGCAGGCCAAGGACCGCGACCGCCTGGCGCATTCCGTGGCGCAGACCATGGCACAGGGCGACGGGTTGCTGCTCTTGCTTGACAGCGAGACCGGCGACACCAGGTTCTACAGCCGCCGGCTGATGGACCCCAAAACAGGCTTGGCCTACCGAGAGCCCGCGCCGCACAACTTCTCCTTCAATTCCGTACAAGGGGCATGCCAAAAGTGCAAGGGACTGGGCTATGTCAGCGTCATCGACCGCGAAAAAGTCATCCCCGACGCCCGCCTGAGCATCTACGAGGGCGGACTTGCGCCGCTGGGAAAATACCGAAGGGTGTTTATCTTTCAAGAAGTGGAGGCCGTGCTACTGAAGTACGAGGCCGACCTCAAGACACCCATCTCCGAACTCCCCGAAGAGGCCCTCGACGAAATTATGGGCGGCACACCCGACCGCCTGCGCATACCGGCACGCATCGCTGGCACCACGAACGATTACTATGTGGAGTTTGGCGGGCTGGTGAAGTACATCGCCCAAATGGCCGACAACGAGATGACGGCGGCGGCGCGCAAATGGGCCGACAGTTTCGCCCGAACCCAGACCTGCCCCCACTGCCACGGAGCGCGACTCAATGAAGAGGCCCTCGCCTACCGCTTTGCAGGAAAGAACATCCACGAACTGGCTTCGATGGACATCGCTGAACTTTCCGAATGGGCCGACACAGTGGAGGCCGGGCTGGAAGGGCACCGCGCTGCCATAGCCCATGAGATACTCAAGGAACTTCGGTCGCGCCTGCGTTTCCTTGTGGACGTGGGGCTCAACTACCTTTCGCTGGCACGCGCCACTGCCACCCTTAGCGGCGGTGAAAGCCAGCGCATACGCCTCGCCACGCAGATCGGCTCCCAACTGGTGAACGTGCTCTACATACTCGATGAGCCCAGCATCGGACTGCACCAACGCGACAACGTGCGCCTCATCCGCTCGCTCAAACAACTGCGCGACACGGGCAACACCGTGGTGGTGGTGGAACACGACAAAGATATGATGCTCAACGCTGACTATGTGGTTGACGTCGGGCCGCTGGCTGGTCGCAAGGGCGGAGAAATAGTCTTCCAAGGTACGCCCACCGAACTGCTTGCCGGCCATACGCTCACCGCCGATTACCTTTGCGGAGCACGTGCCATTGACGTCCCTGCCGCTCGGCGCAAAGGCTCGGGCAAGACGCTGCGCATCGTCGGCGCACGCGGCAACAACCTCAAGGGAGTGACGGCGGAGTTCCCCCTCGGCACACTCATCTGCGTCACCGGTGTGAGCGGCTCGGGCAAGAGCACGCTCGTGGGCGACACACTACGCCCCATCCTTTTCAAGAAGATTTACCGCTCGCTCCAAGAGCCCCTGCCCTATGACGCAGTGGAGGGGCTGGAGCATGTGGACAAAGTGGTCTGTGTGGACCAAAGCCCGATAGGACGCACACCGCGTTCGAACCCCGCCACCTATACCGGCGTGTTCAACGACATTCGTACCCTCTTTGTGGAACTTCCCGAGTCGAAAATCCGAGCCTACAAGCCAGGACGTTTTTCCTTTAACGTCAAGGGCGGACGCTGCGAGACGTGTAAGGGTAGCGGATATAAGACCATCGAGATGAACTTCCTGCCCGACGTACTCGTGCCCTGCGAGACGTGCCATGGCAAACGCTACAACCACGAAACGCTCGAGGTGCGCTATCGCGGAAAGAGCATTGCCGATGTGCTGGACATGACCATCAATCAGGCCGTGGAGTTCTTCGAGTTTGTACCAAACATTCTCCATAAGATAAAGGTGCTGCAAGACGTTGGTTTGGGCTACATCAAACTCGGACAGAGCAGCACCACACTCAGCGGCGGGGAGAGCCAGCGCGTGAAACTCGCCACCGAACTGTCGAAGCGCGATACTGGCCGCACCATATATATACTTGACGAGCCCACCACGGGCCTCCACTTCGAGGATATCCGCGTGCTACTCGGCGTGCTGCAACGCCTTGTGGACAAGGGCAACACCGTCATCGTGATAGAGCACAACCTTGACGTCATCAAGTGTGCCGACTATATCATTGACATGGGGCCAGAAGGTGGTCGTGGCGGTGGCACCATAGTGGCCCAAGGCACGCCCGAGGAGGTCTGCAAGGCAGGAAAAGGCTACACGGCCCAGTTCCTGAAAGACGAGTTATGGCCGCAGAACGCCGAAAAACCGCAGTCCGCTGGGGCATGACACGTTCCGATACGAACAAAATCTAAATAATCAAAGTTATGTTTGAAAACCAACCTAAAGGGCTCTATGCCCTTGCGCTGGCCAACACCGGCGAGCGCTTCGGCTACTACACCATGCTAGCCGTCTTTGCGTTGTTCCTACGCGAGAACTTCGGACTGGCTCCTGGCACAGCAGGTGCCATCTACAGCACGTTCCTCGCACTCGTTTACTTCCTTCCGCTCTTTGGCGGCATGATGGCCGACAAGTTCGGATACGGGAAGATGGTGACCATCGGCATCCTCATCATGTTTGCAGGCTACCTGGTGCTCTCTGTACCCCTCGGCGGCGATGCTATTGCCATGATCGGCATGATCGCTGCCCTGCTGCTCATCAGTTTCGGCACGGGGCTCTTCAAGGGAAACTTGCAGGTGATGGTTGGAAACCTCTACGACGAGGCGCGCTTCAGCACGTCACGCGACAGTGGCTTCTCCATTTTCTACATGGCCATCAACATCGGTGCGCTCTTCGCTCCGACAGCCGCAGTGAAAATCATGGAGTGGGCCGAGACAGCCCTCGGATACTCCCACGCCGATGCCTACCACTTCGCATTCGCCGTGGCTTGTGTGTCGCTGGTGCTCTCCATCGCCATATACTACGGCTTCCGCTCCACCTTCAAGCATGTGGAGAACGACAAGAAGAAGGACTCTGCCGCTGCCGTGGCAGAAGAGGCCGAGGACCCCAAGGACACGAAGGACCGCGTGGTGGCACTCTGCCTGGTGTTTGCCGTGGTTATCTTCTTCTGGATGGCTTTCCACCAGAACGGACTGACGCTGACCTACTTTGCCAACGAGTTTGTCACACCCACAGCCACTGGCGTGGGCGCCATGCCTTTTGACGTCATCAACCTTGTGCTGTGCATCATCATCGTGTACGGTCTGTTCTCCCTCTTCCAAGGAAAGACGGCACGCACCAAGGGTATCGCCGCAGTGGTCATCCTGGCCTGCCTGGGCGCCCTCTACTACCAGTACACTGCCTCACAAGGTAACGAGGTGGCTCTCGCCGCTCCCATTTTCCAGCAGTTCAACCCCGCTTTTGTAGTGGCCCTCACGCCTGTGAGCCTTGCTATCTTCGGATGGCTGGCCGCCCGTGGCAAGGAGCCCAGCGCACCGCGCAAGATTGCCTATGGAATGCTGGTGGCTGGGGCTGCCTACCTCATCATGGTGGCAGGCTCCATAGGGCTGATCACACCCGACGCACAGGGCGCAGCCGCCGACGCCGACAAGACCTTTGCCAGCCCCAACTACCTCATTGGTACTTATCTCGTGCTGACTTTCGGCGAACTGTTGCTCAGCCCGATGGGCATCTCATTCGTTTCGAAAGTGGCTCCGGCCAAACTCAAAGGCACCATGATGGGCGGCTGGTTTGTGGCCACTGCGCTGGGTAACTTCCTCGTCAGCGTGGGTGGTTTCCTGTGGGGCGGACTGCCGCTGTGGATCGTATGGACGGTATTCATCGTGCTTTGCCTGCTCAGCGCAGCCTTTATGTTCGCCGTGATGAAGCGGCTTGAAAAAGTGGCGTAAGGACGCCCTGAGAGCGCTCTCAATACTCTGTCGAACAATGAAGCACGTCACACTTCTCGTCATTGTTGCAGCCTGCGCAATCAGCGCGCAGGCTGCAACGTTTGACACCATATATAATTATAGGGTGTTCAGCGACCGTGTGGTGAACTTTGACGAAAGTGCCCATCCTGGCAGTATCGCCCAGGAAGCCGATGGCACACTGGTCATAGGGAACGGGCGCATCGTGCTGCGCAAGGTGTGTCTGCCCAAGACGCGCCGCGCCGCATGCGCCACGGTCAGCGTCCGCCTGCGGTCGAATGGCGACCGGTGGGACAAGGCGGGAAGCGTCTTTATCATCCCGTGCAAACAGGCGGTGAGCATGATTAGCGTGGCGCGAGGCACAGTCCCCTACCCCACCCCGCCATCAGTGCGAAGCAAGTTCAGAGGGATAGACTCCGCTGGGGATTATGCCCCAGCGATAGAACTGCTCCGCTTCATGACTCCCTTTGGCGTGGGCTTCTATACGCCTCGCGACAGCGTTTCAAGAGAGAGGGTGCAACCTGTATGGCTTGACGGGTACGAGGATTTTGTGGAGTGGCGACAGGACGTGACCGACCGCCTGCCCATGCTGCAAGACAGTTGCTGGCTGGGGCTTGCCATTGATACTTGGACGAGCGAGGGCTATGAAACCTCCGTGATGCTCACTCTGGAAGAGAGTCGAGTAAAGGGCGACAAGGCCACAAAAAGCCATGTGCTGCCGCTGGTGAATACCCTAGCCTACTACGGACAGGAGTATTGCGACCTCTTTGCCCACCAACCGCTTGATGTGACGTTCAGGCTACCCGATGCGGCGCGGCGGGCCATGATTTATTATGTCGCTTCTGGCCATGGCGGGCACAGCGGCGGAGACGAATTCACCCCTTGCGAACATGTCATCAGTGTTGATGGCAAGGAGGTGAGCCGATACACCCCTTGGCGTACCGACTGCTACACGTTTCGGCGCTTCAACCCCTCAACCGGCGTGTGGCTTCGTGAACGCGAGGCCGCTTATATCACCGAGCAAGGCACACGCGGGGTGGGACGCATCAAGGAGACCATTGCTTCGTCCGACCTCTCTCGGTCGGGCTGGTGTCCTGGCAGCGATGTTCCGCCTCTGCGTATCCCGCTGGGCGAACTCTCTGCTGGCGAGCACACCCTGCGCATCGCAGTGCCCACAGCCCAACCCGCCGATGGCGATCGCCTCAACCATTGGTTGGTCAGCGCTTGGATCGTCTGGGAATGATACAATGGTACGTTCGGCGGCAATAAGCGCCAGAAAAAACCATGTAACACTGAGGCATACGGCTCTATTCAGACGAGACGATTCCATATAGACGTCCACAATCTTTTAGTCTAATTTTGCAACAAGCAACAACATCTTTACGGCAATGAAAATCCTGATAATGAATGGCCCCAACCTGAACCGCCTGGGCCGCAGAGAGCCCGGCATCTACGGAAGCACGACAATGGAAGATTGTCTCGCGGGGCTTCGCAAAGCCTTCCCCGAGGTGGAAATTGACTATTTTCAGAGCAACCACGAAGGTGCGCTCATCGACCGCTTGCAGCAGGCTGCCGATGACGGCTTGGCGGGTGTGGTGCTCAATGCCGGAGCGTACACACACACCTCTGTGGCCCTCTTGGACGCCATTCGTAGTGTGGACTTCCCCGTGGTGGAGGTGCACATCAGTAACGTCTTTGCTCGTGAGGACTTCCGCAGCCACAGCATCATCTCTCCCGCGTGCGAAGGCCTCATCGCTGGTTTTGGGATGGGTGGCTACAAACTTGCTGTGCAAGCGCTGACAGAGAGCGCGCGTGACTGAGAAAGCCATGGAGGACTACATCCTCTCACACATCACACCCGAGGACCCTTACTTGCATAATCTCTACAGGGCCACGAACTTGCACTTGTTGAGGCCGCGAATGGCTTCGGGACATCTGCAAGGCCTATTGCTGCGTACGCTTACCGCATTGGTGAGGCCTGAGCGCGTGTTGGAGATAGGCACGTTCTCAGGCTATGCCACGCTCTGCATCGCCTCCGCCTTGCCTGAGAGCGGGAGGATTGTGACGTTTGAGATAAACGACGAGCAAGAAGACTTCACCCGTCCCTGGTTTGACGGATCGCCCTACGCGGAGAAGATAGAATTTGTCATCGGCGACGTGCTCAACGTGCTTCCCCGTCGCACAGAGACGTTCCAAATGGCTTATATCGACGGCAACAAGCGCGACTATTGCGCCTACTACGACCTCGTGTTACCTCGTATGGAAAAGGGCGGCCTGCTCCTTTTCGATAACACCCTATGGAACGGGCGCGTGGCCGACGAGGCCCATACCGACGCCCAAACCCAGGGCATCCGTCGCTTCAACAACCTGGTGGCCGCTGACAATCGTGTGGAGACACTCATACTTCCCCTGCGCGACGGCCTTACCTTGCTGCGAAAGGTATGATACGGACATAAACCGAAGCATAATTCTTTGTCGCAGTGAGTTTTTTGCACTTAATGACGCCGTTTTCAGCCTCTTAAATGCCTTTCGGCGTCTGTTTAACGGCTTTTTATTTGTATCTTTGCCCCGCTTTTCAGCCCGACGGGGCTTTTTTATGCGCAAAAGAACAACCTTATTTATGAACGAGGAAACAAATACAACCGCCACCGCGAATTATTCCGCGTCAAACATTACAGTCCTTGAAGGTCTTGAGGCCGTACGCAAGCGTCCCGCCATGTACATTGGCGACATCAGCGAGAAAGGACTTCACCATCTTGTTTACGAAACGGTTGATAACTGTATCGACGAGGCCCTTGCTGGATATTGCAGCAACATTCGTGTAGTTATCTGCCAGGACAACAGCATCATCGTAGAAGACGACGGACGCGGCATTCCCGTTGACGAACATCCCAAGGAGCATCGCTCTGCCCTTGAGGTCGTGATGACCGTTCTGCATGCCGGCGGCAAGTTTGACAAGAACTCCTACAAAGTTTCTGGCGGCCTGCATGGAGTGGGTGTGAGTTGTGTGAACGCCCTTTCCAAGCACATGAAGTCGCAAGTGTATCGTGACGGCAAGATTTACCAGCAAGAGTACGAGACTGGCCGCCCTCTCTATCCTGTGAAAGTGGTGGGCGAAACCACATTGCGCGGCACGCGCCAGCACTTCTGGCCCGACGATACGATATTCACCACAACGCGCTACAAGTACGACATCATCGCCAACCGTATGCGCGAACTGGCTTTCCTGAACGCCGGCGTGCGCATCACCCTCACCGATGAGCGCCCCGATGAGGAGGGTAACACCAGGGAAGAAACTTTCTATAGCGAGAACGGGCTACGAGAGTTCGTGCGCTACATCGACAGCAGCCGCGTGCACCTCTTTGACGACGTCATCTACCTCAACACCGAGAAGAACGACATCCCCATCGAGGCCGCCATCATGTACAACACCTCCTATAACGAGAATGTACACAGTTACGTCAATGACATCAACACCATTGAGGGTGGAACACACCTCGTGGGCTTCAGAATGGCGCTGACGCGCGTACTGAAAAAGTATGCCGAGGAAACCGCAGCGAAGCAAATAGAGAAAGCCAAGATAGAAATCACTGGCGAGGACTTCCGCGAGGGACTTACTGCCGTGATCTCCGTTAAGGTGGCCGAGCCACAGTTTGAAGGGCAGACCAAGACCAAACTTGGAAACAGCGAAGTTGCTGGAGCCGTGCAACAGGCAGTAGGCGAAGCCCTTTCCTACTATCTCGAAGAACACCCCAAAGAGGCCAAACTCATTGTGGACAAGGTGATACTCGCCGCTACGGCACGCATCGCCGCGCGTAAGGCCCGCGAAAGCGTGCAGCGCAAGAGTCCGTTGGCTGGAGGTGGACTGCCGGGCAAACTTGCCGACTGTTCATCCAAGAATCCCGAAGAGTGCGAACTATTCCTCGTGGAGGGTGACTCTGCCGGTGGTAGCGCCAAGCAAGGTCGCAGCCGCCTCACGCAGGCCATCCTGCCCCTGCGCGGCAAAATCCTCAACGTGGAGAAAGCCATGTGGCACAAGGCCTTTGAGAGCGACGAGGTGAACAACATCATCCAAGCGCTCGGTGTACGCTTCGGCGTGGATGAGGACAGCAAGCAGGCTAATATCGAAAAACTGCGCTACGACAAGGTTATCATCATGACCGACGCCGACGTGGACGGACGCCACATCGATACTCTCGTCATGACACTCTTCTATCGCTACATGCCGCAACTCATTGAGCAAGGGCATCTTTACATTGCCAACCCCCCGCTCTATCGTTGCAAGAAAGGGAAGGTCGAGGAGTACTGCTACGATGAAGCGGCTCGCCAGCGTTTCATCGAAGAATATGGCGACGGCTCTGAGAATAGCATTCAAACCCAGCGGTATAAAGGTCTTGGAGAAATGAATCCCGAGCAACTTTGGGAGACGACTATGAATCCCGAAACCCGTCTGCTCAAGAAAGTAAGCATAGAGAATGCTGCCGAAGCCGATTACATCTTCTCCATGCTTATGGGCGAGGATGTCGGGCCGCGCAAGGAGTTCATCGAAAAGAATGCCACCTATGCCAATATTGATGCATAGAACAATAACCCCAACTCTGCCGTATGCTGCCTTGAAGCCCACACTGGTTTCAAGGCGGCATTCGTTTGTAGTACATTCTTCAACAGAATAAGGTCTGTATGGGTTGTGCCGACCATGGCAGTGCGTCGTGCACGCCTACTAATGGCCTTCCACAGCCAGATTGTGGGCCTCGCCACCCGTCGCCGCGTTGTTATCTTTGGCACAAAGCCGCTATTATCGGCGGGAATGGCGTAATTTTGCCCTGATTTTGAGGCGCGTTGTCTTAGCCGCCTTATCCGACTATCATTTATGAGTTTTTGCCAGCCCATCAAGGAGGATCTTTCTCCCCGTAGCACCCAGACACCAACCGCTGCGAATCCCCTCTCCCCCACCCTGCCATTTTACGAATTGGCGACCTACGATGTCATCGTCGTGGGCGGCGGTCATGCAGGCTGTGAGGCCGCAGCCGCAGCCGCACGCATGGGTCAGGAAACGTGTTTGGTGACGTTTGACTTGGATAAACTTGCGCAGATGTCGTGCAACCCCGCGATGGGAGGCATTGCCAAAGGACAGATAGTGAGAGAGGTGGATGCTCTGGGCGGGATGAGCGGCGAGGTGGCCGATGCTGCCACTATTCAGTTCCGTATGCTAAACCGCTCAAAGGGCCCCGCCATGTGGAGCCCGCGAGCGCAGTGCGACCGCGCCAAGTTTATACGCGAATGGCGCGAGAGGCTTGAAAGCCTGCCCCACCTACATTTTTTGCAAGACGAAGTGGTTGAGGTGCTGCACGAGGACGGACGTGTCTGTGGCGTGCGCACTGTATGGGGAATGACCTTGCGCTGTCGCGCGGTCATCATCACTGCTGGCACGTTCCTACGTGGGCTGATGCACATCGGGCGTCGCACGTTGTCTGGTGGACGGAGCGCGGAGCCTGCCGCAATGTTCCTCACCGCCAGCCTGACGGCTTTGGGGCTGAAGGCTGGGCGAATGAAGACCGGCACGCCTGTACGCATCGATCGCCGAAGTGTGCATTTCGAGGAGATGGAGGTGGAGGAAGGCGATGCCTCGCCCGCCCGCTTCTCTTTCCTTTCCCCCGCTCGAAGATTGCCCCAGTTGCCGTGCTGGACGTGCTATACCAATGAAGAGGCCCACGCCGTGTTGCGTCAAGGCTTGCCCGATTCCCCGCTCTATAATGGGCAGATACAGAGCATAGGGCCGCGCTATTGCCCGAGCGTGGAGACAAAAATCGTGACCTTCCCCGATCGCGACCGCCATCCGTTGTTTTTAGAACCAGAGGGTACCGACACTCGCGAGATGTATCTCAATGGTTTTTCTTCCAGCTTACCCGTACAGACGCAGTTAGAGGCCTTGCGCAAGATTCCAGCGTTCCGCGACGTGGAGATCTATCGCCCGGGCTACGCCATTGAGTACGATTTTTTCGACCCCACATGCCTACACCATACGTTGGAGAGCAAGTGCTTGGGCGGTCTGTACCTTGCTGGTCAGGTGAACGGTACCACAGGTTATGAGGAAGCCGCTGGCCAAGGGCTTGTGGCAGGGATAAATGCTGCCCTCTCCCTACGTGGCGAATCGCCTTTCGTGCTACGGCGCGATGAGGCCTATCTGGGCGTGCTGATAGACGATTTGGTAACAAAGGGCGTGGACGAGCCTTATCGCATGTTTACCAGCCGTGCGGAGTTTCGCATATTGCTTCGCCAAGACAACGCCGACGCGCGCCTCACCCCCTATGCCGTCAAGTTCGGACTGGCTACGGAGGAACGCCGTTCGCGTTTTGAGAGAAAACTGGCGGCGGTGGCCGACACCATATCTTATATAAGGAAAGCCTCTGTGCGTGGCGACGATGTGAACGCCTACCTCCAAGCGCTTGGATCCTCGCCCGTGGTGGGTAGCAGCAAGGCCGTAGAATTGCTGCGCCGTCCTGGTGTGACGCTAATGGGATTGTCTCAGATTGTGCCAGGCGTACTGCAATTTGCTGACAAACAGCAAGATATAAAATCGGAGGTAATTGAATCTGCCGAGGTCTTTCTTAAATACGAGGGCTATATCGCCCGTGAGCGAGCCGAAGCCGAAAAGATGGCGAGGCTTGAAGGCATTATCATTCAGGACCGGTTCGATTATGCTACGCTCAACGGCATTTCTACCGAGGGACGTCAGAAACTGGAGGCCATCAATCCGCGTACGCTCGCCCAGGCCAGTCGTATTCCAGGCGTATCGCCAAGCGACATCAGCGCATTGCTCGTGTTGAGTGGGCGTTAGTGTTTCACGTGAAACAAATCTGAGTTTTCCTTTATCCTCCTGCAAAATTACAATATCGCTTTTTCGTTGCTATTTCTTTGTCGCTCATTGTTGCTCTTCTGACGTCAAATATACAACAACAAACCAATTAAAACAGATATCCATGGACGTTCAATTCTTGTTAGACAATCTTCGCAACATTCCCGATTATCCGAAACCTGGCATTCAGTTTCAGGATGTCAGCACCCTATTTAAGGATGCCGACTGCCTGCGCATGTTGTCCGATGAACTATATTCGCTCTACAAGGACAAAGGTATTACAAAAGTGGTAGGCATTGAGTCGCGCGGATTTGTGCTGGGGGCTATTTTGGCAGCGCGCCTTGGGGCGGGTTTTGTGATGTGCCGCAAACCAGGCAAGTTGCCTGGGATGACCCGCAAGGCGTCCTATCAGAAGGAGTACGGATACGACTGCATCGAAATCCACGACGACGCCATTTCTGCCGATGATGTGGTGCTTATTCATGATGATCTGCTGGCCACTGGCGGTTCTATGCTCGCCGCTTGCCAATTGGTGCGCTCTTTCAAACCTCAAGGTGTTTTTGTGAACTTCCTCCTGGAACTTCGAATGGAAGGCTTGAACGGACGTGAGGCTTTGCAGGGCGAAGAAATCACAGCCTTGATAGAGGTGAACAGGTAAGAGATCTCCACGCTGCTGTATCATGGACGCGAAGACGAAGGAGCATTTGATGAGCATCGTTCACAACTTGCCGGAAAGCCCCGGAAGTTATCAGTATGTGGACGAGGCTGGAGTTATCATCTATGTGGGCAAGGCCAAGAACTTGCGCCGCCGTGTCGCGTCGTATTTTGTGAAGGAGCAGGTGTCGGCGAAGACGCGCTTGTTGGTCTCCAAAATTCGCGACATTCGTTATGTCGTGGTGAAGACCGAAGCTGATGCTTTGTTGCTTGAAAACAATCTAATCAAACAGTACCGCCCGAAGTACAACGTCTTGCTTAAGGACGACAAGACCTATCCCAGTATCGCCATCAGCCAAGAGTATCTGCCGCGTGTGTTCAAGACGCGCGACCGCAGTCGTCGTGGGGCGCAGTATTTCGGGCCTTACAGCCACGTGCCTACGCTTTATGCACTTCTCGACCTGTGTCGCGAACTCTATAAGCCACGCCCGTGCCACAAACCTCTGACGCGTGAAGGTGTGGAAGGTGGTAAGTACGACGTATGTTTGGAATACCACTTGCACCGGTGTCTTGCGCCTTGTGTAGGGCGCCAGTCGCACGACGAGTATCTGCAAGCCATCGAGCAGTGTCGCGAAATACTTAAAGGTAACGTGGCTGGCGTTGCACGAACATTGCGTGAGCGCATGGAGACGTTGGCAGAGGAAATGCGCTTTGAGGAGGCTGGTGAGGTGAAACGTCAGTTGGAAGCCATCACACGCTATCGAGAGAAGAGTGAAGTGGTTTCTGCTACGCTGCATAACCTTGACGTGTTTTATATTGAGAGCGACGAGCGTACCGCCTTCGTCAATTTTCTGCACGTCACAGCCGGTGCCGTCACCCAGGCCTTTACTTTCGAATACAAGAAGCGGCTTGATGAGTCCGACGCCGAGATCCTCGCATTGGCAGTTGTAGAAATGCGACAGCGGTACGGCAGCGAGGCGAGGGAAGTAGTGGTGCCGTTCCCTACTGACCTTCCAGAAGACATCGCATTGCAGACCATTCCGCAGAAAGGCGATAAGCGTAAACTCCTTGACCTTTCGAGGTTGAATGTCAAGCAATATAGGTTTGATCGCTTGAAGCAGGCGGAGAAACTGAATCCCGAGCAGAAAGCCGTGCGACTGATGAAGGAGATACAGCGCGACCTTGCCCTGCCTGCCCTACCCTATCGCATTGAACTCTTCGACAACTCCAATATAAGTGGTGAGGACGCGGTGGCGGCATGTGTGGTGTTTGAGAAACTGAAGCCTGCAAAGAAACTCTACCGCAAGTATACGATTAAAACCGTTGTCGGACCTGACGACTACGCCTCCATGCGCGAGGTAGTCCGGCGGCGTTATTCCCGCCTCCGTGACGAGGGTGAGCGTTTGCCAGATCTGATCATCGCCGATGGCGGACGCGGCCAGATGGAAGCGATCCGCGGCGTTGTGGAGGATGAGTTGGGGCTGCAGATTCCTGTGGCGGGGTTGGCTAAGGACGATCGCCACCGCACGCGGGCTCTGCTCTATGGCAATCCCCCTTTGAGTGTCGGGATGAGGGCCGACAGCCAACTTTTTCGCACGCTCACCGCGATGCAAGACGAGGTGCACCGCTTTGCCATCGCCTTCCACCGCGACCGTCGCAGCCGCCGCCAACGTGCCAGTGCCCTCGATGCAGTGCCGGGTGTGGGAGAAAAGACGAAGGAACGCCTGCTGCGCAGTTTCGGCAGTATGAAACGCATACTGGAAGCCACCGAAGCGCAGTTGCAGGCAGAACTCGGCATGAAGCGCGGCACGGTTTTGTATGAAAACCTCCACAGGGCAGAGCAGGAATAAAACCTTTTCCTTACTTTTGCTTCGCCAATTGTCATTATGCGTGCCGTAATCCAAAGAGTAAGCCGTGCTGCCGTATCTATCGACGGCGAAACCGTGTCTGCCATAGGGCCTGGCCTGCTTGTCTTGCTCGGTGTTGGTCACGACGACACAGCAGCCGATGCCGAATGGCTCGCAGGCAAAACGGCCCATCTTCGTGTGTTTGATGACGAAGGCGGAGTGATGAATCGCAGTGTGATTGAGGCAGGCGGCGAATTGCTTGTGGTTAGTCAGTTCACGCTGATGGCTTCCACCAAGAAAGGCCACCGTCCCTCGTATGTCAAGGCAGCACGCCACGAAACAGCAATACCACTCTACGAGCGCTTCGCGTCGTTGTTGGAGCAGGCGACGGGCCGGTCCGTACGCACCGGACGCTTTGGGGCTGATATGCAGGTGGAGTTGGTGAACGATGGCCCTGTTACCATTTGTATTGATACCAAGAATAGAGAATAACAAGACCAGCGATGACAATCAGAGAGGCGCAGCAGCGCGTGGACGCGTGGATCAAGGAATACGGCGTGCGTTATTTCAGCGAACTCACCAACATGGCGTGCCTCACCGAAGAGGTTGGCGAACTGGCCCGAGTGATAGCCCGCCGCTACGGAGAGCAGAGCGCGAAACCAGGAGAGCAACTCAGTCTTTCCGAAGAGATGGCCGATGTGTTGTGGGTGCTTCTCTGTCTGGCCAATCAGACCGGAACGGATCTCACAGCCGCCCTTGAGGAGTCCTTTACCAAGAAGACAAATCGCGACTCTGCGCGACACAAGAGCAATCCTAAACTCCGCTAATCCCCTACCCCACCCCTGATTTCCTGAATGGCACCTTTGTGTCGCCCAACAATTAATAGAATAAACCATGCACGATCACAATCACGAGCACTGCCACTGCCACGAAGAGGCATTGCAAGACAAGTTCCGTCAGGCTTTCGCAAAGCACGACCTTCACGTTCACGACGAGATAGTAACAGAGCAGGTGCGTCGCCTGGTGGCCGAGTGCTCACCGCAGTACGACACCCCCGAGGTGATGCGCAGTTTGCTTGCCGCCGTTGAACTCACCACGCTCAAGGTGACCGACAGCGATGAGAGCGTCCTTGCACTTGTAGAGCGCGTCAACAAGTTCTATGCTTCGCGCCCCGATGTGCCGCCCGTGGCCACCATTTGCGTCTACCCACGCTTTGCGAAGATCGTTAGTCAAAGCCTTGAAGTAGAGCAGACCGCCACCTGTGTGGTGAGCGGCGCCTTTCCCAGTTCTCAGACCTTTGCTGAGGTGAAGACCGTTGAGACCGCGCTGGCCGTCCACGACGGAGCGGAAGAGGTGGACTGCGTGCTCAGCGTCGGAGCGTTCCTGAGTGGCGATTACGAAACTTGTTCCGACGAGATTTCAGAACTGAAGGCGGCAAGCGATGGCAGGCCATTGAAGGTTATCTTAGAGACCGGCGCGCTACAGACGGCACACAACATCAAGAAAGCTTCGGTGTTGGCCATGTATTCTGGCGCTGATTTCATCAAGACCAGCACCGGAAAAATCACTCCTGCTGCCACACCCGAAGCGGCCTTGGTGATGTGCCAGGCCATCCGCGAATACTACGATCAAACGGGTACACGCATAGGGTTTAAGGCCGCTGGCGGGCTTCAGACGGTGGACGATGCGCTGGCCTACTATACCATTGTGCGCGAAATACTCGGTAAGGAATGGATAGACAGCGGACTTTTCAGACTCGGCACCAGTCGTTTGGCCAACCTGCTCGTGCAGCGCGTCACTGGCGAGGACATCAAACCCTTTTAACCCACCATTTGTTCCACATGAAACGCATAACTTTATTTGTTGTTGTCGTTCTCACGCTGACCTTTGCTGCCTGCGGGGGTAAAACTGAGGATACCAAGCCTTCCGCCGACTCCGTGGTAGCCAACGACCACTTTATCGGGGAAACCGAGGCGGATCATGCCGCCAGCGACACCCTTACGTTCAAGTCACTGTCCGAGGCCATCGCTTCTATTGCCGATGAGCGCGATGTGTACGGCGTTTGGAGCCATGAAGTGGGCGGAGAGGTGAAAACCTATTTCCTGATCTATCGTGACGGAGGTATGTATTGGCTGCGTAATGTGCGCGTGGACGGCAAACTCTATCGCTTGGATGACGAAAAGCAGTCCGTGCAGTTGAAGGCCGTAAACAAGGTTGAGTTCCAGGACTTGCAGAATGGTGGCGGCTACCGCCTCACCGACAGCACCCTTGTGGTCTATGACGCGCAGAACTACGCCGAGGAACTCGGTAGGCGCGTTTTTGACTGGAACGACTGACGTTTCGCACGTTTTAGTAAACCCTTCCTGCAGAGGCTTCTGCGTTCTCTATCGTACAAGGTGGGTTCTAAGAAAAACTATGTCCGTGTGACTTTAAAGTAACTCCGTGTGACTTTAAAGTCATACGGACATAGTTTTGTGGCCATGCTTTGGCCGGAATTTACAAAGGGAAAAGGGATTGGTTAAGGGGCGCTCTGTCAGGAGGGTAGGGGAACGTTCAGACCTCGCGGGCGGCCACATATTCGGCATAGGCGATAAGGGCCTGGCGCACTTCATCGTTGTGGAAACTACGGGCGATGCTAATGGCTTCGTCGCGGTATTTTTCCATCTGGCTGCGGGCATAGTCTATGCCGCCGTGTTCCTTAGTGTGGCGCACCAGCGAGTCAATATCCTCGGCAGTGGCCGAACCCGTTTGCACACGCGCTATTGCAGGTTGCAGGGTGGGGGAGGGGGTTGTGCGAAGGGCACGGATTACGGGCAGGGTGAATTTCCCTTCGCGTAGGTCGTTGCCCGTGGGTTTGCCGATGGCCTTATCATCGTAGAAATCAAAGATGTCATCCCGTATCTGAAAGCACATACCGATAAGTTCCCCATACTGTCGCGCTCGTGCTGTAAACTGGTCGTCTGCGCCTGCGGCCAATGCGCCAAGTTCTGCACAGGTGGAAAATAAGGCTGCCGTCTTGTGGGAGATGATACGCAGATAGGCTGCCTCATCGGGCACATCCTTGCGTGAAGAACCCAATTGTATGATCTCCCCTTCGCTCAGTGTGCCACCCAGTTTCGCAATGCGTTCCACGATGCGGCTGTCCTGCGTTTCTGCAGCCATTCCGAGCAGTAGCGAGAGCAGATAATCGCCTAACAGCACGGCCACTTTGTTGCCGTATTTCTGATTGACGGATGGCAGACCACGTCGTAGGGCACTCTCATCCACTACGTCGTCGTGCACCAGGCTTGCCGTGTGCAGCAGTTCAAGGGCAACGGCAGCCGTTAGCGCCTTGTCTGTGACACCGCCAGCCTCACGCGCCATGAGCAGCACCAATATGGGGCGCATCATCTTACCCTGTCGCTGCCGGATATGGGCAAGCGCCTCGCCGAGAATGTGCTCGTCGTGGTGTAGGACAGACTCGAACAATTTGCGATAGGCCGTCAGTTCGGCGGCTACAGGAGCCGAAAAGACTGTCAGTGGGGTAGGGGGGATGTGCTTCATTGGCGTGCAAAATTACGACTATTCCGACAGACACTGAAACTTTTTATCTAACTTTACGCCCAAAATCAGTCACATCAGGTCGCTACATTCATTTTGGTGACCGGCCTCTTTTCCTTTCGTTATGGCAAAGATTTGTCTGCTTGACGCATACGCGCTCATCTATCGTGCTTATTATGGCCTTATCAACGCCCCACGAATAAATTCTTACGGAGAGAACACGTCTGCCGTCTATGGTTTTGTATACACCCTAGAAGACGTGCTGAAGCGCGAAGCCCCAGACTATATCGCTGCGGCCTTCGACCCGCCTGGTGGCACGTTTCGTCACGAGATGTATCCCGAGTATAAGGCACAACGCGAGGCCACACCAGAGGATATCCGCTGGGCCGTGCCTTTTATCAAAGACATTATTAACGCCTACAACATTCGTATCCTCGAAGTCCCTGGTTTTGAGGCCGACGATGTGATCGGCACGGTGGCACGCCGTGCTGCCAAGGAGGGCTTTGAAGTGGCGATGATTACGCCCGATAAGGATTACGCACAACTCGTTGGTCCTGGTGTCACTATGGTGCGTCCAGGAAAGGGAAATGCACCATGGGAGCGTTTGGATACCGAGGCGGTTTGCGCCAAGTACGAATTGGCTTCCACCGAACAAATGATTGATTTTCTCGCCTTGGTGGGCGACAAGGCCGACAACATCCCGGGCTGTCCAGGAGTGGGTCCAAAAACGGCAGTCAAACTCTTGGCACAGTTTGGGAGTGTGGATGAAATGCTGAGCCGCACCAGTGAGATAAAAGGTGCGCTGCAGAAAAAGGTGGATAGCGCACGCGAGAGCGTCAAGCAGGCACAGACGCTTGTCACCATTCGCACAGATGTGCCCCTCGACCTTTCATGGGAGGATATACGACTGAGGAGTAAATCGATTGACAGACTTACACTCATCTACGAGCGCCTTGAATTTCGTTCTCTGCTTTCCAAATTACAACAAGGTGGTTCGGGAAACGAAAACACTCCAGCCCGCGCTCCCATCAGCGGCATGGGTGACCTTTTTGCTCAACCTGCTACCGAGCCCAAAGCGGATACCGCAAAGCCAACCCAATCCATTCCTTCAAAAACCTCGTCGGCGATGCCCGGCCTGTTTGACGGGATGGAGGATAATCCCTATATGAAGCCGCCCGAGGCTTCAAAATTTACCGCCGTAGGTACAGGAGGCTCCGAAAATCGAATTCTCACAGACTTAAATGCCACACCGCACGATTATCAACTGATTGAGAACGAAGAACAAGCAAGGTTGTTGTGTGCAAAACTTTTGACATTCGAAACCGTGGCTTTAGACACCGAAACGACTTCCACGGATGCATTGCGCGCGAATCTTGTAGGTTTAAGTTTCTCGGTGGAGAAAGGAAGAGCCTGGTATGTTGCTGTGTCACCAACCGACCGCGAAAGGGCATTGTCGATGGTGGAAATTTTCCGACCGTTCTATGAGAGCCCCACGATACTCAAAGTAGGGCAGAACCTCAAGTACGACCTCACGGTGTTGGCATCCTATGGCATCCGGCTCGCCGGACCCATGTTTGACACCATGCTCGCTCACTATGTCATCCAGCCTGAGTTGCACCATGGCATGGATAGCCTCGCTGAGGCTTATCTTGGATACCGCACCATCCACATAGACCAACTCATCGGCCCGAAAGGTAAAGGACAAAAGTCCATGGCCGATCTTTCGCCCGCACAGATATGTGACTATGCTTGTGAAGATGCCGACATCACGCTCCAACTGATGTATCCGCTGCGCGAGGAGATGGAACGGACGGGAGTGTCGGAGGTGTTCTATCAGATAGAGATGCCGCTGATGCCCGTGCTGGCGAAAATGGAACGCCACGGCGTGACGCTCGATACCGCTGCCCTTGAGGAGACAGGGCGTTTGTTCAGGCAAAGGATGGAGATGCTCGAGAGCGAGGTCTATTCCCTTGCAGGGCAGACGTTCAACCTGGCTTCGCCAAAGCAAGTGGGGGAAATTCTCTTTGACAAACTGAAGATCACCACCAAGGTGCGGAGGACCAAAACAGGACAATACCAAACCTCAGAAGGCACCCTTGAAGCCTTGAAGTCACAGAATCCCATTGTGGCCAAGATTCTTGGCCACAGAGCACTCAAGAAACTGATCGGCACCTATATTGATGCTTTACCGAAACTTGTAAATCCCGCCACAGGGCGTATCCACACCTCTTTCAACCAGTCCGTCACCGCCACGGGCAGGCTCTCGTCTTCAAACCCCAACTTGCAGAACATCCCGGTGCGCGGTGAGGACGGCAGAGAGATTAGAAAGGCATTTACCGCCGAGCCTGGTTGCGTGTTCCTCAGTGCGGACTATTCTCAGATTGAACTACGACTGATGGCCCACCTCAGCGGTGACGCGAATATGGTTGAGGCGTTTCGCCAGGGGGCAGATGTGCATGCCGCCACCGCAGCCAAAATCTTCAAGAAACCTGTTGCAGAAATCACACGCGACGAACGGCGCAAGGCAAAGACCGCCAATTTCGGCATTATCTATGGCATCAGTGCCTTCGGCCTTGCTGAGCGAATGGAGGTGAGCCGTGGCGAAGCCAAGGAACTCATCGACAACTACTTCCGCACTTTCCCAGGCGTGCGCGGCTTCATTGATAGGAGCATCCTGCGTGCCCAGGAGCAGGGGTACATAGAAACAGCGTTCCATCGCCGCCGCTACCTGCCCGATATCAATTCTCGCAACGCCACAGTCCGAGGATATGCCGAGCGAAACGCAGTGAACGCTCCCATTCAGGGTACGGCAGCCGACATCATTAAGGTGGCTATGATCAACATAGCCCGTCGCCTTGAAGAGGAGCATTTGCAGGCGAAAATGATCCTCCAGGTGCACGACGAACTCAATTTCAGCGTCCCGTCTTCCGAGATAGAACAGACCCGCCGCCTTGTCGTTGAGGAAATGGAGCGTGCCTTTACGATGTCTGTACCGCTCGTTGCGGAGTGTGGGGTAGGGGAGAACTGGTTGGAGGCTCACTGACCTTTTCCAGACGCATCAACGGCAGGCCTTTGTGTCATGTAGGCCTCTTTATATAAAGCAGTGTCCGCCTTTCTCAGAATAATGATGAGAAAAGGCGGACGCAAGAAAATGAAGCATGTAGAAAGCCGTTCCTGTTCAATGAAGAGAATAACAAATAACAGTAATTTAGGAAACGGTAGTGCGACCAGGATTGCTTTCAGCTTCGAATAAAAGATCAATTGTCGTTTTCTGCAATTTTTCACCCCAGTTGCAAAAGCGGGCAACTCTTGGCTTTTTTGTCAAGTCCCAAAAGGTGTCGTCATAGCCTGTTACAGGAGATGCCAAATCAGTTTAAAGATCTCTTTTATGGGTTCTGTGAGGCACCACAAAGGGTTGGCGTGTCACGAAACAGACATTTACGCCTGTTCGAAAAGACAGTGCAAAAATACAATAGGTTCTTGCATGCTTACAAGAGCACAATAATTTGGCCTAAAGACGTATAAAGATGTCATATAATGAAAATCAAAAGATTAAGTACGGTAGTCATAGAGGTAATAATAGATTTTAGATTATGTTGTATGAAAAATGAATAACATGGATGGGTAAAAGGTAATAATAAAATTGGAGAAAGAAAACTTGTTTGCAATGATTTTTTTACTTTTGCGGAGAAAAACATTATTGAGATGAGGATAGGAGTTTTCTTTTTCTTTGCTCTTGCGCTTGTTTTGCAGAGCAATGCCGCAAAGTACGATCGTGATTCGCTCTTGCTTGAGTTGGATTACGCTGTTCAGCACGCGTCGCATTTCAGAGCCCGCCATGAGGGAAGGATAGCCCAGGCCCGGCGTGAGATTCATGCTGCTTCGGGCTATGAGGAGCGATTGCGTTGTGCGAGGAACCTTTCTATCTTGTTCTTTGTCTATCAGAACGACAGCGCACTCTACTACAATGATATTTCTGTGCGTATAGCCAAGGAGCAGGCCGATGATGCACTCTATGTTAATCTGATGTGCGAGCGTGCTATATTGTACGGGATGGGAGGATTGGCCACCTATGGGTTCGGTGTGCTGGACAGCCTGTTGCATAATCCTGCTGCCAGAAATCCGTCTTTGCGCAAAGTGATCTATGAGTCCTATTTTGATGTAAACGACTACATCTATCATCTGAACTTGCCAGATGTGCTCCAGACGCAGAGTGGAATAGCCATTGCTGCCATACGCGATTCTTTCTACCACTATTGCCCTGACAACACTGAGCAAGCCTTGCACACGAACGCCGCCGTCACCAGTTCGAAGGAGATCATCGAGCAGTTGCTGAAGCGTTTTGAGCATGCGACCACCGACATGGAGCGTGCCACGCTGTCCATCATTATTTCCAACCGATACCAGTCGGAGGCCATGCCCGATGAGCGCGAGATCTATCTGATCCTTTCGGCCATCTACCACATTCGTGCTGCGCGTCTGGACAATGAAGCGCTGATCAAGGTGGGCAAGGAGATGATTGACGAGAAGGACTGGGACCGAGCGGAGGCCTACATCACGTTGGCGCACGACCAGGCCTTATTTTATGGCTCGCGTTCGCGGGAGGTGCAACTATCGCCTTTGCTCAAGCAGGTGCAGGATCATATATCCCTAAAAGTGGGCTTCTGGCGTACGGTGACCATTGTAGTGGTGATTGTGCTGGTGCTGATTGTGCTCTTAGCGTCGTTGCAATGGTGGCTTACCAAGCGGCGTTTGCGCAAGTTCAGACAAGAGATCTTCGTTTTGGAGAAAGGCCGAACAGAGGCTGGTGTGCAGGTTGCTGCCGACCGTGTGCAGGCAGAGGCGCAGGCTGATGCGCTGACGCATTTCATGGGTATTGCCACCGATGCCACGTTTGAGTTTGTGCATCTGCGCAACCTGGTGGTGCGCAGGTTGAAAAACAATGACGCGGCCAGCCTGCTTAAACAATTGTCGTCGCAGAACGGCACGGCCAAGGCGCAGCGGGAACTGCTCCGCAAGTTCGACATCGCTTTCATACGCTTGTATCCCAATTTTATTGCTCAGGTGAATGCGCTGATGACGCCGGAGAATCAGGTCAGTAAGCCGGAGAACGAACTGCTCTCTACTGAACTGCGGTTGCTGGCGCTGTGGCGTCTTGGTATCACGGACGCTGGGCGTGTGGCTACGATTCTGAACCTCTCTGTGAATACCATATACTTCTATCGCAACAAACTGCGGGCTGGGGCTATCGACCGTGAGCATTTCAACGACGGGATCATGGCCATAAAGGGTGTATGAGGCGATGTGGGGTAGGCTTGTACGTTTCTTGAAGGAGTGGACGCTGCCTGTGGCGATTGCTGTGGGGGTGGCGGCCTATCTTTGTTTCACGCGGGTGTCTGTGCTCCATCCGGCAGCCGAGGTGCTTACGCCGTGGGTGGAGCGTCTGTTCCCGTTCAATGTGTTCCTTATTCTGTGGGCCACGTTCTGCAAGGTGGATTTCCGCCGCTTGCGCCCTGCGCGTTGGGCGCTGCCGGTCACTTTGGTGCAACTGATGGGTGGCGGCGTGTGCCTTGTGGCGGCGCTGTGTGCTACGGGTGGTTGGCAGATGGTGGCTGCGGGCGGTATGGCTTGCTTCATTGCTCCGTGTGCCACTGCTTCGCCAGTGGTGACGGGGAAACTGGGTGGCGATGTGAGCAGTATGACGGCTTATGTGCTGGTCTCCAGCCTGCTGTCCACGCTGCTTATCCCCGTTTGTGCTACGTTGCTTGCTGGAGATGGGGGCGGCGGGGCTGCGGCAATGGTGCGTGTGGGGTGGGACGTGTTGCTGCGTGTGGGGTCTGTGCTGACGCTGCCGCTTTTGTTGGGCTGGGCGGTGAGGAGGTATGTGGGGCTGGTTTACCGCTGGGTGGCGCGTCATAGCGACTTGCCTTTCTATTTATGGTGTGTGGCTTTGGCCACTACGAGCGGTATCACGGTGCGTGCCATCGACCATGCTGGCCTCCCTGCGCTGATGCTTGTGGCGCTGGCTGCTGTGGCGCTGGCGGTGTGCCTGGTGCAGTTTGCTGCTGGCCGGCGGATTGGGACGCGCTATGGCTGCCGTGTGGAGGGCGGACAGGCTCTTGGGCAGAAGAACACGGCGCTTATCATTTGGGCGGCTACGGCTTTTCTCAATCCGGTCACTGCGCTGGCGCCGGGCTGCTACGTGCTGTGGCAGAACTTGGTGAACAGTTGGCAGATACATCGCAAGGCGCGGGCTTCCCGTCTGTAATCGTCGCGAGGATACGTTGCGGCTCGGCAAAGCCAAGCAAAAAGGTCTTTTTGCTTTTCTTTGCGCTCGCCTTGCTGTATCTTTGCACCGCCTTTCGGAGAGGGAGGGCGTGTTTTTAACGGACGAAAACTAAAGAAAGAATGGCATTACAATGCGGCATCGTGGGACTGCCCAATGTGGGGAAGTCCACCTTGTTCAACAGCCTGTCGAGCGCTAAGGCGCAGGCGGCCAATTTCCCTTTTTGCACCATTGAGCCCAACGTGGGTGTCATCACTGTGCCCGATGAGCGGCTGACGCGGCTGGCGGAAATCGTTCATCCGGGCCGCATCGTTCCGGCCACGGTGGAGATTGTGGATATCGCGGGGCTGGTGAAGGGTGCGTCGAAGGGCGAGGGGCTGGGCAATCAGTTCCTTGGCAACATCCGCCAGACGGACGCCATCATCCATGTGTTGCGCTGCTTTGACGACGGCAATGTGGTGCATGTGGACGGCAGTGTCAACCCTGTGCGCGACAAGGAGATCATCGACACTGAATTGCAACTCAAGGACCTGGAGACCGTGGAGGCTCGCCTGGCCAAGACGGAGAAACTGGCCACGATTGGCAACAACAAGGAGGCCAAGGTGGAACTCGGGGTGTTGCAGGCCTATAAAGCGGCGCTCGAGGGCGGGCGCTCGGCGCGCACCGTGCAGTTTGACTCCAAGGAGGAGCAGCAGGCGGCGCGCGACTTGTTCTTGCTCACGGCGAAACCCGTGCTCTATGTTTGCAACGTGGACGAGGCCTCGGCCGCTGCGGGCAACGCTTATGTGGAGGCTGTGCGCGAGGCGATTAAGGACGAGGGTGCTGAACTGCTGGTCATTGCGGCACGCACCGAGGCCGACATCGCTGAGTTGGAGAGTTACGAGGAGCGGCAGATGTTCCTCGAAGACGCTGGCCTGAGCGAGAGCGGCTGCAACCGCCTGGTGCGGACGGCCTACCACATGCTGGGCCTGCAGACGTTTATCACCGCTGGCGAGATGGAGGTCAAGGCCTGGACCTATCGCAAGGGTTGGAAAGCCCCACAGTGTGCCGGCGTGATCCACACCGACTTCGAGCGCGGCTTCATACGTGCCGAGGTCATCAAGTACGAGGACTACCTGCGCCTGGGCAGTGAGGCCGCGGTGCGCGAGGCCGGACTGCTGCATGTGGAAGGCAAGGACTATGAGGTGCAAGACGGCGACATTATGCACTTCCGTTTCAACGTCTGATGTACCAGAAATAGGAAGTGGGACTTCCTCTTTTAGGAAGTTATACTTCCTCGCCCCGGAAGTTATACTTCCCCCTTCAGGCTGACAGACACCCGAAAAAGACAAAGAGACTCACACCATGCTTAACTTCATCATCTGGGACCCCGACAAGGTGTTCTTCACGCTCGGCGGCTACGAGGTGCGCTGGTACGGCTTGCTATGGTGCGCCGGACTGGCGGTGGCCTACTTCGTCGTGCAATGGCTCTACCGGCGCGAGAAGATAGGGCAGGAGAAGTTCGACCCGCTCTTCATCTATTGCTTCCTGGGCATCATCCTCGGCGCGCGGCTGGGGCACTGCCTGTTCTACGAACCAGGCTACTTCCTCGCCCACCCGCTGGAGATGTTCCTCCCCATCCGTCAGATGGCCGACGGCTCGTGGAAACTCACGGGCTATGCCGGATTGGCCAGCCACGGCGGCACGGCAGGTATCATACTGGCCCTGTGGCTCTACGTGCGCCGCTATAAGGTGCCGATGCTCACCGTGGTGGACATCATCGGCATCGCCACCCCAATCACCGCCTGCGCCATACGCCTGGGCAACCTGATGAACAGCGAGATAGTGGGCAAGGCCACCACGAGCGCACTGGGCTTCGTCTTCGTGCAGAACGGCGAGGAATTCGCACGCCATCCTGCACAACTCTACGAGGCAATGGCCTATCTGACGCTCTTCTTCGTCACCCTCGCGTTCTATCTCAAAGACTTCCGCCGCCCCGGCACAGGCTTCTACTTCGGCCTCTGCGTGGGCAGCATCTTCACCTTCCGCTTCTTCATCGAGTTCCTCAAGGAAGTGCAAGAGCAGTGGGAACTCAACATGGTATCCGCCATAGGCCTGAACCAAGGCCAGATGCTCAGCCTGCCCTTTGCGGCAGTGGGCTGCTACTTCCTCTACAAAGCCATCAAAAAACCTACACAGCAATGAAAACCCTACGACTCTCACTCATCGCACTCCTGGCCACCCTGCTGGCAGCAGGCTGCAGCAAGCAGCCGCAACTCACGTCGGACCACTTCACCGTCACCCCGCAGACGCTTGAAGAAGGCGGCGGCAAAGTGCCCGTGGTGATCAGCGGACGCTTCCCCGAGAAGTTCATGAACCGCAAGTCCACCGTGGCCGTCACACCCGTGCTACGCTACGAAGGAGGCGAGGCACGCGGCGAAACCATGACGTTCCAGGGCGAGAAAGTGCGCGGCAACGCCCGCGAGATCAGTTACCGACTCGGCGGCAGTTACACACAGCGCGAGGTCTTTGACTTCGAACCCGCCATGATGCATAGCGGACTTTACATGCGCGTGGTGCAGCAAAAAGGCAAGAAGACCACCGTCCTGCCCGACATCTACGTAGCCCCCGGCGTGCTGGCCACCTCCACCCTCGCCACACGCGCCGCCGCCACCATACGCCCCACCCTCAGTACCGACAACTACCAGTACGCCATAGCCCAGCAGCAAGAAGCACAAATCCACTACCTCCTCGCCAAGGCCGACGTCAGGCAGAGCGAAGTGCAAGGACGCAGCGTGCAAGACTTCCTCCAAACCCTGCGGCAAATCAAGGCCGAAGACACCGGCTACGCCATCGACGGCATCACCATCAGCGCCTATGCCTCGCCCGAAGGTAAACTCGACTTCAACCGCCAACTCGCCGAACGACGTGGCGGCACCTCAGAGCAGTTCCTGCGCAGCCAACTCGACAGCCTCGGACTGCAGACCAGTGTCACCACCAACTACACCGCCGAAGACTGGGAAGGATTCCAGCAACTCGTGGCAGCCTCCGACATACAGGACAAAGACGTCATCCTACGCGTACTCTCCATGTACGAAGACCCCGAAGAGCGCGAGCGCCAAGTGCGCAACATCAGCGCAGCCTACGGCGAACTGGCCGACACCGTGCTGCCCGCACTGCGCCGAGCACGCATGATTATCAACTACAACATCATCGGGCGCAGCGACGATGAAATCCTGGCGCAGTTCAACACCGACCCCACCAAACTCAACGTAGAAGAACTCATCTATGGTGGCACGCTGACCAACGACGCAGCCCTGCAGCGCCGCATCTACCAAGCCGCCGCCACACAGAACCCCAGCGACTACCGCCCGCTCAACAACCTCGCCACCCTCGCCTATCAGCAGGGAGACTATGCACAGGCCTCCAATCTGCTCACCCGTGCCCGAGCCCTCAAAGCCGACGCCGCCGAGGTGAACCTCAACAGCGCACTCGTATCGCTGGCACAAGGCCGTAGCGACGAGGCCGAAGACTTCCTCACCCGAGCCACCGCAGCCAAAGGCTATGCCCAGGCACTCGGCAACCTGCAAATCTCGCAGGGCAAGTTCCGCCAGGCAGCACAGAGCCTGACCGGTGCCAACACCAACAGCACCGCCCTGGCACAGGTACTTGCCGGCGACTACAGCAATGCCGCTGGCACACTGGCCGCCATCACCACCCCCGATGCCACCACTGACTATCTGAAAGCCATCGTAGCCGCCCGCATCGGTAAGCACAACGACGCGCTCAGCGCCCTGCGTACAGCCCTTGCCGCCGACCCCACACTCAAGCAGCGCGCAGCCACCGACCTGGAGTTCGTCACACTCTTCAACGACGCCACGTTCCAAAGCCTCGTAAGGTAATTCCTCTAATAAAGAGCGCACACATATATGCCCCGCCTTGTCATATATATATTATGGAGTGCCTTCGCCGCATTGCTCACAGCCTGCGGCCCAGGTAAGGATGAGGTGCGCGTGGAGGGCGAGATAGGGCATGTGCGGCATGCAGAACTCTACCTCTATTGTGCCGACGGTACCACAGAAGGCATCGACACCCTGCGCGTAGAGAAAGGCAAGTTCAAGGGCGATATCAGCGTGATTGAGCCGTGCCTATACACCCTCTTGCTGCAAAACTTCACCGAGTACTCCATCATCCTCGAACCAGGAGCCACCGTGAGCATCAGCGGCGATGCACAAAACCTCGCAGGGATGGATGTGGCAGGTACGGAAGAGAACAAACTGCTCACAGAGTTTCGTATGAGGACGCTTGGCAAGAGCGAGGCCGATGTGCGCCGCGCCGCCGCCGATTTCATCCGCAGCCACTCAGGGAGCCTCGCAGCAATAGCCGTGTTGCGCGATGTCTTTGCCCGCCAACAGTATCCCGACCCCGCCACGGTGAGCAGCCTGCTGTCCGTGCTCAAGAAGGCGCAGCCCAAGAGCCGCGCCCTGCGCCATGTGGAGCAAGCGCTGCGTCCCAAACTCGTCTGCCCACCTGGCAAACCCCTGCCCGATTTCAGCGCACCGACCATCGCAGGAGGGACTGTCAGCACCTCCGACTTCGTGGGCAAGCCCCTGGTCATCGCACTCGTAGCCACCTGGGCACAAAACTTCAACGAGCAATTGCGCCTACTGCACGAGGCGCGGCGCAATGGACCAGAGGGGTTGCAAATCATGCTCGTGAGTCTTGATACCGACACGATACGTCTGCGGCAACGCCTGGCCACCGACAGCCTTCGAGCACCGGTGGTGTGCGACGGCAAATCTTTCGCCTCCCCCACAGCACAAGCCATCGGTGCACAATATGTCTCTACCAGCATCCTTGTGGGGAGCGACGGACGTGTAAAAGCCCGCGACATAGAGCCGAAGCGATTGCCCGAAGAAGTCAAGAAACTCAAGTGATACAAGTGCCCGATGCTCGTTAAAGTACACACCGCCTCGCTCAACGCCCTCACCGCCCAGGACGTGACGCTTGAAATCGACAAGACCAAGCAGCAACGTCGTGAGCGCGAGCCTGCCGTATTCATGGTAGGCCTGCCCGACAACGCCGTGCGTGAGAGTAGCACCCGCGTGATGTCTGCCCTCTCCAACTCACGCTTTCAGCCGCCACAGAACCAAATCATAGCCAACTTCGCTCCTGCCGATGTGCGCAAGGAAGGCACTGCCTACGACCTGCCCCTTGCTATCGGCTTGCTCGCAGTGGAGAAACTGGTAGATGTCCGCGCCTTGGAGCGCACCATGCTCGTCGGAGAACTGGGCCTTGACGGAAGCATTCGCCCCGTGAAAGGTGCACTCTCCATCTCCATCCTCGCTCGGGCAAAAGGCTATGACACGCTCATCGTGCCCGCCGACAACGTGCGTGAGGCTGCCGTGGTGAACAACCTTCGTGTCATTGGGGCTGCCCATCTCAAGGACGTGGTCGACCATCTCAACGGTCATGCCGTGTTGCAACCCACCGAAATCAACACCCGCGAGGAGTTCTATGCTGCGCAAAGCAACTATCCCCTCGACATGAGCGATGTGAAAGGGCAGGAGAATGTGAAGCGTGCCCTCGAAGTGGCAGCGGCAGGCGGTCACAACCTCTTGCTCATCGGTTCTCCAGGCTGCGGCAAGAGCATGATGGCCAAGCGCTTGCCAGGGATACTGCCGCAACTCACCCTGAGCGAGAGCCTGGAGACCACGCAGATACATTCCATTGCCGGCAAACTCAACAGCACGACCAGCCTCATCGCTCAGCGTCCCTTCCGGTCGCCCCACCACACCATCAGCGATGTAGCACTCATTGGCGGCGGAGCAGCACTCCAACCCGGAGAAATCAGCCTGGCCCACAACGGCATACTCTTTCTTGACGAACTGCCAGAATTCAGTCGCACCGCTCTCGAGACGATGCGTCAGCCCCTTGAAGACCGCCAAATCACCATTTCGCGCACCAAATACACCGCCACGTTGCCTTGCTCCTTCATGCTCGTGGCGTCGATGAATCCCTGCCCCTGCGGGTACTACAATCATCCCGTGAAGGAGTGCACCTGTACGCCAGGGCAGATACAACGCTACATGGGACGCATCAGCGGTCCGTTGCTCGACCGCATAGACATACAGGTAGAAGTAACCCCTGTGCCCATTCAAGACCTCTCACAAGCCCCGCGCGGAGAGAGTAGCGACAGCATCAGGGAGCGTGTGGTGCGGGCACGCGACATTCAGACCGAACGTTTCCGCGAAGAGAAAGGCATACACTGCAATGCCCAGATGCCCGCCCGTCTCATAGAGAAATATGCCCGTCCCGACGACGAAGGCTCCAAGCGTCTCGCACAGGCCATGCGTGTGCTCAATCTCAGCGCACGAGCCTATGAACGCATCCTCAAGGTGTCGCGCACCATTGCTGACCTTGAGGGCGCGCCGCAAATCACTGCTCGTCACATCGGAGAGGCCGTGGGATATCGCAACTTGGACCGCGCCTCTTGGGGAGAATGAAACCAGCATTTCGCCAACCCAAGTGGTCATCCTCTTGCAGCCGGAGTGAATAAGGAGATAAAAATAGGCGCGTACGCCTCTTCTGCGCTTGAAATGGCTTATCTTTGCACCGTAAACATACAACAGTGGACAGATTTGGCTGCTTGCAACCACGGTAAAAAATGCTAAAACTTGGCTGACAAGAAGGTACGCATGCCTTGCACAAATGTTTTAGACACACCGTACAAAAGGAATGGCCGACTCTTCGTCTGCCGTTCCTTTTTCATTATTATATAAAAGCGTCATGTATCTCTTTACTTCAGAATCCGTGTCGGAAGGACACCCCGACAAAGTAGCCGACCAAATTAGCGATGCCATATTAGACGAATTCCTGGCCCAAGACGCCCAGTCCAAGGTGGCGTGCGAAACGCTTGTCACCACTGGGCAGGTGATAATTGCTGGCGAAGTGAAAAGCGAAGCCTATGTGGACCTTCCCGCTGTGGCCCGCAAAACAATCCGCCGCATCGGTTATACCAAGGACGACTACCTTTTCAGTGCCGACTCTTGCGGCGTCCTTTCCGCCATCCACGAACAGTCTCCCGATATCAACCGAGGCGTAGAGCGCAATGACCCCGAGCAGCAGGGCGCGGGCGACCAAGGCATGATGTTCGGGTACGCCAACAACGAGACTGAGCAACTGATGCCCCTGCCCCTTGCCTTGGCTCACGACCTCATGGAGGTCCTTGCTGAGATACGGCGCGAGGGGAAGCAAATGACCTATCTTCGCCCCGACAGCAAGAGCCAAGTCACCGTGGAATACGATGATGACCACCATGCCCAGCGCATTGACACCATCGTCATCTCCACACAGCACGACGAGTTCATTCCCGCCGATGGCATCAGCCAAGAGGAGGCCGACCGCCGTATGCTGGAGCGTATTCGCGAGGATGTGAAAAACGTACTCATCCCTCGTGTGATGGCCGAACGTGTCCACACGCCTGAGGTACGTGCACTGTTTGAGCGTGGTAATATCAACTACCATGTTAATCCCACGGGCAAGTTTGTCATCGGCGGTCCGGCGGGCGACACAGGCCTTACAGGTCGCAAAATCATCGTGGACACCTATGGTGGTTGCGGTGCTCATGGCGGCGGTGCCTTCAGTGGCAAAGACCCCAGTAAGGTGGACCGCAGCGCAGCCTATGCCGCCCGTCACATCGCCAAAAACATGGTGGCTGCGGGTGTGGCCGACGAGATGCTTGTGCAATTGTCCTACGCTATCGGTGTGGCAGAACCCATCAGTGTCTATGTGAACACTTATGGTCGCAGTCACGTCTCTCTTTCCGATGGGGAGATAGCCGCTTGGGTGAAGAAGCACTTTGATTTGCGTCCGCATGCCATAGAGCGCGACTTGTGCTTGCGCCAGCCCATCTATTCCGAGACGGCTGCTTATGGCCACATGGGGCGCACGCCGCAGAAGGTCAGTAAAACCTTTGGCGAGGGAGCCAAAGCCGTTACCAGGATCGTGGAACTCTTCACGTGGGAAAAACTCGATCGTGTGGAAGAGATAAAGGCCGCATTTAATCTCTGATCAATGAATATCTGCGTTTACGCTGCCTCAAGCGGCCTGGTTTCTGATGCTTTTTCAACCGCCGCGCGTACCCTCGGCGCAGTTATCGCCCAGCGGGGCCACACGCTCATTAACGGAGCGGGCCGCACGGGGTTGATGGCCGCTGCCACTGATGGAGCACTCGCGGCAGGTGGAAAGGCTATAGGCGTGATTCCGCAGTTTATGATCGATCACGGGTGGCAGCACAGCAGAATGACGCGCCTCATTGTCACTCCCGATATGCATAGCCGCAAGGAGAAGATGGCCGAACTCGCTGACGCCTGCATCGCTTTGCCTGGCGGTGTGGGTACCCTTGAGGAATTGTTGGAGATCATCACCTGGAAGCAACTTGGTCTTTTTCCCAACCCCATTGTGGTGCTGAATGTGGGCGGGTATTTTGAGCCTCTTTTGCAACAACTCTCTCGCGCCGTAGATGAGCACCTGATGCGCCCGCTTCATAAGGATCTATGGTGCGTCGCCGCAGATCCTGCCGCTGCTGTCACCCTTTGTGAGCAAACACCGCAGTGGAATCCCGCCCTGACCAAATTCGCCGCAATGTAATTCCATCCGGCCATTTTTTTAGCCTTCTCCCCAACATGCCAGCGCCACTTTCCCCATCCGTTAAGGCCGCAGACAGCCTTTCCAGGGCAGATACTGCCGCGATGGTAGCGCGGACGAAGGTGGATGGACAAAATACAGACAGTCTATACACTCATACGACTCTGCCCGTCTCAACGGGCGAATTAGTTCCGTGGACGCCCCGCACCGACGACGCCGTCACCATACTGCTCATGGTCAGCGTCTTTGCCACAGTATGGATATCGGTGCGTGCTTGGGGCTTTATCGTACGCGCATGGGCCGCGTTCCTTTACGACATGTGGCCGCGTCCTGCCATACCCACCGACGACGCCGACATTGAGGGTGTAGGCGACAACCGAATTTTGTACATTCATCTGTGCCTTTTGATAAGCCTTGCCAATGTTTGCTTATTTTGCGCCACTAACTCAACCATTTCGGCAGACTTTTCTCCGTACGGTATGCTACTTCGTGGGGCTGGGCTAACGGCAGGTTGGTATCTCCTGCGTGTCGTGCTTTATCGATTTATCAACAGTGTCTTCTTTACCCGCTGGCAGCACGCTCAGTGGGTGCAGGCGCGCACACGTTGCGCCTTCCTTATGGGGCTGATACTCTTGCCAATACTATTGATAGAAGTCTTTTTTGTCCTCCCTCCTACAGTCTACATCATAGCCTTGATTTTAGTCGTTGCAGTTAGCAGATTATCTCTTTTTATGAAATGTTATAGCACATTTTTTACATATCGCGGCGGGTTCTTACATCTCCTTTTGTACTTTTGCACGCTCGAAATAGTGCCCATGGTTGCTTTATGGAGGCTGATGGTGGCACGATGAGCGGACTCCGCCCAGCAATGCTCCTCAAACAGGAACACAGAACCATATATATGATAAAGAAAATTCTTGTATCCCAGCCCGCACCCGCCACTCCGAAATCCCCCTATGCAGAGATTGCGGAGAAGTACGGCGTTGAGTTCACGTTCCGTCCCTTTATCAAAGTGGTAGGCGTCAGCGTGAACGATTTCCGCAAGCAGCGCGTGGACATCCTGGCCCACACCGCCATCGTATTCACGTCTCGGCATGCCATCACCCACTTTTTCAAACTCTGTGAAGAACTGCGCGTCAAGATGCCCGAGACCATGAAGTACTTCGCCACCAGCGAGTCTGTGGCATTGTACATCCAGAAGTTCGTACAGTATCGCAAGCGCAAAGTATTTTTTGGTCCCACAGGCAAACCCGAGGACCTTGTCCCCGTCATGGCCAAGCACAAGAGTGAGAAATTTCTCGTGCCTCAGAACGACAGTAGCGAGGGCAGTTTCTTCCGCAAACTCGATGAGCAGAAGCTTCGCCACACTGACTGCGTGATGTACCGCACCGAGAGCGTCCCTGTGACAAAGGTGGAAATTTCCGCCCACGGCATGGTGGTGCTTTTCACCGCAGCTGGTGTGGAGACGTTGGTTAATTCCTACCCTGGCTTTGAGCAAGGCACCCTCCGCATCGCTACATTGGGCAATGCCGCCCGTATAGCAGCCGAGGAGAAAGGCTTGCGTGTTGACGTGGTAGCCCCTCTGCCCCAGCAGCCCAGTATCACTGGAGCAATAGCCCGATATTTGGAGGAAGAGGCCGGACGCGACCGCTCCACTGCTCCGCAATCCGTCACGAATGAAGCCTCTGCAGAGCAGGAACTGAAACTTCGTCGCTCTGTGGCTGCCAAGAAAGGAGCAGAGACCAAGCGCCAGAAACAGACCTTGACCGAGAATCTCCAACGTTATACCGAGGCAGCACAGGAAAGTCGCACACGTGCTGAAGAGGTGCGTGCCCGCGCTGAGAGTCTGAAGCGCGAGTCCGATAGTCTGAAGAAACAAATTGATGGGCTGCAGAAGAACTATGAAGAACTGCGCCACCAATACGAGCGTGCACAGCGCGAGGCCGAACGCGCCCGTCGTGAAATGCGTGAAGCACAGTCAAAGGCCGATAAGGCTCGTGCAGAACTCGACGACTTAGAGGCTCAGATTGCCGTGCGTAGCAAGCAGGGGAACGGATCGAAGGCAAAGCCTCAGACCGTCACGAAGAAGGTGGCCTTGTCCGCCGCCAAGGCTAAGCCTAAGACTGCTGCTGTCACCGTGAAGAAGCGCTCTTCAGGTAAGAAGTAAAGCAACCCACATACCGCCCACACACGTGAAGCGCACCCTCAACAACCGAGGGTGCGCTTCACGTGTATGGTGGGGTAGTGGTGCGCTGTGTTATTCTGCAATCAGCCGGAAGTCTGCGCCGGAGGCGAATTCTTGGCCGCGCAGTTCGGAGAGTGCGGTGAAGCGGACGTAGCGGGCGCGGACGGGCGATTGGAACATGGCACGCTGCTGCCCGGTGGTGTCGGAGAACTGGCCGCGATACACTTCCTGCCAATTCACACCATCGGTGCTGACACTGATGGTGAAGTCCTTGACACGTCCGTTGGGACCATCTTGGCGAGCGGTGTAGGCGATGCCTTTCATCGTCACGGCGGTATTGGCATCAAAATCAACGGTGTGGGGATATTTGGCCAAAGTGACACCATATTGTGTGTGCCAAATGGTACCGAGGTCATCGTCAACAAGGTTTTCTGCCTCGCCGCCCCAGGGTTCGTAACTGCTGGTGCTCAGTACGCGCAGGGGAACCGTCTCTATACGCGGGAACTGTTCGGTGATTTTATAACGCGGGTCGTCGGCAAACGATGCAGTGACGCTACCACCTTGTTTGAGGTCAAAGGGTTCGCTATAGGTTTGTGGTGCGCCGCCGTCAATGCGATACAGGATGGTGCGTCCGGCTGCTTCGCTGCTGAGGCTAACGAGCCCTGCGGGGTTGCGGCTGATGCCAATAGGCATTTGTCCGCTCGGCGTGACATGCAGACGACTGTCAATGTCGCCATTGCTGACGGGACGGATGAGTAGTCCGAAGTAGTATTGTGTAGCAAAGGCGCGGTCTTCATTGAGCGGTGCGCCTTGTCCGCAACTATTTCCGCCCAGGCCAGTGACTTTCGCGTCGAGGTGCAGGTGTGTGGCAGAGGACGTGGGCAATTCGTGTGGGTGGTTGGCCAGCATAAGTTCCATCTGTGACCAGGGCAGTGCGCTGGCGGACATAGGGCTGCCGGTGGCGATGAACACCAATCCATCTCCTGTCTTGTCGGTAGCGGCGCACCAGCGTACGTCTTCGCGGTTGCCCATGGCTTGCGGCTTGGGCAACATGATGCCCATCTCACTGACGGGACGGGTGTAGCGTTCAATAAACGAACCCGTGCAACGGTCGTTGTAGTTGTTTTCAGGGCCGCGTCCGTAGTAGGTGAAGGTGTCGTATTCCTTTGGCATCTGCATGCCATATCCAGCACGAGGCAGTGCGAGCGAGGGCTGGTTGCCGCCGAAGGTGCTGTGCATCTCTACTGTGCCATCAGGCCATACAGTATAGATGGCGCGCTCGCTGAGTTCGAAGGTGGAAGGGCGGTCGGTCTGTTCGATGACTTTATAGCCGCTGTCGGGGTTGCGATCGCGATTGCTATACTGATAGCGTGCGCTGTTGGGGGCTTTGTGGGTGACGGCGAACTCCACGATGGTGCGTCCATCGGGAATTTGGCTCACACGGGTGTCGGATACAGTGGCGGCAAGGTTATGTAGCCCGGCCGCGCCCCATGCGCTCAGGGCCCAAATGTCATTGTCGGTGGGGGCGCGGAAGGGATCAAGGCGGAGGGTGGTGCCTTCGCGGAGCATATCCTTGCCATTATAGGTAAGTTTGCAGAGCGTGCCGTGCGTTTTGTCAAACGCGATGACGAAGTCGCGACCATTGATGACGAGTGCTTCATCATTTTCTGAAACGCTGATGCTTGTTCCTGCCGCTCCGTCGGCGTTGGGACGGCCCTTACCGGCTTGCGACATGGGTGTACCGTCGGTGAAAAGCCCCGTGAGCGGTAGTTGTTCCTCCATCTGCACATAGCCTGCAGGAGCCCAGGGCTTGTCTTCCTTGAGCCGGAACTGCACCTTGACGAAATATTCGCCTTTTCCCCACTCAGGGCGCACACCGCTGGTGTAGTCAAGGGCGTAGATCTGCCGTTCGCGCGGACCGAGCGTCAACCCAGCGGGCATTAGCGGCATGTCACGGCCTACCTGCTTGCCATCGAGCCACAGCGACCAGCGCACGTCGTAGTCGCGCAGCGTGGTGAAGTAGTTCTTGTTGAAGATTTCTACAAGTCCTTGTGCACTGTCCACGAGGGTGACTCCGACGTTTTGATACACTTTCTTCACCTCGTAGTATTGCGCTTTGGGTGAGAAGTCGGGGCGCAGTATGCCATTCATGCAGAATGTGCCGTCGTTAGGCTTGTCGCCGAAGTCGCCGCCGTAGCCCCAGAACTTGTTGCCGGTGCTGGGATTGTAGCAGTCGATGGCCTGATCCACCCAGTCCCAGATAGCTCCGCCCATGTAGAAGTTGGTGCTCTCTATGGCATCCCAATAGTCAGACAGGTTGCCCACGGCATTGCCCATGGAGTGGGCATACTCGCTGATGTGGAATGGGTATTTCTTGCCCTGCACGGTGCCGCGCACGCCTTGGCGTACGCCGTTCACACTTGGATATTGGTCAGAGCCGATGTCAACAATGTCGTTGTTGCGCTCGTATTGTACAGGACGTCCCTGTTTGTCGATGGTCTTCACGGCATTGTATGCGGCGACGAAATTATCGCCAGGACCGGCTTCGTTGCCAAGACTCCAAAGCACGATGGAGGGGTGGTTATAGTGTTGGCACACCATCTCGATGTTGCGTGCCACATGGGCGGCGCGCCACTCTTCGGGATGTGATAGGCTCTCGCGACCATAGTTGTATTCGTGGCTTTCAATGTTCGCCTCGTCTTCAAGGTAAATGCCATACTTGTCGCAAAGGTAATACCAATAGGGGTCGGTGCTGTAGTGTGAATTGCGGACATGGTTGATGTTGGCGCGCTTCATCAGCATCACCTCTTGCTCCATTTGTTGGTGGGTGATGGCATGGCCGCGGGAGAGGTTGTTCTCGTGGCGGTTCACGCCTTTCATCTTGATGGGTTTGCCGTTGAGGTAGTAGTAGCGTCCAGCGAGGTTGAATTCGTCGTCGGCAGCCGCCGTCTCGCGGATTTCCACGGTGCGGAACCCTACGATGGTGGAAAAGGTTTCAACCACATGGCCGCTTTTGTCTTTCAGTTCACCCACAAGGGTGTAGCGCCACGGGGCTTCTGCGCTCCACTTTTTTATCAGTGCGCCGCAATCAAGGGTAAGGTTTACGGTTTGGCGGGAGTGGGGGCTTTTGTTTACTTCGGGGACTTGCACGGTGCCGCTTGCGCCAGGCACGGCTGTATTGTTGTCGCCATAGAGTTCATTCTCAAACAGAGAGTAGGAGAGAGTATAGCCCTTGACTGGTTTGCCGGAAAGGTTCTTGACCACCGCGGCCACGTCAATGCAGGCATTCACCAGGGTGGCATCAAAACGTGGGTCGGCATGCACGTCCTCGATCATCACTTTAGGCTTCGCTTCGAGCGCCACGGTGCGGAAGATGCCCGGCAGGCGGAACATGTCTTGACTCTCGATGAACGAGCCGTCACAGTGGCGATACACTTCAACAGCAAGCACGTTCTCACCCTTATAATTTATATATGGAGTGATGTCGAAACTGGCCGTGTTGCGCGAATTCTTGGAGAAGCCCACATATTTGCCGTTCACCCAGAGATAGAAGAAGGCATCTACGCCATCAAAGTTGATATATACCTCGCGTCCGTCCCATCCCTGAGGCAGGGCGAAGGTACGGCGGTAGGAGCCCACTTCGTTGCGGTCTTGATAGGTGAGCCAGTCCTGCGGTGGGGTGCGCATCACGCCGCCGCGCCAGTCGTCCATGGCCACGCGGTGCTGAAAGATGACACGTTGGTTTGAGTAAATGGGGCGTCCGTAGCGGAATGTGCCGTTGGGTTGTAGCCCTGCCACGTTCCAGGACATGGGCACCTCGATGTCGTCCCATGCGGTGACGCTGTATTGCGGCTGCATGAAGTCTGCCGGACGCTCATCAGGGTTGGATGCCCAATGGAATTTCCACATGCCATTGAGACTCATCCAGTATTTACTTGCATTGGGGAGTACACGGCGTGCGGCCTCGGTGCTCTCGAAGTTGAAGAACCAGGCGTGCGGCAGTTCTTTGTTGTAACCCAACGAGTCGGGGCTTTGCCATTCCCAACCGGTGGGCGCGGCGTCGTTGCCAAAATAAAAACCATCAAGCCGCTGCGCGTTGGCTGTTAAAGCCATGGCGAGTAGTGGCAGACATAAGCAAAAACGTTTCATATTCCTGTAGTGTTGTTTGATTGTCCGATATCAAGAGATGGCTTTTCAACGCTTAAAGACTATCTATTTCCGCTGAGCGTGTGTAGAAAAGCAGATGGGCAAAAGTAACAATTATCGCCGGAACGTAGTGGGGCGCATGGCGATATATCAAAAAAAACGCTAATTTTGCGCCGAATATAAACGCATCCGCCGATGAAACGATTGTTAAAACCCGTATTTTTCCTGTTCTTTCTCGCCTTGCCCTTTGTAGCGTGTGCCCAGCGTGTGAGATTGTCTGAGGTGTATATGTTCGGGGCGGGCATAAACTTTGCCGACAGTACGGTCTATCTGACTGCCGTACAGCGGGTAGATTCCGTGCCACTTGAACGCTCCCAGGGCTTTTTGCTCAATCGCTACGCTTATAGCGACCAACTGGGCCGCTATCTATTTGTGAACGCTGGTAAGACCAACGAAACGTGTGCCGTCTTTTTTGACACAAGTCGCTCCAAAGTAGAGAAGCAATACCTGCGGCTTAGGCGTCGTTTCCAAAAAAATAAGGGGCTGCGGATAGAGGAGGTGCCTGGCGATGCGTTCCGTTTCAGGGCCGTGTCCTATACGCCTCGGGCCGTCTCACAGCAATAATTTCGCAAACAGATGGAGCAGCAATCTTCAAAGGTAATGTCGTTTCGCGTGGCGGGTGTCGTCTTCACGCTTGACTATAACGATGCGGACAACCCGCGCCGCCTCATTCCCTCGTACAAGAATTTCTACCTGCCCGACTATGCTGGGCATTCGGATATGCGCGTCCGCGTGGCACCAGGGCTTGTTGACGATAACCCAGAGGGAGAAGAAATGGGGCAGTTCGATACTGGCGGAACGGTGCATGGTGTGTATCGCTTGGCAGATGGAGGTTATAAGTTCCAACTGCGCAGCGTGGATGGCGAGATAGCGGCGGCGGTGCGTGCCAACAGCGATTTTTCTTCGGTGGAGGCCACGCTGACCGAGAACATGAAGAATCGCCCCTTCGGACTCAACAATGTGCTGATGATATGCTACGCCTACTGCGCCGCCTACCACCGCGTGGTGCTGATGCACGCCAGCGTCGTGACGCGCGATGAGAAAGCCTACCTCTTTCTTGGGAAGAGCGGTACGGGAAAGAGCACCCACACACAATTGTGGATACGCCACCTGCGCGGCAGTCGCTTGCTCAACGATGACAACCCTGCTGTGCGTGTGGCCGATGATGGTAGCGTCACCGTTTACGGCACGCCCTGGAGCGGGAAAACGCCTTGCTACCACAACGAGAGCGCTCCGGTCGGTGCGTTCGTACGCTTGGAGCAATGGAAGGAGAACCTCATATCCCGCGAGCCGGTGATTACGGCCTTTGCCAGTGTGCTCTCTTCGTGCAGTTCCATGATGTGGGACAAGCCTACTTATTCTCGCATTTGCGACACCTGCACCGCTATGGTGGGAAGTGTACCAGTCTATCACTTGCGCAATCTGCCCAATGAGGCTGCCGTTCGTCTCTCCCACGACACCATCAGCCGCCCGGTATGAAAGTAGTCAGTCTGCCCAACGACAAGTTTGTGCCTCAGGTCCGTGCCTTCCTTGAAGAGGGACAGCCATTTGTCACCTTTCGAGTGCGTGGGAATAGTATGCGCCCCTTCCTGGAGCACGAGCGCGACTGTGTGGCTCTGGTGCTACCCGGTGAGATACAGCGTGGCGACGTGGTGCTTGCCGAGGTCAGCCCCAAGCATTATGTCTTGCACCGTGTCATCATCCGTCACGAGGACGACTTGGTACTGAAAGGCGATGGCAACTCCAAGGGCATTGAGACGTGCAGGGTGAGCGACGTGGTGGCCACAGCAGTGGGGTTCTACCGAAAAGGTCGCCGTAAGGCCGACCTCGTCACTGGGCTGAAATGGCGCACCTATTCCAGACTGTGGATGTGGCTCGCACCCGTCAGGCGTTATCTGCTCGCCCTCCATCGCAGGGTGTGGTTGCGTCTGTTTCCCGTGAAGATAAGAGATATTTCAACCGACAAGATACCTCCTACATTATGAAAAAGAAACCTGGTTTTGAACTACGCGACGTATGCGGCGAGAAACTCATCATCGCCCAGGGCATACAGAACTTGGATTTCAGCAAGATGATTAACCTCAACGAGACAGCCGCTTTCATTTGGGAGCGGATGCCAGCCGACGCGCCTTTCACCGCTTCCGACGCCGCCGATGCATTGGTGGAGGAATATGAAGTGGAGCGCGATGTGGCAGAGCGCGATGCTGCCGCCCTGTTGGAGCAATTGCTCAAGGAGGGGCTCATCGAGGAATAATCCCATTCGCCCTTCCGTCGTCCGAGCAGGCTTGGTCGGCTTGCAGGCAAAATTTTTGTATATTCAATAACATCAATAACACAAACTATGGAAATCACAGGAAAAATCATTGCCGTTCTCGAGCCGAGAAAGGGCAAGTCCCAACGCACCGGTAACGACTGGATGTCTCAGGAGTACGTACTTGAAACCCACGAGCAGTACCCCCGTCGTTGCTGCTTCCGTGTGTTTGGCGAAGACAAAATCAAGAACATGAACATACAAGTGGGCGAGGAACTCACCGTATCCTTCGACATTGATGCTCGCGAGTGGCAAGGCCGCTGGTTTAACGACATCAGCGCTTGGAAGGTTGATCGTGTGCAGGTCGGTGTAACTCCTGCCCCCGCTGCAGCCGCTGCCCAGACTCCCGCTCCGGATGCCTCCGCCATTCCTTCACCTGCTGCTCCTGCGGCAAACGAAGAAGACGACCTGCCCTTCTAATCTGGCGGGTGTGACAACAAACCATCTAGGCGCAAAGTGACTCGGAGACAGGCTTCGTTGTTTCTTTGCGCCTTTTATTACCCTTGCTTTCTCGATCATGAAGGCTCTTCGCCTGTTGCGTAAGGTTTTGTTTTGGCTGCTGATCTTCTTCTTCGGGAGCAGCGTGCTGGCTGTGCTGGCCTACCGCATATTGCCTGTGGGGCTGACCCCATTGATGGTGATACGCTGTGTGGAGCAGGTACGCACGGGGGAGCAGGCGCGTTTCCACCATGAATGGAAACCAATGGAGAAGATATCCCCGCAGTTGGCCATCGCTGTTGTGGCGAGCGAGGACCAAAACTTCCTCAAGCACCATGGCTTCGACATGAAAGCCATCGAACAGGCGGCTCATGAAGCCGAAGCAGGCGGGCGCCGCCGTGGAGGGAGCACCATCTCTCAGCAAACAGCGAAGAACGTGTTCCTTTGGCCAAGCAGCACTTGGCTTCGCAAAGGATTAGAAGCCTATTTCACGGTGCTCATAGAGGCTTTGTGGTCAAAACAACGAATACTTGAAGTGTATCTCAACTCCATTGAGATGGGCGACGGCATATATGGTGCGGAGGCTGTGGCGCAGGCGAATTTCGGAGTGCCGGCCTCACGGCTCACCGAGAGCCAAAGCGCGCTGATAGCAGCCACTTTGCCCAATCCGCGCAAGTTTGACAGTGCCCACCCGTCGCGATATATGCAACAAAGGCAGCGCAAAATAATCCGCGAGATGCAAAACGTCAGAGTATGGATGCGCGGATTCTGGGAATAGGTTCTCAGCAGGGGGAAGCAGGGGCTATCTCGCCGCTTCCCACACAGACAGTGCAGGTGCGGTCGTAGATAACGCCGAACTGACCTGGGGCGATGCCCTGAATGTTGCTCTCTGAGGTGATGCTGAGTATGCCATCGGCCATTCGGGTGAGCGTGGCGGCAGCAAAATGGTCGGTGTGGCGAATTTTGAAACAAACTGGCACATGCTCCCTGCCCTTCCAGGGATCGGCAGAGATGTAGTGGAAATCGCTGAGACAGAAATGGCGACCGTATTGTAAGCGAGTGTCGTAGCCGTGCGACACATAGAGCGTGTTCTCGGCGATGTCCTTTTTCACCACAAACCAAGGGCCGCCGCCCAGTCCGAGCCCCTTGCGTTGCCCAATGGTGTGGAACCAATAGCCTCGGTGAGTGCCTATTTTCCGTCCAGTTTCTATGTCAATGACATCACCCTCGCGCTCGCCGAGGAAACGCTTGACAAAGTCGTTGTAGTCAATCTTTCCGAGAAAACAGATGCCCTGGCTGTCCTTGCGCTTGGCTGGAGCGAGCCGTTGCGTTTCGGCAATGCGGCGCACCACTTCCTTGGGGAGAGGACCGAGTGGCAGCACAAGTTTTGCAAGTTGCAGCGTGTCAATCTGCGCCAGGAAATCGGTCTGGTCCTTCACGGGATCTTCCGCCGTGCCGAGCCAGCGCCCCTTGCCGAACTCCTCTGATGGCGCCCCTTGTCCGTCAGCGATGATGGTGGCATAGTGTCCTGTGGCGATGCGGTCGTAGGCATGGCCAGCCTTTTGCTCGAAGGCCCCGAACTTGATCAGCCGGTTGCACATCACGTCGGGATTGGGTGTGAGGCCACGCTTCACGCGGTCAATGGTATATCCCACCACGCGATCCCAGTATTCCTGCTGCAAGTCCACCACCTCAAGCGGCAGAGCATACTTCCTACTAATGGCTTGGCACATCTCAATATCTTCCTCGGCGGTGCAGGCAAACTGTCCGTCGTCCATGCCGATGCGTATGTAGAATAGATCGGGACGATAGCCCGCTTCGCAGAGCAGGTGTGTCACCACGGCGCTGTCCACGCCGCCCGATAGCAGCACACACACGCGCTTTCCTGTGAGGTCTTCTGTCATAACGGCGGCAAAGGTACTCAAAAAAGGGTGGGGTGGCAAAGAAAAAACACCGCCTGCGGATGTTCTCACGAACTGCGCAGGCGGAAATGTGAGATAGTCATCCGTATCGCTGACTTTTGGCGGGTACTTCACAGTCTTGCCGGAGCCATTCGGGTGTATCGACCCTGCTAAAAAATATACGGACGTGGCTGGCGCGCGGCTTCACAGCGATCGCCGACCATGAATGCATTTGGGGATAAAATAGAGATGTTTATGCAATAACGATGATGTGTGTTTCTTATTGGTTGTAGTTGTCAAGGCCTGTACGGAGGAAGCCGACGTATTTGTCAATGTCCTCGTCGTAGGAGTAGGAACGATTCAGCGGCTTGCCTTCGTTGTTGAGGAGCACATAGAAAGGCTGGGCGTTCGCTCCGAACTTGGTACGCTGGAAGTAACTCCACTTGTCGCCCACCGTACGGAGCGTAGTCTCTGTGCCATCGGTCTCTTTCACGGTCACACGCTCGGGCAGCGGAGTCTTGTCGTCTACATAGAGCGAGATGAGTACGTAGTCTTCTGTAAGCATGCGGCCCACCTGTGCGTCCTGCCAAACGGCCATTTCCATTTTTCGGCAATTCACGCAGCCGAAACCGGTGAAGTCAATCATCACCGGCTTGCCGTGTTCCTTGGCATAGCGCATCCCGGCTTCGTAGTCCTTAAATTTGGGTTCTACATTGGTTTTGTCCAGCACAAAGTCCTGTGTGGATATGGGTGGTGCGAAGGCACTCACAGCCTTGCAGGGTGCGCCCCACAACCCTGGTATCATATAAACGGCAAAGGCCAGTGAGCAGAGAGCCAGGAAGAAGCGCGGCACGCTGGTTCGGCGGTTGTCGTCATCGTGTGGGAATTTGAGCCACCCCAGCAAGTAAATGCCCAGCAGCGCGAAGATGACAACCCACAGCGCGAGGAATGTCTCGCGGTCAAGGATGCGCCATCCATATGCCAAATCGGCTACGCTGAGGAATTTCAGGGCGAAGGCCAGTTCCAGGAAGCCCAGCGTCACCTTCACCGTGTTCATCCATCCACCGCTCTTTGGAGCACTTTTCAGCAGGGTGGGGAAGAGAGCGAAGAGGGTGAACGGTAGGGCCAGAGCCACAGCAAAGCCCAGCATACCGATTGCTGGAGCGAGGACTGTGCCGCCGCCAGTGCTCACTTCCACAAGGAGGAAGCCGATGATGGGGCCCGTGCAAGAGAAGGAAACCAGCGCCAGCGTGAAGGCCATCAAGAAGATGCTCACCAATCCCGTGGTCTGTTCCGACTTGCTGTCCACGGCATTGCTCCACTTAGAGGGTAGTGTGATTTCGAAGCCACCGAAGAAACTGGCTGCGAAGACCACCAGCATCAGGAAAAAGATGATGTTGAATACAGCGTTGGTGCTCAAGTCGTTCAAGGCGCTCGCTCCGAAGAGCAAGGTGATGAGCAGGCCGAGTGCCACGTAGATGACAATGATGGCCAACCCGTAGGTGATAGCATCGCGTATGCCTTTTTTCCTGTCGCCGCTGCGTTTGAGGAAGAAACTCACCGTCATCGGGATAATCGGCCACACGCAGGGTGTGAACAAGGCAAGCAGACCGCCGAGGAAACCGAGCAGGAAGATGTAAAACAGCGAAGCATCGGCATATTCGCTCTGTTCGCCGAAGGCCTTGAGTTCCTCAGTCACCGGCGACCACCAGGCTTTTATGTCGTCTGCAGAAACGGGGGCAGCAGCAGTTGCCGTTATGGTGTCGCCAGGGGCAGTGGTGGTATCAGTTGCAGTGAGATCTGCATCGCTTGTCAAGGCTTGCGATGACAGTGCGGCCAATGCCTCTAAGCCCGCATCGGGGGTGGTTGCCGCGTTCGCCACTGCCGCGGCGGCCTCATTCGCGGCAGGATTGGCCTGCGGTTGATTGCCGCTTGCCGCAGCCGCAGCGGGGCCGTCTGATCCAGAAATTTTGCAGGAGAGCGATTGCGGCGGCAAACAGTTCATGTCGTTGCAAGCCCCATAGCGCAGGTATCCTTGCAGGCTGTAGTCTTTTTCGGTGAGCCGTACACGTTGTGTGAACGTACACGGGCCTTCAAAGAGGCGCACCTGCATCTCAAAGATGGGATCTTCCACCGTCTTCTCGCCTGGTCCGGGTTTCAGCCCACCGGCCAGTTCCACGCCATTTTTGGCGTCCACGCCGAATTCGGCGCGTGTGGGACCGCCGGCAGCAAAACCGGTGGAATAGATGTGCCATCCCGCTTGAGGTGTAAGCGAGAATACGATATCAATTTCGGTTGGCGAAATCCGATTATACTTCACGTTGCCCGTCACCTGTGCGGTGGCGGTGGTGAAGAAGGCCAAAAGAAATAATGATAAGACTCTATAAAATCTGCTCATACGATAACGGCGTATGCAAATCAAATGCAAAAATAATGTTGCGCATATACAAAAACAAAGAAAAGCGACATTTTTTTACAAGCACCCTTTGCTTTTCACTACCTTTGCTTGCGCAAAAAAGGCAGTGCAGTTTCTATTATATTATTAAGGTATGCCACAGGTGCTGACACAGACACAGGAGGAGCGGCAGGTGCAGACGGCGCAGGCCCTTCAGGTGGCGTTGGCGCGGATGATAGAACTGCCCCTTGTGGATTTGCGTGAGCGGGTGGAGAACGAGATGCTCGACAATGCGGCCTTGGAGGTGAAGGCCGATGATGACTTTGACAGCAACGATATTTCCGACGAAGGGGATGGCGATGCCGACGATGAAATGTTTGGCGCTGATTCTGATCATGGAATGGCTGACGACGACGAATTGAGCGACTACCTCACCGAGGACGATGTCCCCGCTTATCTTCGTGAGCGCAAAGATGCTGAATTCCAGCAGCGCGAAACACCGCTCACCTATGGTCGCTCCTTTTATGAGGAACTGAAGGAGCAGGTGGGCGAACACGCTCTTTCTGCCCACGAGCAAACTGTGATGGACTATCTCATCGGCTCGCTCGACAGCGATGGCCTCTTGCGCAAATCTCTTGCGCGCATAGCCGACGAACTCGCTGTTTATCAAGACACCGACACCGATGAGGCCGAATTGGAGCGACTCTTGAAAATCCTTCAGTCGTTTGAGCCGCGTGGCATCGGGGCGCGCTCTTTGCAGGAGTGTCTCCTGTTGCAGTTGGAAGCCCCCGAGTTGAAGTCCCCATACAAGGCCGCAGCGCTGATCGCCATTAGCCGCTATTTCAAGGACTTTGTGTCGAAGCATTGGGACGTGCTACAACGCCGCCTGAGGCTCAGCGACGAAGATTTCAAGGGGGTGATAGGGCTGCTCACCCGTCTCAACCCTGCTCCGGGCAGTGCTTTCGGTGAGGACATGGCTGGAGCGGCTCCCACTGTGACGCCCGACTTTTATCTCTCCGTGGACGACGACGGCGAAATCCATATTGCGCTCAACGACGACGGACTGCCTGAGTTGCGTGTCAGCCCTGCCTTTCGCGAAACGGTGCGAAACTATAGCGGGCGCACGCGTCAGTTAAACCGCCAGCAGAACGACGCTTACGTTTATGCCCGCCAGAAGGTGGAGGCTGCTCAGAGTTTTCTCAACCTCCTCAATCGCCGCAACCAGACGCTCCGCACGGTGATGAGAGTCATTGCCCGCCGGCAGAGCGAGTTCTTTCTCGGTGCTGACGATGAGACGCTCCTTAGGCCTATGGCCCTCAAAGACGTGGCAGCGGAGGCCGGCGTTGATATAAGCACCGTGTCGAGGGTCGCCGCCAGCAAGTACGTGAGCACAGACTATGGGACGTACCCCCTCAAGTTCTTCTTTTCCAACGAGATGTCCACGGGCGATGGCGAGAGTGTGTCATCGCGCACGGTGAAACTGGCCTTGCGTGACATCATCGACCACGAGGACAAACGCAACCCTTATAGCGACGAGATGCTCACCCAGTTACTCAACGAACGTGGCTTTGCCATTGCTCGCCGCACCGTGGCCAAGTATCGCGGCCAGTTGGGGCTTCCCACTGGCAGGCTCAGAAAATGATCAAATCCTGATATGCCAAGCCCCCTATCCCTCCGCCGCCGCTTGTCGCGCACCCGCCTGTTGTTGCTGGCGGCACGGTTTGTGTCGGGTTTGTTCTCCCCGCTCTATCTCACGGTTTACGCCGCCGCCCTGGTGCTGACGCTGAGCCACATGGCGTATCTGCCCGTCGGGTTCAGGCTGATGCTGTTGGGGGTGGTGTGGTTTTTTGCGGTGCTGTTGCCTCGGGCGCTGACGCGCATCAGTTTGCGTTTCAGTGGATTGGCAGCGACCGCACGCTCAGACAAACAACGCCGCATCCTGTCGTTTGGCACGACTTTGATGTCCTATGCAGCGATGGCCTATTTGTTTGCACATTTGCAAACGCCCCATATTATTGGTATCCTGCCGTATGTGGCGGGGGGCGTGATTGTGTCGTGCGGGATTGTCAATGTGTTCTACAAGGCCAGCGCTTATGCTGCCGGTGCCGGCGGCGCTGTGGGCCTACTGATGGGGCTTTCGCTCGTCTATGCTTTTGAGGCTTCCGGTTGGATATGCCTTGCCGTGTTGCTCTGTGGCTTAGTGTCGTCTGCTCGGGTGGCACTGCGCTGTCATACGCTGGGCGAGACTGCCGCCGGAGCCGCTACCGGTTTCACTGCTGCGCTGTTTTGCTCGTTGTGGTGCTAAGCCGCCGGACAGAACGACGCCGCCAGTGTGTGGCCTATATGAATTACAAATACCTACCATAAATCTCATCCTTATGACTCCCCCTCTTGTCAGTATCATTATGGGCAGCACGTCCGACCTTCCCGTGATGGAGAAGGCGGCACGCCAACTCGACGAGTTGCAAATCCCCTTCGAAATGAATGCCTTGTCCGCCCACCGCACGCCTGCCGAGGTCGAGGCCTTCGCCCGCGATGCCGCCAGCCGTGGCTTGCGTGTCATCATTGCCGCCGCGGGCATGTCGGCGGCTTTGCCAGGTGTAATCGCCGCGCAGACCACCCTGCCCGTCATCGGCGTGCCTATCAAAGGGATGCTCGACGGCCTTGACGCGCTCCTCTCTATCGTGCCGATGCCGCCAGGTATCCCCGTGGCTACGGTGGGCGTGAATGCTGCACAAAATGCTGCGTTGCTCGCTGCGCAAATCATCGCGTTGGCCGACACCGACGTTGCCGCAAGGTTGAAGACGCAGAAACTCAGTCTGAAGGACAAGATCGTCAAGGCCAATGCCGAACTCGCTGCCGTGAAATATGCCTATAAAACCAATTGAGCCATGACTGCCGGAATTGTCACTCGCCGTCGTTCGCACGAGGTGCGCATCGGTACGCTTCGCCTCGGCGCCGAAAATCCTGTAAGGGTGCAGACCATGACCACCACCGACACCAACGATGTGGCGGGTTCGGTGGAGCAGTGTCTGCGCTGTGCCGCTGCGGGTGCAGACCTCATACGCCTCACCACGCAAGGCACGCGCGAGGTGGAGAGCCTTGCCGCCATTCATGCCGCCTTGCGGCAGAAGGGTTGCGACGTGCCGCTTGTGGCCGACGTGCATTTCAATGCTGCTGTGGCCGACGCCGCGGCACAGGTCTGCGAGAAGGTGCGTATCAACCCTGGAAACTATGTGGACCCTGCCCGCAAATTCAAGCACATCGACTATACCGATGAGGAGTATGCCGCAGAACTCCAACGTCTTGAGGAGCGTTTCTGTCGCTTGCTCGCCATTTGTCGCAGCCATGGCACCGCCCTGCGCATCGGGGTGAACCACGGCTCGCTTTCCGACCGCATCATGTCGCGCTACGGCGACACGCCTGCCGGCATTGTGGAGAGTTGCATGGAGTTCTTGCGCGTGGCCGTGCGCGAAAAGTTCACGGATATCGTGGTGTCTATCAAAGCCAGCAACACCGTGGTGATGGTGCAGAGTGTACGCCTGTTGGTGCAGACCATGGCGGCAGAGGGCATGACCTTCCCCTTACACCTCGGTGTGACAGAGGCCGGCGAGGGTGAGGACGGGCGTATCAAGAGTGCTGTGGGCATCGGCACGTTGCTTATGGAGGGCATCGGCGACACGATCCGCGTCAGCCTCAGCGAGCCCCCCGAGGCGGAAATCCCTGTGGCGGAGAGTCTGGTGGCCCTTAGCGACGAGTGCGCGGCCCTGGCCGCCGCGGCGACGATTGCTGCCGGTGTGCTGACGCTCCGCTTAGTAGCCCCCGACTGGGCAACACTGCAACTCAAAGCAGCGATGGCCGCCGCTCCGGCACTCCTCGACAAGCGTGCCACCGACCTCAAAATAGAGGCCGAGGGGTGGGAAACCGACCGACTGACTGACCTGGCGGATCGCATCTTGCAGGCTGCCCGTGTGCGGTTCACACGCACAGAGTATATCAGTTGCCCGGGGTGTGGGCGCACGCTCTATGACCTACCCGCCACCATCGCCCGCGTGAAGGCCGCCACCCAGCACCTGGTAGGACTGAAGATTGCCGTGATGGGCTGCATCGTGAACGGGCCGGGCGAGATGGCCGATGCCGACTATGGCTACGTCGGCGCGGCGCGCGGCAAGGTGAGCCTCTATCGTGGCAAGGAGTGCGTGGAGATGAACATCCCTACCGATGAGGCCATCCCCCGCCTGCTCGCCCTTATTGAGGCCGACCGTGGGGCGGCGGCGCAGAAACAATAAATTTCTTCCTGGCATCCGTATTGTGCTGGGCATAATCTTATAATCAACAATGAAACGCAAATTTGATTTCCTCGTCATCGGCGGCGGCGTGGCCGGCATGAGTTACGCGTTGCAGGCTGCCGCGTCGGGCAAGGGGCGTGTGGCCCTGGTGTGCAAGACTTCTCTCGACGAGGCTAACACCGCCAAGGCGCAGGGAGGCATTGCCAGCGTCACCAACCTTGAGGTGGACGATTTTGAGAAACACATCCGCGACACGATCGTGGCGGGCGACTATATCAGCGACCCGCAGGCCGTGCGCCAGGTGGTGGAGCAGGCCCCTGAGGGCATCCGCAGGTTGGTGGCCTGGGGAGTGAATTTCGACAAACGCGAGGATGGCTCGTTCGACCTCCACCGCGAGGGCGGCCACAGCGAGTTTCGTATCCTCCACCATGCGGACGACACGGGTTTTGAGATACAGCGCGGCCTGATGGCTGCCGTGCGCCGTGAGCCGAAAATCACCGTGTTGGAACGCCACTTCGCCGTGGAAATCATCACACAGCACCATCTCGGAGTGGAGGTGACTCGCCGCACGCCCGACATTGAGTGTTTCGGCGCGTACGTCCTCGACCCCGACACGGGCAAGGTGGACACCATCCTCTCTCGCGTCACCGTTCTGGCTACGGGCGGTGTGGGAGCGGTGTATAGCAGCACGACGAATCCCGAGATTGCCACTGGCGATGGCATAGCGATGGCCTATCGTGCCAAGGCCACCGTGCAGGATATGGAATTTGTGCAGTTCCACCCCACTGCGCTCTACAACCCCGCCGAGAAGCACCCTGCCTACCTCATCACCGAGGCCATGCGTGGCTACGGCGGTGTGCTCAGACTGCCCAGCGGCGGGGAGTTTATGCACAAGTACGACAAGCGCCTCTCGCTCGCCCCGCGCGACATCGTGGCGCGTGCCATCGACCGCGAGATGAAGATACACGGATTGGATCACGTATGCCTCGACGTCACGCACAAGGATGCCGAAGAGACACGCCACCACTTCCCCAATATCTACAAGAAATGTCTCAGCATAGGCATTGACATCACGCGCGACTACATCCCCGTGGTGCCTTGTCAGCACTATTTCTGTGGCGGCATCAAGGTGGACCTCGACGGCTTGAGCAGCATACGTCGTCTCTACGCCCTCGGCGAATGTAGTTGCACGGGCTTGCACGGCGGTAACCGCCTGGCGTCGAACTCGCTGATTGAAGCCGTGGTCTATGCCGACCGCGCCGCAGCGCACAGCGTGGCCCATATCGGCGAATACGGCTTCAACGACGCGGTGCCCGAGTGGAACGACGAGGGCACCATGACCAACGAGGAGAAGGTGCTGGTGGCGCAGGATGTCAAGGAGGTGGGACAAATCATGTCGGCCTATGTGGGCATCGTGCGCAGCAACCTGAGGCTGCACCGTGCTTGGACGCGCTTGGACCTCCTCTACGAGGAGACCGAGGAACTTTTCAAGCGCGTCAAGGCCACACGCGACATCTGCGAACTGCGCAACATGATCAACGTGGGCTATCTCATCACTCGCCAGGCCCTCGAACGCCACGAGAGCCGCGGACTGCACTACACCCTCGACTATCCCCGCCACGCCCTCGACCAAGGGTGAGCAGTGCGACAGGCAGAAACACAAAGCGCGGCGGTTCACGAAGCGGACCGCCGCGCTTTCGTATGCTTTTGCGCCGATTTTCACATTTTTTTACACAATTGCTTGCAAAGGCGTACCCGATTGTGTAATTTTGCAGAGTGTTGGTGGCACGATGACAACCCATCACGATGTTTTCTTAATGCACCGCGCAACGCCTTTCTCAGTTTTACTAACTCTTAAATACCCCTTGAATTATGGAACAACCGAAAAACCTTTTTGAAGTGTTTTTGGACGTGATCCAAAATCACTATGCGGACTTTGAAGGTCGCGCCAGCCGACGCTACTATTGGTATTATGTGGCTGTCAATTTCCTGATCAGTTTAGTGTTCACCTATGGTGTGGGCGCAATATCAAAGGATCTGGGTTCTATCCTCGGCGGCATCTACTCGCTCGCCGTGCTTGTGCCGGGTCTCGCCTTGAGCGTGCGTCGTATGCACGATCTCGGCAAGAGCGGTTGGAGCATTCTTTGGAGTCTTATCCCATGTGTGGGTTGGGCTGTGGTGCTCTATTGGTGCTGCTTGGAAGGTCAAGCCGGCCCCAACCAGTACGGCCCCGACCCCAAGGGAAATTCTTTCGGCCAGCAGCACTTCGGTAACCGTCCGCAGCAGGCATGGCAGCAACCGCGTCAGCCTCAGCAAGGTTGGGCACAACAGCCCCGTCAGCCGCAACAAGGTTGGCCTCAGCAACCTCAACAACCTCAGCACGGTTGGCCGCAACAACCTCAGCAGCCTCAACAGGGCTGGCCACAGCAACCGCAGCAACCTCAGCAAGGTTGGCCACAGCAGCCTCAACAGGGCTGGCCGCAACAGCCGCAGCAACCTCAGCAAGGCTGGCCACAGCAGGGTAACCCTGGGCAGCCCACACCGCCCCCGCCTCCTACCGGCTGGCCGCAATAACGAACCTATCCCCTTAAACGATCAAAACCATAATGAAAACCACATTTCTTGGCAATCCCGTCAGTCTGCTCGGTGAGATGCCGGCAGTGGGTGATCTTGCGCCCGACTTTGAGATGGTGAAGGGCGACCTCAGCACGGCGCGGCTCACGGACTTCCGTGGCAAGCGCGTGGTGCTCAACGTGTTCCCCAGCATGGATACCGACGTGTGCGCCGCTAGCGTGCGCCGCTTCAACAAGGAGGCTGCCGCGTTAGACAACACGGTGGTGCTCTGCATCAGCAAGGACCTGCCGTTCGCACAGGCACGCTTCTGCACGGCCAACGGCATTGAAAACGTAGTGCCCCTGAGCGCCTTCCGCTGCGAGGAGTTCGACGCGATGTGGGGCCTGCGCATCACGAGCCTGCCCATGGACGGCCTGCTGGCACGCGCTGTGGTCATCGTCGATGAAGAGGGCGTGGTGAGATACGCCGAACTGGTGCCGGAAATCACGCAAGAGCCCGACTATGCCGCCGCAATAGCAGCCCTGGCATAGGGACAAACCGCACGCTTCGCGGAGCAGAAAAAGGGGCCCGCGCCGCTCGGCACACCCATTACCGCCGCCGACGAACGTAGAAGCGTTGTAGGAAAAACTATCTCGGACCTTGTTTAAACGATTGGCTTTGTCGTTTAAACAAGGTCCGAGATAGTTTTTACCCCTTGCGACCTGCCTGCTGGCGGGAACACAAGGGGTGGCATGATATCCGTTGCAAATATAAGCGCTGTGGCGGCGAAATGCAGGGACAAAATGACAGGCGGGGCTAAAAACGCCCTGAAAAGTTGGCCACCCGTGGCAAATGGCTTAACTTTGCCACGATGAACTATTCAAATGCCTTACCCGTGCGCATTTGGCGCTTCTACGTTGATGGCTTTCGCCAGATGACGTGGGGACGTACGCTCTGGGTGATCATCCTGCTGAAACTGGCGGTGATGTTCTTGGTGTTGCGTATGTTCTTCTTCAAGCCCGCCCTTTCGGGAATGGACACCGAGACGAAACAAGAGACTGTGGCCCGCAATCTGACGCACTGACGCTGGCCGCAATACCCCTTAACCTATAACCCTAACCCTCAGAGAAATGCTAACCTTCCTCAACGTGGAATCCACAGCCGTGTTGGAATGGTCGCGGGCGCAGTTTGCCCTGACCGCGTGCTACCACTGGCTGTTCGTACCCCTCACCCTCGGCCTGGCCATGGTGATGGGCGTGATGGAGACGCTCTACGTCGTCAAGAAAGACGACTTCTGGAAACGCGCCGCGCAGTTTTGGCAAAAGATCTTCGGCATCAACTTCGCCATCGGCGTCGCCACCGGCATCATCCTCGAATTCGAATTTGGTACAAACTGGTCGAACTACTCGTGGTTCGTGGGCGACATCTTCGGAGCGCCCCTGGCCATCGAGGGCATCGTGGCCTTCTTTATGGAAGCCACGTTCATTGCCGTGATGTTCTTCGGCTGGAACAAGGTGGGCAAGAAGTTCCACCTCAGCGCCACCTGGCTCACGGGTGTGGGCGCCACACTCTCGGCCTGGTGGATACTCGTAGCGAACAGTTGGATGCAACACCCCGTGGGCATGGAGTTCAATCCCGACACGATGCGCAACGAGATGATGGACTTCTTCGCTGTGGCATTCCAGAGCGTGGCGGTCACCAAATTCTTCCACAGCGTGATGAGCGCCTGGATGACGGGCGGCTTCTTCACCATCGGCGTGAGTTGTTGGTACCTACTCAAGAAGCGGCACACGCAGTTTGCCCTGGCCTCCTTGCGCGTGGGTGCTGTCGTGGCAGCCCTTGGCACGCTCGGCACGATGATTACCGGCGATGGCAGCGGTGTGGACGCGGCACGCTACCAGCCCATGAAACTTGCCGCAGCAGAGGGACTCGAAAAGGGCGGCAACGGCGCGCCATTCAGCGTGGTGCCAGGCATCGAAGTGCCCAAGGTGCTCTCCCTCCTCGCCACGCACGACCCCGAAGGCTTCGTGCCAGGCATTGAAGACATCAAAGCCGGCTACACCTTGCCCGACGGCACGACAGTGCCCTCTGCCGAGGAGAAGATCAAGCGTGGCAAGCAGGTCCTTGCCGCCTTCAAGGGCTACCGCGAGGCCAAAGCCGCCGGCGACAGCGCGGCAATGAAGGCCCAGCGCCAACAACTTGACGAGAATGTGGCCTATTTCGGCTACGGATACCTTGACACCCCCGACGACCTCGTGCCGCCCGTGCCCTTAGTGTACTGGTCGTTCCGCGTGATGGTGGGTTTCGGCGGCGCACTGACACTGGTGCTGCTGCTCGTGGTGTGGTTCGACTACAAGAAACGCATCGCCTCCATGCGCTGGCTGCAATGGCTCGGGATAGCGGCCATACCGATGGTCTATCTTGCGGGCCAGGCCGGTTGGATAGTGGCCGAGGTGGGCCGCCAGCCGTGGGCCATACAGGACTTGTTGCCCGTGAACGCGGCCATAAGCAGCCAGAGCGCCGGAGCAGTGATGACCACCTTCTTCCTCTTCCTCGTGCTGTTTACCATCTTGCTCGCCGTGGAGATCAGAATCATGTGTAAAGCCATCAAGAAAGGCCCCGAAACCAAATAAATCCCTGAAACGATGATTACCTACGAATTTCTGCAACAATACTGGTGGTGCCTGATAGCCTTGCTCGGTGGCTTGCTGGTGTTCCTGCTTTTTGTGCAGGGGGCTAACTCCTTCGTTTTCTCGCTCGCCCACAATGAGCCGGAGCGCGAACTGATCATGAACAGTTCGGGACGCAAATGGGAATTCACCTTCACCACGCTCGTCACTTTCGGTGGCGCATTCTTCGCTTCCTTCCCCCTTTTCTATAGCACCAGTTTCGGCGGCGCATACTGGGTGTGGATGCTCATCCTGGTGACCTTTGTGCTGCAAGCCGTCTCCTACGAGTATCAGAAAAAGCCCGGCAACCTGCTCGGGCGCGACACGTTCCGCACCTTCCTGGTCATCAACGGTGTGCTCGGCCCGCTGTTGCTGGGCATGGCGGTGGCCACGTTCTTCACCGGCTCGCCCTTTGTGGTGGAGCACGGCGCGATGGACAACACCGGCATCACGCCCGTCATCAGCCGCTGGACCGGCGGCTGGGGAGGCCTGGAGGCTGTGGCCAATCCTGTGAACTGGCTACTCGGCCTGGCGGTGGTATTCCTGGCACGCACCAACGGCCTGCTCTATATGATGAACAACATCAGCGATGCGGCTCTGCGCCCGCGCCTGCTCAAGTCGTTGAAGGTCAATGCGGGGCTGTTCCTCGTGTTCTTCCTCGCCTTTGTGGGCATCATCCTCGGCGCCGACGGCTTCGCGGTGGACGAGGCCGGCGTGGTCTCCATGGAGCCTGCGAAGATGTGGCACAATCTGCTGGCGCTGCCAGTCGTGACCACCGTGTTCCTGGTGGGTGTGGTGCTCGTGCTTGCAGGCATCGCGCTGCCCCTCTTCAAGGAGAAAAACCGCCTGGGCATCTGGCTGAGCGGCACGGGGACGGTGCTCGCCGTGATGGCGCTCTTCATGCTCGCAGGATTTGGCGGCACGAGTTACTACCCCTCCACTGCCGACCTCCAAAGTTCGCTCACGATCAGCAACAGTTGCTCCAGCGAGTTCACGTTGCGCACCATGGCCTGGGTGAGTCTGCTCATCCCCTTCGTACTGGCCTATATCGCCTACTGCTGGCGCGCCATTGACAAGAAACGGCTGGACAAAGCCGAACTGTCAGGCGATGTACACAAATACTAACTTAAGTTTCTGAAGTTATGATGTGGAGTTAAAGAAAGGAGTTATGAAGGGGAGTTAAAGATAGGAGTTATGATGGGGAGTTAAAAACAAGCCAATACTTCTTTGCCTCCTATTTTTACCCCTACGCAGCAAGGTAAC
>JAFSWM010000102.1 GCA_017444485.1 Bacteroidaceae bacterium | reverse complement strand
TGCATCGTAGCTCCTGATGGTTGGCTCGCTGAACTTAGGCACCACGCCGCCGTCCATCGTCCACCCAGGCTCGTATTCCCACGCGGGCCATTCCTTCTCCCACTTGAGGAGTTTTGCGGTAATCTTCGTCTTGGCGTAAGCACCGATTTTGATAGAGCCGTCCTGGTTCAGGGCGTCATAGAGAGCGGTGTTGATGCTGTCGGTATGCTCGTAGAAGTTGTCGCTGCTGACAGTAATCTGCATGCTGGTCTTGCCGCCGGCATCGATGCGTGCCTCTATCTTGCCGATGTCCTCCGTGCCAAGGATGAACGCCACCTTATAGAACGGGCCAGCCGTGATGGTTGCCGTACCTGTCACCTCAAGTTTCTCCTGATGTCCCAACTTGCGCGTATTGGCGTTCAGCATGATGTTGTCGGTATAGGCACTTTGGTTAACTTGTGCTTGCACCTCGACCGCGATGTCGTCCTCGTAGTGATAGTTCATTTCCAACTCACCAGTGAACGTGGTTAGGAAACCTGGTCCCGTGGTGATGAAGAAGGGCGTATCGGGAATCCAAATGATTGTTCCCTTGAAACTTTCTTCAAAGGTGCCTTCGATGGTGCCCTTGGCGTGAACGTCGAACTGCATGTTGGCTTTCACGCGCATGGCGCAGTCCATGTTTAGACCAGACTCAAGGTCAAAGCAACCGAATGCCGTGACATAGAACTCGGGTGCGATGGCAATGCCCGCCTTGGCCTCGCCGCTGACTTTCCAATTGTCGTTGAACTCATGTTCGCCGCTCCAGTCCCACTCTTTTTTGATGGTGTCAATCTGTATGTTGAGGTATGCCGACTGGCTGTCGTGTCCTACGCGGCGTGCCTGGATGCGACGACGTGCGGCAGACTCTGCGTTCTCGTTCACGCGTGCGCCGCCCTTGAACATATGGCGCTTCAGGTAGTGGGCAAAACCCTCGTTCTTGCATTCCACGAGGATGCCAGTAGTGGTGGTAGATACTTTTTGCACGGTGCCATAGAAGCCACCGGGCAGGAGGTTGCGGCTCTTTGTGGTGCAGAGCTTGTCGCCTACGGCAGGGATGAGTGTAGCAGGTGTGGTGGAGGAGAGGGTAATGCATGTCATGCTGTCGCTCGCCACGACGTAGTCCCAAAGTTCGCTCGTAGTAGTGGCCTTCATACCCTCGGCATACACCGTGCGTGGTGTGATGAACGACACACTGTCGATGGCAGAGACGGGGATGCGATAGAGGGAGTCGAGCGTCTCAATCTCTTGCACCACGTAGTCGATGTGTTCGCGGCCCAACGTATCAACCTTGCTGAACCCGATGCGCACCACATCGGCGTTGTAGAAGCCGTGGAACTTGCCATCGTTGCGATATATGTACATGGCGTCTTGTACGGGGTCGTCGGTCTGTGCGTAGAGAACGCCTGGCGTAGCCCATGTCGCTCCCAACAATACGAGGAGAAAGAGCCTCGTCCAGTACTGGATATTGTGTTTCTTGACTTTCATGACTGTTCTGATATGATATGGTGGACAGATGTTGTGCTGAGTGTTTATCATACTAAGAGTGGGGCTACTTCTTTATGATTTTATAACTCTTCTCGTTCACTTTCACCACGTACACGCCAGCTGGCAGCCCGCCGAGCGAGAGGTTGAGGCTGCCGCTCAGGGATGCGGTGGCATGGCGCAAGCGTTTGCCGCCCATGTCGAACACATCGACAGCGTCGCCTGCATGGAGACCTTCCAGACTGAGTCCCTCGTCGCCCACGTTGATGTCAATGTGGTTGTCGTCCTTAATGCTGCCAATGCCCGTAGCATCGTAGGTGCCAAAGGTGTAGCGCACCACGTCGGCAAGCGGCAGGGAGAGGTCGAGCCATTCGCCGACAATTTTCAGGTTAGCGCCCTCAATCGTAATGACGGGTTGCGCAACGAGGCGCACGGTGTGTGTGGAGCCGTCCTTCAGCAGTAGCGTCAGTGCCGTACCCACGGCGGGGTCGTCCTGCTGTGCCTCCTCCGCCTCGCGCTGCAGTTGCTCGGGCGAGGGGAAGTCGTCGGGGTCTATCTCTACGATGTGGGTGAACTTCTTGAACTCAAAGTGCTGTTGGAATTTCTCTTTCAAACCGCGCGGCACTTGCAGCACTGCAGTCTCATAGACAGCATCGTTGAAGGAGTTGCCAGAGTAGGAGCCTACCTCGGGGTCAAAGAGGCACGTCACTTTCTCGAGCTTGTCTGCTAAGTTGCAGGCTTGCCAATACATACCCTTGAGCGATGCGGGCAGGACGACTTCGCGCGTCTGGGCGGGCAGGTCGTTCTGCCTCAGCTCATAGAGCTTCTCGGAGAAGTTCACAACCTCGCGGGCGGCGATGGTGCCGTCGGCAAGCTTCACGCGCGGCGGACAATGGTAGAGCCGGTACGTGCCATCGTAGTAAATAATGTAGAGTATGCCGTCGAGACTCGCCAACTGTGTGTTCTCGGGATGGACATCGAGGGTGTGGAGGTTGGGGCAGTCCGCAAACACGTCTTTGGTTGAATAAGGATCCAGAGACGTATTCGCGCCGAGCGTGAGGCTCTCTATGCCGCTATTGGCAAAGAGACGTGCTGGCAGGGTGCGCACGTTCTCAATGCCACTCACTGACTTGAGCGACGTGCAACCCTCGAAGGCTGATGTGCCCAACGTGTTCAAGCCTGTCTTCAGGTTGAGGTGGCGGAGCGAGGAGCAGCCGGCAAAGGCGCGATCTTCGACAGCGGTTATCTGCGGCGACTTAAATTCTACTTCCTCCAGCGCGGTGCAACCCTCGAAGGTGCTCGTTGAGACATAGGATACATTCTCACCGAGCGATACGCGCCGCAAGTTTTCACAGCCACGGAAGGCATTGCTATATAGGCTGCTGACGAAACTGCCCAGCGTGACATCCTTCACGGTAAGGTCTGCTTGGAACACCGAGGGGAGAACTTCTGTCACTGCCAGCAGTTCATCTCCAATCCTCACGGCAGCAGGTACTACCACGTTGCCGCTCTGATGTGCCTCTGGACGGTGGCTGATGGCTTGAGCATAACGATAGGTCTTCTTTTCCCACGAGTCGTAGAACTCATAGATACTATAGATGAAGCCGTCATCAAGGGCGAGGTCTTCGAGCACGGTGGGTATCTCGCTCCAGCCTGGGGCGGCTTTGTAGGCTTCACCGCAGCCAGGAAGCACGTGCAACTTGGCGTGGTAGTTCATGTTGGAAGAATGAATCGGCGACTCTGCGTCTTGCTGAAGGAACACAGGAGGAGTTGCGGCGGGGCAATATACGTCGCGCAGGTCGTTGCCATCGATAAAGCGAGCGTCGATGCTCTCTAAACCTTCAGGAAGCCATACGCGAAGCCACTTCGTCTCAAAGGGTTGCCCCGAGGTGGTCTTCACGTTGCGAGGAATGTAGAGGTCCAATTTATTATCATCGAAGTTTGGTACATAGTAGAGGTGGGAGAATGTATTGTTGTATAGTAATCCGCCAGCACTGGCAAGCGTGGGATGCCCTTTCTCCACCTCATAGTATTTAGCGATGCCCACTGCCAATGGGTTGTAGTCGGTAGCGGCGGCAGGGATGATGATCTTGTCGAAGTCGCCCACAATGGCTTTTTCGGCGTATGTGGTATTGGGATTGACCGTGAACGTGCCCGTGAGTCCGTAGAGACCCTCCTTAGCGATGCTGGTGCAGCCGTCCAGGCCTTCCACGGTAAGGTTTTCGCTCCTGACACCATTTTCATCGATGACGAATGAGGGCGAGTTGAACTTAACGCTAAGCTTCCACTGACCACTGCTAATGGCCCAACGGCCGATACGCTTCACTGAGGCGGGCACTTCGAGCGAAGTGAGCTTGCTCCAGAGGAAGCAACTGTCAGCAATCTCGGTGACGCCGTCGCTGATGGTCAGCGAGGTCAGGTTGCTACAATATCCGAAAGCTCCGCGGCCGCACTTCAAGCCTGCGGGCAGCGTGAGTTTCTTGATGCCGTTGCCCCAGAAGGCTTCCTCGCCTACCTC
>JAFSWM010000101.1 GCA_017444485.1 Bacteroidaceae bacterium | reverse complement strand
GGAAGTTAATAGAGTAGTTATAAAGGGCCGTTACTTTTCAGCGTAGGGTAAAACACCGTGCAATGAAGTGTCGGCCCCTCATAACTTCCTTTCATAACTCCCCCTCATAACTTCTCCTCATAACTTCAGAAACTTAAGTTAGAAGTTAATCTTAGCGGAGAAGCCGAAGGAGCGTGCCGAGGGCATGCCGAAATACTCGAAGCCGCCGAGACCGTTCTGCGTAGAGAGCGAGATGTCGGGATCAACGGGTGCATCCTTATACAGGAAGAAGAGGTTGCGGCCTACGAAGGAGAGCGTCAGGTTCTTGTTCTCACCGAGCAGGTGGCGGAAGGTGTAACTGAGCGAAAGTTCGCGCAGGCGGAAGTTGGTGGCCTTATATATATACGGAGTGGGGCTGGCGCTGCCACCGATGGCGGTGTAGTAGTCCTCAATGGCCACGATATAGTCACCCTCTGGGCCGTTGGTGCCAGGCTTTCCGTGGATATACATACCCAGACGACCGTCGGCAGCGTAGATTTCGTGCTGCTCGGCATACATACGTGCGTCGGCTGTGCGCTGCGAGAAACCGAGGTTGTCAAGAACGCCTTCTGTCTGGGAGATCACCTTGCCACCGATGCGACCATTGATGAGGAAGAACAGTTGGAAGTCCTTGAAGTTAATGGTATTGCTCAGACCAAACTGCCACTTGGAGTTCATGTTGCCCGCATACTTGGCATAAGCGTTAATGTTGTCGTACTGCGGTGCATAAGTGGTGCGGTTGAGGATCAGCACACCGTCGTCGTCGCGCTTGAAGTCGGTGATGTAGAGGTCGCCCACGGAGCCGCCTTCTTTGTAGATGACCATCGCGCCGCCGAGGCTCTGACGGTAGGGATTCTCCGAGCCGTCTTGCTTATATGCGCTGCGCAGGATGGTGTTGTCGTCAAAGGAGATGTTCAGTTGAGGCTTCCAACGCCACTGTCCGAAGTTGAAGCGGTAGCCGAGCGTGGCTTCGAAACCACGGTTGCGCACCTTGGCGGAGTTCACCGGTGTGCTCTTTCCGGCTACGCCGATGGTCATGTAGAGGTGGTCAGCGATGGCGTTGTAGAACGTGAAGTCGAAATTCATGCAGTTGTCGAACAGCATCATCTCTATGCCAGTCTCAAACGAACTGGTCTTCTCGGGCACGGGGTTCTCGAAGCGGTTGTAGCCGCTGAGCACCACAGCACCGGTGCGAGCACTGGACGAAGCCATGCTGAAGAGCGTGTTGGGGATGGAGTTACCCACCTGCGAGTAACTGGCGCGATACTTCAAGTAGTTAATCCACTTGGGCATTTTGATGAGTTCGCTGATGATGGCGTTGGCGCCGATGCCCCAATAACCATAGGAGAGCGAGGTGCCGCGCGTCACGTGGAACTGCTTGAAGGCCTTGTACCAGTCCTGACGATAGGAGGCGTCAACATAAATCTTGTCGCGCCATCCTACTTGGGCTGTGAACAATGCGGCTTGGTCCCAGTCGGAATCGCTGCTGCTACGCAGTTCGCCTGCGCTTCCCGAGCTCGTTTCGAAGCGGTTTACCTGTGTAGAAGGCTTTTCACGTATGCCGTCCATCCAAGTAGCTTCTACGCCGAGGTTCTCGCCCTTGCTCTTAATCGTGTGGCCCACGTAACCGGCGGTGGCGTTGAAACTCCAGTCGTCGTTAAACTGCTTGTTGTAGGTAAGCAAGTAGTCGGTGTAAATCTCCGTAGTGCGCGAGTTGCCATAATAGTACATGCCGTAGTCGTTCATCAGATAACCGCTCTGGAGGAACGTTGTGGCATAGCGGTTGGTCTCGTTGTTGTGGCGCGTGTGGTCAAAACCGAGGCGGGCTTGGAAGGCGAGGCCGTCGATGATGTCCACCTTACCGGTAAACGAACCATAGACGCGGTCGGTCTTCTGTTTGCTGCGGTTCATATTGGTGAGCCAGTACGGGTTGTTGTAGGGAGCGGCCATATATGCCCAATTCTGGCGCGGGCCACTGAGCAGCGCGTAATAGTTGCTGAGTTGCCAGTAGTCAGCACCGCCCACGGTCACCTTCTGATACAAGCGCTGGGCGTTGGAGTTGTACCACTGCCCGTCTGCTACGTAATAGTTGTCCTTATAATAACCGACATCCACGTTGTTGGGCGTGGTGTAGAGGTGGTAGATGGGGTTGAGCAAACCACCGCCACCAGGACGGTTGCGCGTCACGGTCTGCACGTAGTTGATAGAGGCGTCGATGCTCACACGCTTCCAGAGGTTGTAACTCTGACGGAAGGCCAACGTGTTGCGGTTGTAACTGTTGTTCTCTATCATACCATTGCTGTGGGCATTGGCATAGGAGAAGTAGGTCTTGATCTTCTCTGTACCGCCGCTGAGCGAGATGGAGTTGTTGAACGTCGTACCAGTACGGAAGAAATCGTCCACATCGTCATGTCCACGGTTGCGCAGGTGAATCTCGTGATAGGCTGTGGGCAGACCTGAAGCCATACCGGTGTTGGGGTTCATGGCCACTTGGAAGGGCGAGCCGTCAGCAAAAGGCGTTACCACCACGAGTTGGTCATCGGGACGGTCAGTGATGCGTGCTCCCCAGCCTGTAGAACCCAGACCGCCAGCGGCAGTGATGTCTGCGCCATATACCGTCTGAATTTTTGGCAGCACCAGCGGGGTCTCGAACGTCACGTTGGTCGTGAAGCTCACGTCGATCTTACCCTCACGGCCTTTCTTCGTGGTAATCATGATGACACCATTGGCAGCCTGCGAGCCATAGAGCGCTGCGGCATTGGCACCTTTCAGCACGTTCATGGTCTCTATGTCGTCGGGGTTGATCATGGAGAGCGGGTCTGCTCCTTCACTGCTCACCTCGGCAGTGATGGAGCCACCAGCGCCCATTCCGAGTTGGTTGCGTGTGCCGTTGGTGATGGGCACACCGTCTACTACGATGAGCGGGGTGCTGTTACCGAGGATGGACTTCTGGCCGCGCAGGATGATCTTCGACGCGCCACCAGCACCACCTGCGCTTGCAGTGATCGTCACACCGCTCACTTTTCCTTCGAGCGTATTGGCCACGTTAGCGTCTGGCACGATCATCAGTTCGTTGGCCCGCACCTGCTGTGTGGAGTAGGTCAGCGAGCGTTCCTTCCTGACAATACCCATGGCGGTCACGACAGCGGCGTTCAGCGTGTTGTCGCTGGGCGACATCTCCACACGGAGTGCCTCGCCTGTCCAACGCACCGTCTGTGTCTCGTAGCCGAGATAGGAGATGCGCAGTTGCGCGTTCGGGCTCAAGCCCTTAATGGTGAAACGTCCCTGCGGGTCGGTCATCACACCATTGCGCGTGCCCACTTGTAGGACGTAGGCGCCGGGGACAGCCTCGCCGTTCTCATCGACCACCGTTCCTGTGGCGGTAGAGGCCGAACCCGTGCCGCCAGTCTGTGCATAAGCCACCTGCGGAACGAGTGCGCCGAAGCCTATACCCATAAGGGCACAGAACACCACGACGAATAGATTAGTTCTGTTCATTGTGTTAGTAAAATTATTGGTAATGTTTGAAAATATATAAGTTTTCTGCCTTTTTGGCTCGATAAGCGGCGTTTTAACGTCCGTTTGCTTCTTCAAAGGTGCGATTAACAAAAAATTGCCAAACACCTGCTTTGTTTTGCGAAGCAAAGTTAGCAAATGTTTGGCAAAAGCGAATAATTCTTTTGCTTTTTTTACAAAAACAAAAAACAAGGTAAATGATTATGCCATGGCCGTGGGGGTTATGGTGGTGGTGAGGGTGTCCCGGAAGTGGGCTTCGACGCAGATGGCTTGCTGAAAAAGGTTATAGGCCGTGCTGACTTGGCAGTCGCACAGCGACACTTCTACATCCTCTCCCTCAAAACGGATATCGGCAACTGGGGTACTTATCGTGCCGTCGGCACCCAGCGTGGCCTCTACACCAGGTGCGAGGTGCAAGCGGGCGATAGCCTTTTTGCCAAATACGTCGTCGGCGATCGTGAATGCGTCATCGTTCATCTGAAATTCGCGGGAGGCCTTGAACCGCCCTTTGCGTACGGCAGCAATATGGTTCTGCTCGTTGGTGGAGAGACTTACCGACGCCATACGCCCCACACGAAATCCGCCCCATACCTCAAAGGGCTCTTCGTCACCGATTTGTGCCACATTGTGTGCGGCATAGGAACGTTCGTATTGGCGTCGGGCATTTTTCTCATAGGTGCTGATGCCCGTGTCCACCACGAACGGGCGCCCATTGACGCGCATCTCAAAACTCAGCGGGTCGCAATGGGTGTGGCCGGGCTGGTAGGTGGCAGTCACGCCCCCTACATCGGTCACGACTTCCGCCCACGCGGTATTGAGTTTGCGGTAACCGCTCGCCCCGAGAGGGTTCGCCGCCCATGATAGTCCCAGGCGGCGCGCATAATCGAATATCTCGCTGGGCATCGGGGCGATACCCGTGGCAGCGTCGCCGAAGAGGGGAATCGCGCCATCTTGCCAAACGATGCTTTCAAGCCATCCCAACCATTCTGAGGCGATAGCACGAAGTTGCTGTGCCCCTTCGTCCTCATAGGTAAGCGCGAAGTTGAGCGCGTCGAGCAGACGGTCGAGCAAGATGCAATGGTACATCGGACTTTGCTCATAGTGTGCGCCGTCAGAGAGCGTCTGCTCACGCAATTGAGCCAGCATCAAGCGGCGAGCGGCATTCAGGTGCTTCCCTTTCTCGCCCAAGAACAGCCATCCTATGTATAGGCCGAAAGCATCTTCAAGCAGGTGGTTGCCAAGCAGGTGGTATTCGCGCCGTTTCTCGAGATGTAGCAACTGGCTGTGCATCGCATCGCGCCACTGTGCGGGAAGTTCCTTGTCGGTATAGTTCAGGCAAGTGAATTTCGCCCAGTTCATCATACGTAGCGCTGTGGGATACGGATCGAGTCCCACGGTGCGTGCCGGCAGGTCGCGCAGGAAACGGTCTATCCACATCTTGCCCTCGAAAGCGTCTGCACCGCGTTGCAGCAGATAGTCCATATAGTTGAGGTTGTAGGCCCAGAGCATCCCAAACTCCTTGTCGTCCCAGTCCGTGAACCGTTTTGACAGGTTGAGAAACGTGAACGTGTCGCCATCCATTGCTACGGGTTTGGCGATGAATGGCGTCACGAGCTTCTTGCCACACTTGCCGCCATACTCCTCGGGACAGGCCACATTCTTAAACGCGGGTTTGCGCAGACGTGTCAGCGCCTGATAGGCCACTTGCGTGGGCCGTAGGTGCGACAGCGTGCGTAGCAATCTTCCGTATTGCATTGTTTCGTTCGTTTTTACGTTTTGTGCGTTTAGCGATACCCTTTGGCCTTGCGCCATACGTAGTGCCAGGCGCGGAAGAGCGGACTACATAGCACCTCCGCAGGATAATGAGTGACCAGGTGCCAGTTCTGGCGTGTGATACGCACAAAACTATGCCACTTTGGCTCGCCAGCGGTATGCACGATGCGCGAGTCGTATTTCCCAAAGTTTCCTGCTCGCATAATCTCGGACAAGAGGTACTGGCCTTCCTTTTCGTCAGGGGCACAGAGCAAGTATTCATCCTCTAATCCGAATACTCGCTGCTCCACATACATCAGCGCGCGAGCGAAACGTGCCATCCCCATGCGTCGTATCTGTCGTAGCGTCTCTTGCCGTGCTTCCTCGTCACAACCCTGGCGCAACACATAATAGTAGTCCAGCACCTGGCGTAGCCCGATGCCGTCACCGAAGAGGTGGCGATAGATATGTTGCATCACAAACACGCGATTGAAAGCGGCATCGGCCACGCTGACCTCGCTCTTCGCCCCTTCCAGTTGCACCGTATTCTCAAAGAGTCGCTCCTGCTGCACTTTGCACCAACGCTGAAAGCGCCGGTTGGCCACGGGATTGTTGAACCACGAGGGAGTGAAGTGGGCCTCCATCTCCACGTCGTCCAGGGCGGGGAAATGCATGTTGTGGTACACCACTTCTTCATTGGGGCAGAACTTACGGAGGTACTTCACCGTCTCGTCCCTTGTGCCCTCCACCCAAATGTCGATGTCACCGGGCGTACGGAGTGCGGGGTCGGGATAGAGCAGGGCCAAGCCCTGCCCTTTCAGTATCACGCTGCGTTTGCCGTCGCGGGCGAATGTGCGCACAGCGAGCGCGGTCTTTCGGTTCAGCAAGGCATTGCGCTCGCGTATCTCCTCGGCGGCGGCATACCACTGCATGAAAAGTTTCTTCGGGGCGCGTTGCTCACCTTCCAACACGCCCAAGGCGGGAAAGGCCACGCCCACCAGCGTCTGACGCTCGCACTGAGAATAGGCTTCTTGCCATTCGGCTTCTGATGGCGTCCGCGAGAGCGAGCTCCGATGGCCCAATGCCACTTGCAACAAGTCAAAAAAGAGATTCATAGCGCAAAAGTAAGCATTTCCCTACAACTTGCAAAAACAGACATTCCGCAGAATATGATTATTAAACGGCTTTCGCTCTTGCTCTGGCGCTGAAATTAGCACAACGCGTACACTATTTTTGCAAAACGACAAATTTGTTAAAGAAATTTTCACAAATCATTGTCGTTTAAAGTAGAAATTCCTAACTTTGCCGCCAGACGTTAAAAAAGAATGCGTCATTTGGCAACGCGTAGCAGTCTCGTTATGCCGACAGTCGGCTATTAATCGCCCGCCCTCCGATTCGTGCATTTTTTTAGTAATGTCTGCCAAGGAGCGCATGCCTCTCGCAAGATAAAGATACGCTCCCATGCCGTCCTTGTTGGTGAAAGCACATCTCTCTGACGGATCGGTTAAAACAATTTAACGCTAATTAACAAAACGGGGGGGGGGTATTTTTCCCCGCAAAACCTTTGTCCCCAATGCGAATACTGATAGTCTCCTTCTATTATTATCCCGAAGTAGGTGCAGCACCTTCACGCATCACAAATATGGCGCAAGGCTTGCGTCAAAGAGGGGTTGAGGTGGATGTACTGACTTGTCTTCCCAATTATCCAAAGGGAAGAATCTTTGAAGGATACCGGCACTGTTTTTCCAAAAAGGAAATTGTGAACGACGTAAACGTGTTCCGATATTGGACATATGCCACTGTCGCCCGCTCGCGCGGTAAACGATTGTTATCAATGTTTTCTTTCGCATTCACTTTGTGGGCATTTGCATGGCGTGTGCGCCGCATTCTTAACTATGATTGTGTAATAGTTCAATCGCCGCCACTTCCCGTTGCTTGTTCTGTTCACATCCTTTTCGGGCTACTGATGCGTCGTTGTGTGATACTCAACGTGAGCGATCTTTGGCCCGAAAGTGCTGTGCGTATTGGGGCTGTAACAGTGGGCAGTCTGCCTTGGCGTATTTTATGTAGCATGGAAAAGTTCGCCTACCATAAAGCCAAAGCCATACAAGGACAAAGCCAACCTATTCTTGACCACATTGCATCTATAGTACCAGAGAAGCCTCTTTTCCTCTATAGAAATCTTCAACCTGCCACCCATCGTGAAGCATTAATTACGCCTCCATCGGGGAATATTCTTCGACTCGTTTATGCTGGACTGCTTGGCGAAGCTCAAGATATGGCTGGCATCGTTCGAGAAATTAACTTCAAATCACTTGGAGCGGAACTTCACATTTATGGTGGAGGCACACAGTGCAAACAAGTGGAACAGGCTGCAAGTGAAAAGCGCGGTGTTTATTATCATGGTGTTCTCTCCAAAAGCGAGGTAGGAAGGATACTACCGAGTTTTGATGCAGGTATTGTACCTCTTGCAAAAGATATTCCGGGTGCTGTACCTTCCAAGATATTTGACCTCATGGCAGCAGGCGTGCCTGTGTTCTATTGCGGTGAAGGAGAAGCGCGCACCATTGTTCAACAATATGGCATAGGGTATGTTAGCCCGCCGGGGGATCACAACGCACTTGCGGCCAACATTAGTCGAATGATCGCCCTTGATAAAGAAGAACGCCAACAAATGCACAAACGTACAGAGGACGCCGCAAAAGGAGATTTCTCCCAAGAACGGCAAATAGAGCATTATGCTGCATTTCTAAAAAAAATTATCAAACGCTAACCATATTACAACCATAAACATGAAAGACACAGACAACCTTCAACACACCAAAGCCCCGCATGTAGCCCCTTACGATGAGGACAATCCAGGAAAATACATCCCGGACTCCATGACAAGTTTTGAACGAAACACCAAACGCATTTTTGACATGTTTGTTGCCGCTGCTTGTCTCATCGTGTTCTCACCACTTTTTTTGGCATGCTATCTTGCAGTTCTTATCAAGGACGGCAGACCTGTCATATTTAAACAAGAGCGCATCGGGCGCTTCGGACGTCCGTTCAATATATACAAATTTCGCTCTATGGTACGCAATGCTGAGCGCGATGGTGCACAACTTTATACCGCAGGCAAAGATAAACGACTCACCACCGTAGGAAAATTCCTCAGAGAGCACCATCTTGACGAACTTCCGCAACTATGGAACGTTTTTTGTGGTGATATGGCATTCGTCGGGCCTAGACCTGAGCGAAAAGTATTCATTGACGAAATACAAAAGATTGACCCGCGCTACCCCACGCTCTATCAGATACGCCCGGGCGTGACCTCCTACGCTACGCTCTACAACGGCTACACCAATTCGTTGGAGAAGATGGTGACGCGGCTGCAATACGATCTCTATTATTTGGAGCATCGTTCATGGTGGTTTGACATCAAAATCCTATGGAACACCTTCTTCCATATCGCATCGGGCAAAAAGTTCTGAATACTTTTTTCTGACTTTTTCGCATCCTCTTTGTTGCCACTTAATATGAATAAAGTGACAAATGCTTCTATTCAGAAGCAGGCCATGTGCCCTACCCCCCGCGTCGTCATCGTCGGCGGGAGCGGCTTTGTGGGTACGCGGCTCATCACGTTGCTCAAAGAGACGGGGCGCTACGACCTGCTCAATGTGGACATCGCAGAGAGTCAGACGCATCCCGACATCACTCAAAAGGGTGACGTGAGGCGACTTTTTGATATGCTTGAGGCTTTTCGTGGGGTAGACACCGTGATACTTCTCGCCGCTCAACATCGCGACGATGTGCGACCCACGTCGCTCTACTACGAGACGAATGTGAACGGCATGCGCAACGTGCTCAAAGCCATGAGCCAGCAGAACGTACGCAGGCTGATCTTCTTCTCCTCCGTGGCGGTTTATGGTCTGAACAAGCCTCATCCCGACGAGCACGCCGACCCCGATCCAGCCAACGAATACGGGCGTTCGAAATGGCAAGCCGAGAAAGTGCTCAGGCAATGGCATGGTAGACATCCAGAAAAGAGCGTCACAGTGGTGCGTCCCACGGTCATTTTCGGCGAGGGCAACCGTGGCAACGTCTATAACCTACTCCTGCAGATCCAAAGCGGTAGGTTCATGATGGTGGGGAGTGGCAAGAACCCCAAGAGCATGGCCTATGTCGGGAATGTGGCCGCCTTCGTGCGTCATATCCTTGAGAAGGACGAACCCGGACACCGTATATATAATTATGCCGACAAGCCCGACTACGACATGAACGCCCTCGTGCGGCTCACGGGCGAGACGCTCGGCAAACACATCCCCTCCATGCACGTCCCGCAATGGCTCGGCATGCTCGGAGGTTGCTGTTTTGACGTCCTCGGTTTCATCACACGCCATCGGTTCGCCATCAGTGCACAACGGGTGCGCAAGTTCTGTGCCGTCACCCAATTCCCTGCCGACCGTGCCCAAGCCACGGGTTTCGCGCCGCCATTTACTATTGACGAAGGCCTGCGGCGAACGCTTCATTTTGAATTTGGGAACTGAACGCATCCATCGCCGTTCTGCTCATCGCCACCCTGTTTTTCCGTCATGCCGCCGCTCGTCCAACTCCTTCGCGTCTCTGTCGGTACCGCCGACCGCCTCGCCGCACCGCTGAGCGACGCGGCATGGCAAGCCTTACTCGTCCAGGCTAAGGAGCAAACGCTTGTGGCCGTGCTGATGGAGGGCATCAAGAGGCTTCCTGCCGAGCAACAGCCGGAGACCGAAACGATGTTCACCTGGCTGGCCGCTGCCGAGCGCAACAAGCAGTCGGCGCGCAAACTCAACAAGGCAGCCGTGCAACTCTCCGACCGTCTCCTTCGCGACGGCCTGCGCTGCGTGCTGCTCAAGGGGCAAGGCGTCAGCCTGCTCTATCCCGACCCGCTCACCCGCACACCGGGCGACATCGACCTGTGGATGGAGGGTAGCCGGAAGCAGACGGTGCGTTACATTCGCCGCTTCTTCCCGAAGATGCCCGTGGTGTACCACCACATGGACTTCCCTGTCTTCAAGAAATTGAGCGTGGAGGCCCACTTCACGCCTTCGTGGATGTACAGCCCCATCACCAACCGCCGCCTGCAGCGATGGTTTCGTGAGGCATGGCCCCGCGAGGCCGCTCACCATGCCGCACTACCCGAGGGAGCGGGCGAACTGAGCGTCAGCACGCCAGCCTTCAACAGCGTCTTCCTCTGTGTGCACATCTACCGCCACCTGCTTGACGAAGGTGTCGGACTGCGGCAGGTGCTTGACTATTTCTATCTGCTCCGCTCGCACCTCCTCTCCGATGCGGAGCGCGTCGCGGCGCTCCACACGCTGCAACGCCTCGGCATGCGTCGCTTCACTGCCGGCCTGATGTGGACGTTGCAACATCTCTTTGGCCTCGAAGACAAATACCTGCTGCTGCCACCCGATGCGAGCGAGGGTGAGTTTCTGACCGAGGAGATTATGCGGGCGGGCAATTTCGGACGTGCCGACACCCGCTTCGCCCAAGAACAAGCCGGCGACAGCCATTGGACACGCTTTGTGCGCAAGCAGCGGCGGAACCTCCATTTTCTTTCCCACTACCCCTCTGAAACACTGTGGCACCCGCTCTGGCGCATCTGGCATTTCTTTTGGCGCCGCGCCAACGGGTATCAATGAACCGACAAAATGCGATGAGTCGGTTTGTCAGTACGTCCTGTTTGTAAGCAAGCGGGGTATGCGCACTCCCGAAGAATTAGGCGCCGTAGCCAAGTAGCCCCCAATTCTCTTCGCCTGCCGCGGCGTTTTTTGTAATTTTGCCCCGCATTTCCGGCAAAATCACATTATTTCACGCTATTAGCCTACCTATGCGCACCCTTTCGCTCAAGTATGGCTGCAACCCCAACCAGCAGCCCGCCTCCGTCAGCATGGACGGCGGCCAGGAACTCCCCTTCGAAGTCCTCTCGGGACGCCCCGGATACATCAACCTGCTCGACGCGCTCAACGCGTGGCAGTTGGTGCGCGAACTCGAAGCCGCCACCGGCCTGCCCGCTGCCGCATCTTTCAAACACGTCTCCCCCGCCGGTGCCGCCGTGGGGCTGCCGCTCACCGACACTCTGCGTCAGGCCTATTTCACCGACGGCCTGCCGGAGCCGCTCTCGCCCGTGGCTTGCGCCTACGCCCGAGCACGCGGTGCCGACCGCATGTCGAGTTATGGCGACTTCGTGGCATTGAGCACCACCTGCGACCTCGCCACCGCCCTGATGCTCAAACGCGAGGTGAGCGACGGCATCATCGCCCCCGACTACACCCCCGAAGCCCTTGAAGTGCTACGCGCCAAGCGCAAGGGCACCTACGTCGTGCTGCGCATGGACACCGCCTACAAGCCCGCTCCGACAGAGCGCAAGCAGGTGTTCGGCGTCACTTTTGAGCAAGGACGCAATGAGGTGGATCTCACCGACGCCGCCCTCTTCGCCAACGTCCCCACCCTGGCGAAAGATTTCCCCGAAGAAGCCCTTCGCGACCTCAAAATCGCCCTTATCACGCTGAAGTACACACAGAGCAACAGCGTGTGCTATGCCAAAGACGGTCAGGCGATAGGCATCGGCGCCGGACAGCAGAGCCGCATCCACTGCACCCGTCTCGCCGGCGACAAGGCCGACCTGTGGCATCTGCGCCAGCACCCCGCCGTCCTTTCATTGCCTTTCAAGGAAGGCATCCGCCGTCCCGACCGCGACAACACCATCGACATCTATCTCGGGCGTAACCCCGAGGAGGTGCTTGCCGAAGGCGCTTGGCAACAATTTTTCAGTGAGCGTCCGCAACCCCTCAGCGACACCGACAAGCAGGCTTGGCTGGCCACACAGAGCGGTGTGAGCCTGGCCAGCGACGCTTTCTTCCCCTTTGGCGACAACATCGAACGCGCCCATCGCAGCGGCGTGAGTTATGTGGCCCAAGCCGGAGGAAGCGTGCGCGACGACCACGTCATCGCCACTTGCGACAAGTACGGCATCGCTATGGCATTCACCGGCGTGCGGCTGTTCCACCATTAACCCCTACCCCACTCTCGCCATGCGAAAAGCAAGCCGTGAAGAAGTGAACCGCGCCATACAGGGCGGCATCGTGTTTCGAAAAGCCTCGTCGGGCGAGCGTTCTGACACGGGCAGCGTGAAGACCAAGGCGCGCAAGAAGGCGTACATCACCGGAGCGCATGGCTCGGCCTCCGCCCGCAAGAAAGCCGCTATACGCCAAGCGCGACAGCAGCGCAACAGTCGTCGCAAATGACAATCCCACCCCTATGACCATCAACATCGAGAACATCCTCAGTGCATTGGACTGGCAGCAGACGGCGAGTGCCTTCATCGTGCTCTTCGCCATCATCGACGTGCTGGGCTCCACACCCATCTTCATCAGCCTCAAGAACAAGGGGCGGCCCATTAATGCCCGCAATGCCACGCTCATCAGCACCGCACTGCTCGTGGGTTTCTTCTACGCCGGCGACGCTGTGCTGCACCTTTTTAGCGTGGATATCGAGAGTTTCGCCGTGGCCGGTTCGCTCATCATCTTCTTGCTGGCCCTCGAGATGCTCCTCGACATTGAGATATTCAAGTACAGCGGGCCGCTCAAGGAAGCCACCCTCATCCCCGTGGTGTTCCCGCTCATCGCTGGCGCGGGCTCGTTCACCACGCTCCTCTCGCTCCGTGCCGAATACCGCAGCGTGAATATCATGGCCGGTCTGCTGCTCAACATGCTCTTTGTCTATTTCGTCATCAAGGGAGCCGACCGCGTGGAACGCATCGTGAGCCGCACCGCCATCTATGTGTTGCGCAAATTCTTCGGTGTGATTTTGATGGCCATCGCCGTAAAACTATTCACGACCAACCTCGCCGCGCTCATCAGTGTGCTCGACTAATCCCACAGCGTCGTCACCCGCCCGCAGCCCGTTCCCCGCTGCGCCGCAAAGCCGCTATCACATTCCGCAGAGCCGCCCCAATTCCTCGTAATTGCGGGCGGTTTTTGCATTTGTGGGCAGGATCGTGGCGTCCTGCGCCGGCCATTCATTGGGCGTCGTCGCTGTCGCAGGGTTCAGCCATATCGTGCGACACCCCACGGCAACGGCGGGGAGGATATCGTTTTTCAGACTGTCGCCGATCGCTGTGCAACGTGTTGCCAATGCCGCGTCGGGTGTCGTGTCGCATTCAGGGAAAGCACGCCGCACGCCAAGGCGCCAGATCGCGGGGTCGGGCTTGCGCACCCCCACGGCGGCACTCTCCACCACCGCGTCAAACAATCCGAAAAGGCCGTAATCATCAAGCACAGCGCACAGGTTGCCGTAGAAGTTGGAGACCAACACCAGTCTAAACCTTTTGCGCAGACGGGTAAGCAAACGGCGCACCTCATGCACGTTTCGGCGCACCTGTGCATCGAGTCGATCCGCCAGGCGCTCTGCCACAGCGTCGGGACGCGCGGACTCTGACAATTCGCTGCCGTGTTCGCAAAGGTGCGTGATTTCTAAGCGCAGTTTCTTCTCCAACACGTCACGAAAGGTGTCGGCTGTGCCAACCTGCCCTGGCTCGGAAAGGCGGTGCTCGGCAAACACATAGGCCGCGCGTGCCATGGCGTCGTCGGGAAGAAGCCCTACGGTGCTCCATGCCTGGCGCAGCACAGCGAACCAATGCACGCCGCAGGTGTCGAGCGTGCCGCCGTAGTCGAAGAGCAGCGCTTCTTGCATAGAGCGCTCGGGAAATAGGCTCGCAGAGGATGGTGTCGGGATGCTTTTCATATCTTTGCCGGCGCGTTACCTCCACCCGCGCCAAATTTGATAAGCAGCACGCCCACCGCCACCCAGAATATCTCGCGCACACGGGTGTAGAAAGCCGTGTAGAGTCCGAGTACGGCGGGCAGACCGAGCAACGCGGTGACCGCGGCCACGCCGCCCTCGCGTGCACCAAGTTGCAGGGGCAGGAAGAAGAAGACATTGCCCACCAGCGAACTGAACGCGAGGAGCATCAGTGCGTCGGCGTAACTGATAGTATGGCCAAAGGCAGCCAATATGATGACAAACTCCCACGTATTGACCAACCGCGCGGCGTATTCGCAGCACAAGGCTTTTAGGAAAGCGAGCGGCGCGCGATGGAGCATGGCCAACCCTTCGTCCACACGCACCGCGGCAGGACCGTACTTCTCTGCCCATGCGCTGGTGAACCTCCGCGCCACGGGCAACGCTGCGAAGAGGCGCACGGCTTTCACTGCCACACCGCTCCGCACGCCACGCAGGAAGACGAAGAACACCAAGGCAGCCACAGCAAGGAATACCGCAAAGGCCACGGCAAGGGGAATGTCGAGGCTGTCGTAGTAGCAGAGCGGGAACACCAGCACCGCTGTGGTCCAAAGCAAGAAGTGGCTCAGCACGTGCGTCATGGAATAGAGCAGGGTGCTCGCCGTGGCCCTCGATGTGCCAAAGCGACCGCGCAGTTCCATGATGCGATAGGGCAAGCCGCCGAAGCCCATCGGCGTGATGTAACTAAACGCGAAGCCGCTCACCGTGAGCCGCGCGGCCTCCACGTAGCGCAGACGCGGGGAGGATGCGCTGGGAGCGGTGAGGTTCACTATGGTGCGGTAGGCCAAGGCGTTGAGCGCATAGACGGGTATCCACACCGCCAGCACCGCTGGCAGCCAGGGCCAGGCTGAGTTGACGAACTGCGCCGCGCCGGTGCCGTCGGCGTCGAAGTGCACCACCATCAGCACCACACAGGCGATGCCGAAGATGAACAAGAGATTTCTAACAAGGTTTGACACGGTGGAAAGAGATTGCGATTAGAAAAAACGTGCTCCACACCCATTCGATTACATCGCGGCGAGCGCTGCACACAAACGCTCATGGCGGCTGCGCATCACGAAGTAGAGCGCGGCAAATACCGTAACTTCGGCCACGAAATAGGCCCATGGCACACCCATGAGCAACGACGCATAGAGCGTCAGGGCGCGAGCGTTGAACGTGAGCAGGTTGGCATAGGCCATCAGCGGACGGCTACCGGCGAGGAATGGTTTGTGCAGTGTGGAATCGGAAAACAGACGGGTGCGGATGCGCTGAAACTGCGGCGTGGCGGCCTCCTGAGCGGCAGTGTAACGGATATAGAACCAGAGGAAAGCCTTCCACACGGGTTGGCCACGCCACGGCAGGGCGGCGTAGTCGGCACAGAGGCGCGCACTGTCGTCGAGTTCGCTCCCCGCCATACCTTTCAGCACGCGCAGGTGGATGTTGCGATAGTAGTCGGCCAACCGCGCCTGCCGCGTGTGGCAGCCAAGCCCCGCCAGCGCACCGAGCAGCCACACCCATACGCCCCATTGGGGAGTGAGACGCACACAGAGGGCCACATAAATGGTGAGGAACCAAAGGTCGCCCGCTACGCCATCGAGCACACGCCCCAGGCGCGACTTACGCCCCGTCATGCGAGCCATCTGCCCATCGGTGCTGTCGAAGATATTGGCCTGCACCAGGAGCAGAATGCCCACCACGTTGAGCCTCAGGTCGTCGGGATAAAACAGCACGCCTGCCGCTATGCCCAACACGATGCTCAGCACCGTCACGGCGTTGGGCGACCAGCCCAGGGCGATGAACAGACGCGCCCAGAGCAAGCCCACCGGACGGGTGAACACGCGGTCGAGCCACTCCTCGGTGTCGAGGCTCTTATAGGTGGAGCGGGCGGTGACTTTATCCATATCAGCGGAGAGAAAAGAGGTTTGCGATGGCCTCGGCAGCCTCTTCGGCAAAAGGCCCGAAGGAGGGAAAATCGTTCATATCGAAAACACAGGGCACGCCGTCGGCACTGACCATCGCGTCGCCGCCATAAATCTCCATGCCGAGGGCTTCGGCTGAGGCCGCGGCGGTTTGCAGCACACGCGCCTCGGCTTCGGAAGATAAAGATACACCTTCAGCGGCGATGCAACGCACAAACGAGGTTCCCACCACGCCATAACACTTCACCTGCACGCCCTCCAACGGGGCTTCGACGGAGAAAGCGGTGATGCCCGCCGTTGCCGCGCGTTGCTGGAACGAAGCCAAGGCATCTGCGTCGGCCACGCGATGCACCCATCTGCCCGAGGTGTCGTTGCGCAGTGCTTTCAGCCACACAGGAAATGCGCCGGCGTAGGGTTGGCCGGCCTCATAGTGACTGTGGTCGGGGACGCTGACGCCGGCAGCCGCGAGGCGGTCCAAACGAGCACAGCGAGTGGGATGACGCAATAGGGCCGCGGGGGAATTGACAACGCGGATGCCCTGCTGCTGACACTTCTCCAACTTCACGAGAGCGGCCTCGGAGCGCGCCATGTGGACGATAGCATCATGGGGCGCGGGCATGTGGGGCGAGGCGGCGAAACTGTCCTCATCGACAAGGGAGAGCGCGTGGCCCGCTGCGTGAAGCCGCGCTATCGCAAGCGCCAACACCCGCGCATCGCGCGACACAGCGTCGGGAGAATAGCGCAGGGCGCGACTGACAACGAGAATTCGCATGGTGATTATGGCTTTTGTGAATTAAAAATGGCGTTGAAGAAAATCCTTGGTATGAGGTCAGAGAAACAAGGTGCGTTGTAGTTTAAACTATATCCGTGTGACTTTAAAGTCACTCCGTGTGACTTTAAAGTCACACGGATATAGTTTAAACAAAGTCCGATGTAGTTTTGTCGTGCTCGGGGAATGTGCTTAACGCAACGTGTCAGGAGTGAATTGATCTGCCTCAACGATGAGGCGCTGTGCCTTGGCGATGTCAGTGGCGTGGTCGATGTCAATGACCGCTCCGAGGTCGTAGGCACCGAGCCTCAGCCCGTCGGTGAGCAGGGCGCGCTGGAAGTTGCGCAGGTGGCTTTCGCCACGTTCCACACAACGGCGGAGCGTATCGAGTGCGGCAGGCACGAGGCCATAGACACCCGCTGAGACATAGTGCACGTCAGGGTGCGCGGTGTCGTTGAATGCGGTGATTTGCAATTCTTTGTCGGTGGCCACATAGAGCGGCTTTTCATCATCGACATAGGCGGTGACGCCCATCAGTCCGTCACTGTCTTGCTCCCTTGCGGCATTGTGCCACGCTGCGGCATAGCGGGCAAAGGCCGCCGCTGAAAAGATGGTGTCGGTGGTGGTGAGGCAGAATGGCCCGTCGGCCAGGTACGGCGCGAGGGCATAGAGGCTGTGCATGGAAGAGGGGGTGGTGGCGCGTACCAGGGTGAGTGGCACATGGTGGTCCGCAGCCGCCCTTTCGGCCTCAGCGGCCACATCGTTGGCCTCGGTGCGGACAAGCACGGCGATGCTTTCAGCACCCACCGCGGCAAAGACGCGCACCAGGCGCGCCAGCAGCGTCTCGCCGGCCACGCGCACCAGTGGTTTGGGCACCTGGATGCCTTCCTCCCTGAGGCGCGAGCCTTCGCCGCCCGCCACGATAGCATACCTCATTGCTGCGGCTCGGGCTGCATGTCTCGGGGCTGTCGGCGCGGGCGGTCGCCGTCCTCACGGCGGTCGTGAAAGAGTTTGGGAAGGGGATCGGCCTCCTCAGCGGCTACGGCACGGCGGTTGCGACAGATGTCGATTGCGGCATATACGGCGGCGCGGAACGAAGCGACGTCGGCCACACCGCGTCCGGCAATGTCGTAGGCCGTGCCGTGGTCGGGCGAGGTGCGCACCACGTCGAGGCCACACGTCACGTTAACCCCGTCCATAGAAAGTGTCTTGAGTGGGGCGAGGCCCTGGTCGTGGTACATGGCGAGCACTGCATCAAAGTCGCGATAGGCCGCGGTGCCGAAGAAGCCATCGGCGGCAAAAGGTCCGAAGACAGCCTTGCCCTCCGCCGTCAGGCGCGCAATGGCCGGAGCGATGGCCTCGGCCTCCTCCGAGCCGTTCACGCCCTCGTCGCCGCAGTGGGGGTTGAGGCCCAGCACGGCGATGCGCGGAGCGGGGAGCATGAAGTCGGTGGTGAGGGCACGGAAGAGCAGGCGCAGTTTGGCCTCCACGGCGTCGGCGGTGACGGCAGCAGGCACGGCACGCAGGGGCAGATGGGTGGTGACCAGGGCTACACGCACCAGGTCGTTGCACAGCACCATGAGCGGCTCGCCGCCAAACTGTGCAGCGAAATACTCGGTGTGGCCACCGTAGGGGAAGCGGTCGCTGTGGATGGCGGCCTTGCTCACGGGGGCGGTGACGATGGCGTCGATGCGACCGGCCTTATAATCGGCCACCGCAGCGTCAAGGGCGCGCAATGCGGCATCGCCGCTGGCGAGGGTGGGATGTCCGAACTCCACCTTTACCTCTTCTGGGATGCAATTCACGAGATTGAGTTGCCCCTCTCGGGCTTCGCCACCATCGGAAACGATGTTGAAGATGTTCTCGCAGTTAAAGGCCTTCTTGTGATAGGTGGCCACCTTGGCAGATCCGTACACCACAGGGATGCAGAGGTCGAACATGGCGGGATCGGCAAAACACTTGAAGATAAGTTCGTAGCCCACGCCGTTGGTGTCGCCGTGGGTGATGCCGATACGCATCTTGGGAGCGGCGGGAATGGGCGACGGCGCGTTGGTTTCAGGGTTGTTCATATCAAGATAGGAAAAGAGATTGGTGCACAGCGATGTGCTGCGACACGCAAAAATAAGGAAAAATCGTCACTCCCCCGCCTGCAGCCGACAGATTGGGACGATTTTTCAGGATTTGCCTGCCGTGTTGAGCATACCGCAGGCTGCCAGGATGTCTTCGCCGCGTGAGGCACGTATGGTGGCGAAGAGGCCGCCCTCGGTGAGGAAGTCGCGCAAGCGAAGCATGACAGCGGGACTGGCGGGGCGCAGGTCGGAGCAGGGGATGGCGTGGAAACGGATGAGATTCACGCGGCAGTCGAGGCCCCCAAGCAAGGCGATGAGGGCACGGGCATGGCGCAGACTGTCGTTCACACCTTCGAAGACGATGTACTCGAAAGAGAGGCGGCGCTGCATGTCGCGCCCCTCAGCACGCTTCCCCCAATAAGGCAACAGCGCATCGGCAATCTCTGTAATGCCGAAGGCGCGCTCGGCAGGCATGAGGGCGGCGCGCCCATCGGGGATGGGGTGGTGCAGGCTCACGGCGACATGGCATTTGCAGCCTTCTATTAGCGGCAACAAGCCATTGCGCAGTCCCACGGTGCTCACCGTGATGCGACGGGGCGACCACGCCAGTCCCCAAGGGGCGGTGAGCACCTCAATGGCACGCAGCACGCCATTGAGGTTGTCGAGCGGCTCGCCCTGGCCCATAAAGACGATGTTGGTGAGCGTGTCGCGCTCGGGCAAGGAGAGGATCTGATTGAGAATCTCGCCCGCCGTGAGCGAGGCGGAGAAGCCCTGCCGTGCAGTCATGCAGAAGGTGCAGCCCATCTTGCAACCCACCTGGCACGACACGCAGAGCGTGGCGCGCTCACCGTCGGGGATATAGACGGTCTCCACCGTGTGGTCGCCACTGACGGGGAAGAGATACTTCCGTGTGCCGTCGGCAGATTGTTGCACGAGGCGGTGCGGACGGCGGCCTGTCTCATACTCCGCTGAGAGTGCCTCACGGAGTGTCTTGGGCAGGTTGCGCATGGCGGAGAAACTGTCGGCGAAACTGTGGTACAGCCAGTCGGCCAATTGCTTACCCACAAAGGGGCGTGCACCGAGGCGTTGGCACACGACGGAGAGTTCGTCGGGACGTAGGCCAAGCAGAGACGGGAGGGGCATAGGGCGGTAGGTCTGGTCAGGAGGAGGGTATGAAATACGGGCGGCTTAATCATTCGATTAATCAAGCCGCCCGTGATAACGATGAGGCGATTGCGCCGCCGTTTATTTCTTCAGCAGCAGCCAGGCACCAGGATAACTGCCCTTGAGGGCGTCGCGTGTGCGGGCTGCATCGACCTTGGAGTCGGAGGAGGAGGCGATGACGCGGTACCAACCGGTGCGACCGTTCACGGTCTCGTTGGTGCGTACCACGCGAGCGTCATAGCCAGCACCGCGCAGGCGCGACATCAGGCCGTCGGCGTTGCTCTTGGTGATGAAACTGCCGACCACCACGCTATAGGTGCGCAGCGCATCGCCACTCACCACGTCGATGGTGCCATCAATGGTGCGGAGGTCGCTCAAATCAACTTCCTCCTCTTGCACGGCGGGCTGTACGGTTTGCACGGGCTCTACGGGCTGCACAGTCACTACGGGCTGCACGGGCTCGGTGATGACGGGCTGCACGGGAGCGGTGGTCACCACGGTGGCGGCGCGGCTCTGCTCTTCTTCAAGGGCCTGCTGGTAGGACTGGGCGAATGCGGATTCACGAGACTTGCAGCCGGTGAGAGACACAGCGGCGGCGATGCCAATCAGAAAGAAACTTGTCTTTTTCATATCCATATTTGTTGGGTGTTCAATGTATGCTGCGAATTGCACGGACGCGTTTCGCAGCGCAAATATAAGGCAAGATTTCTGCGCGTGCTCTTAAAAAACATTAAAGATTCCCATTTTGCACCTTTTACAAAGAAATTTGCGGCATCGCATAGCGCGTTTGATTTTTTCTGCGTACATTTGGCATCGAATTGACACGTATAACCCTTTAACACACCACAAGACCATGAAAGGACTCAGCATCCTGGCCGCCTTCCTCGGCGGCGCAGCCGTAGGCGCTGCCTGCGGCATCCTCTTCGCCCCCGAAAAGGGCACCGACACCCGCACGAAGATTGCCGAAGCGCTCCGTAAGCGCGGCATCAAACTCAGCAAGGGCGAAATCGACGACCTCGTGGACGACATCGCCGACGAACTTGCTGCAGAGTAAGTTTCATTGAACATTGAACATTGACCGTTCTTCATTGAACATTGAACATTGACCGTTCTTCATTGAACATTGACCGTTCTTCATTGAACATTGACCGTTGAACATTGAACATTGACCGTTGAACATTGAACATTCGCAAAACCTTTGCAACCGGTATTGGCAATGGTCAATGGTCAATGGTCAATGGTCAATGGTCAATGGTCAATGGTCAATGGTCAATGGTCAATGGTCAATG
>JAFSWM010000100.1 GCA_017444485.1 Bacteroidaceae bacterium | reverse complement strand
CCCTGGGTGTTACTTTAAAGTCACACGGATGTAGTTTCAACAAGGTCGTATCTGCGCGTCGAGCCAGGCCATGCGCTGTTGCAAGAAGTCCTTGACGGCCCGTACCTCGGCCTTAAAACTGCCATTGATGGGCATGTACGAGCACTGGCGGAAGAAGGTGTTCCAGCGGCGGTTGTCCTGCTGCGCCGCAGCGAGCAGATAGTCGCGCTCGGCATCGAGGCGAGCATAAAGTTCGGGCATCTCGGCCTTGAAGCGGTCGAACCGAGTACGCAGCACGGCCACAAAAGCCGGGTCGTCCCACATCCGGCTGAACCACACGGCCTGCCTCACCCAGAAACCCTCCGCGCCACGACATTTCAGGTGGTGGGTGGAGCCGAGCGAGAGGTCGAAATCCCATATCGGCCCCATCATCAGTTCGCCGCACAAGCCCGTGTGGACGTAGCACGAGGAGAAGAAATCGGCATCGCTGTTTTTGGTGATTTCATTAATCAGATACCAGTCGGCGAAACTCTCCATGTCGATCAGCGCAGCATAGCCCGTCTCTTTGTCAAGCCAATTGTTGCTAAAAAGGGTACGTTCGAAGAGCGCCACGCGGCTCTTGATGCGCTCGTAGTCCGCACTGCCATAGGTCGTTTTTGGCCACTTGATCACAAAGTTGAGGCGGTCGGTTCGAAAGGCCACGTCGTCGTCTTCGACACGTTTGGGCTGGTCGATCTCCAAGAGGAAGCCATCGGCAGCAAGGGGCAACCTGCCAGACGCGACCTCCACCTGCTCGCTCAGGAAATAGAGCCCCTGGTACTCACCGTTGAGCACCAGTTCCACAAAGTCACCGCTCGGCGTCCAGTCCAGCCCGCTGGCGGCCCCGAGGAAGTAGGCCGTAAAGGTGTGGAGCGCGCTACGATCGTACCAGTTGGCCAGCAACACCCAGTCCTTGTCGGCCCGCATACCGAGCATGGAGCGCTTCTCGTCGAACTTGATGCGATAAGGTTTCTTGTCGGCCTTCCATGTGCTGTTGCCGCGTCCCCTGATGCGCAACGGCACATCAGCGAAGGATTCGGCCATGCGGGGGAAGGCCACAGACTGCGTGCCATAAGCCAAATCGGTCACACGCCCCTGCACGGACAGCGACGACGTGGCCGGCAGGTATTCCGTCTTCGACGTCACTGGTGCAGCACCCTCGGTGTCGATGCTCAGCAGCGGCACGCCCGTCTGCTCCAGCATCCCCGTGTCCGTCCAGTCATAGTCCTCCCCGTCGTCGGAACACGAGGCAATGACTGTCGCTACAGCAGCGAGCCAGTACGCAAGATGTAGGCAACGGGATAGTCCTATAAACCACGAAACATTCATCATCTGTAGTAATGAAAACAGCAGGAATTCCATCGGGCATTCCTGCTGGTGGTTTTGAGATTAATACCACCCATTAAAGTTTCCAACCTTGTGCCTTGAGTTCCACCTCGTCGGCCTCGCCGCGCGTGATGAGGCGGGTGCCGAGGTCGGGGCGTGTGATATGGCCTATGATGCGCACGTCGTCGATTTCCTGAATGCGCTCGTGGGATGATAGGGGTACGGTGAAGAGCAGTTCGTAGTCCTCACCGCCGTTCAGTGCACAGGTGGAGACGTTCAGGTTGAACTCCTCGGCGCATTTGGCTGTTTGGTAGTCGATGGGCAGACGCTCCTCGTAGATGCGGCATCCGCAGCCGCTCTCACGGCAGATGTGCAGGAGTTCGCTGCTGAGGCCGTCGCTGATGTCGATCATCGCCGTGGGGTGCACGTCGGCCTCACGAAGACGCTGAAGGATGTCGGCACGGGGTTCGGGCTTCAAGAAGCGTTCGAGCAGATACTCATACCCGCTGAAGTCGGGCTGTGCAGCGGTTTCGTCGGATTGCTTCGTGCCGGCGAAGACGCGTTTCTCGCGCTCGAGCAGTTGCAGTCCGAGATAGGCCGCGCCGAGGTTGCCACTGACGCAGATGAGGTCGTTCTCCTTGGCTCCGCTGCGATAGACCACTTCTTCGTCGGCAGCCTCGCCGAGAGCGGTGAGCGAGAGGGTGAGACCAGTGAGCGAACTGCTGGTGTCGCCGCCCACGAGGTCGGCACCATAATGGTCGCAACAGAGGCGCAGTCCGGCATAGAGTTCGTCGAGGCTCTCCACGCTGATGCGGCGGTCCACGGCCACGCTGACGAGCAACTGACGCGGCGTGCCGCCACAGGCAAGGATGTCGCTGATATTGACGGCGGCGGCCTTGTAGCCGAGGTGCTTCAAGGGGGTGTACACCAGGTCGAAGTGTACACCCTCAAGGAGCATGTCGGTGGTTGTTAGGACGTTGCTGCCGTTGTACTTGAGCACTGCGCAGTCGTCGCCCACACCCTTCACGGTGGAGGCATTGCGTATGGGCAGGGCATCGGTGAGGCGGCGAATCAGAGCGAACTCGCCGAGATCGGAAATTGGCGTCATGGGGCAACGGGAATGAAGAGGTGTTCCGATCAGAAGTAGAAGCCCACTCCTATTTTAAGTCCTACGGTGCTGCCATCGCCGAAGTCGTTGACACTCATGCGATAGTAGAGCGCGGGCTCGAAAGAAATGTAGTCGTTGAAATAGAAGGAGTAGCCGGCCTCAATGGGGATGAGCACGTCGTTGTTGTTGGGGCTATGGTGAGCATACTGTGCGCCGGCGCCGAGGTAGAAGCCGTGGTGGGTGACGTAGTAGCGGGCACCAGCACCGAGCGTGAAGTCGTCGGAGGCATCGGTGTGCTGGTAACTGGCATCGACCTTGAGCATGAAGTGGTCCATGATGAAGTAGCCGGCTTCTGCACCGAGACCGAAACGGAACTTGTTCTTGGTGCTGTAGTTCATGTCGAGGCCAGTGGCATAGGCACCCACATACTTCAGGCCTTGTTCGAACTGTGCGCTGGCAGTGGTTGCAGTAGCGAGGAGCAGCGCGACGAGGAGGATTTTTTTCATTGTAATAGTATTTGCTGGTGAAACGTTAGGTGTGACAAAAGTAGGAAATCTTGGCCGCCTATCAGTGTGCGGAGAGCGTTTTCCGCATTGCGGCAGGTCTGAAAGCAGGTGCGGAAGGCGGTAATAGCAGCCTGTGCCTGCCAATTACAGCGATGGTTTAGCGGATGAACTTGAAGGAACGCGTGCCGCTGGCATCGCGCGCCACGAGGACGTAACTGCCCGGGAGGAACTGCGCCGTGGCGTACTCCTTGACGTCAGCCGCTTGGTCTGCCAGCACACCACCAATGGTATAGACCGTGATGTCGGCAGGCGACTTCAGCCTCAGCGTGCCGCGACGCCACGACAGTTCGGGGCCTGTGGCCACACGAGGCACTGCCGTTGGGTCGGGGAGAATTTCGAGTGGGATGTCGAAGACGTAGCCCTTGTATTGCTCCCCGCAGGGACGGGGTTCGCTTTTCCAAGCGTCGGCATAGACCAGGCGCAGGCGCGTCTGTCCGGGCTGCACATTGGCAGGCACTTGCACGGTATAGTTACCCGAGAGCAGGGCGACATTGGCCGTGTTTGCGTTGCCCGCCGAGAGGACCGCTTCGCTGCCGGTGAGCGCAAAGACGCTGTCGCCGTTCCAGTCGGCAAAGATACCGAGGCGGCAATAGCGCATGTCGTCGGAATTTTGTGCCGCAGTGGTACTGATGAGGAACGATCCGCCAGCCGCCACCTTCACCAGCCCGGGCATCACTGCGATGCCGTCGGTGGAAGGACTTGTGGCAGAGAACTCGGCATTCTGCGCTGCACCCGTCACCTTGACGGAGCGAAGGTAGCGGTTGGCGATGCTTCCCGAGGCCTCGCTCACCATGGCTTTGCAATAGGCCTGGCCCGTGTCGTAGACTGGTTCGGGCGAGCCGTTGAGCACGCTGTGCAAGGCATTCACGGCATAGGCCGCGTCGTAATAGTTATCGACGGCGGCATCTGCAAAGAGGCTTACCGCACGGTCGAGCGCGGCGCGGGCAGAGGTGTTGCCAGCCGCGTCGTATTCGGCACGGAGCAGGCGGATCTTCTCGGCAGCCTGGATGCCCTCAACGAGGCGTTCGTAGCGCACACTACTGCGGCCACCAGGATAGACCACATAGGTGTCGCCCGGCGGGAATAGTTTGAAGCGCGAGTCACGCAGCGGGTCGTCGGTCCAGTCGATGAACGACCAGTGGAGCAAGCCGTCAAAGTCGTTGGCCACACAGAACACCGGCCAATAGGCACCCTCAGCGGGCAGACTATTGGTAAACGTGTTGGGCTTGTTTTCGGTGCAGCAGTAATAGGCCGTGCTGTGCCAACCTTTGGCGCGGCGCGTGGCGTAGTCGGAGGCGGTGAAACGCTGGCCCGTGGCGATGCTGTAGTCATAGAGTTTGTCGATGAGTTCGGCGTGGCGGTTGCCAGCGAGCACCATCTTCATCCCTGGGACGACCTGTTGAAGCAGGTTGTAGGCCTTGAGCATGTCCTGAAGTCCGCGCTCGTCCATGGCGATGCAGGTCTTGTCGAGCCAGCCCTTCTCAATAAGATGGGCGGCGAAGGCTTTGAGGAAAGGCGTCCACAGGTTTACATAGTCCGTGCTGCCCACTTCGCAAACCAGGTCAACGTCTTTGTTCTGCGCCTCATCGAAGTAGCGGAACGTCTTGTTCCAGGGAATCATGGAGTAGCAGTTGATCTGCTCGCTGATGCCACACTCGGCGGCGAACTCCACCCAGCGGTCAAATACGGTGTAGTCGTAGGCCCATGTGCCGTCGGCCTTCTTCGTCACGCCCACCATGCCGTCGTGCGGGTCGTTGCTCTGCTCGCCCCAGGGCTCGTAGAAGAGTGTGGCGGTGACACAGCGCTGCCCTGCACGGCGCAACATCTCCATGTAGGGGCGCAAGCCGTCGAAATGGGCTTGGCTCCACTTCTCCACCTGGTTGTAGCGCGCCACGCTGAAAGGCTGCTGCCAGTAGTCGAGGCGGAAGGCGTAGTCGGAAGGCTCGGGCAGCGTCTTGTCGAGGACGCGCACCGTGATGTGCAGTTCCTTTTGGAGTACGGCTGAGGCTCCGGCGGTGATGGAGAGCGTGGCGGTGTAATCGCCAGGGGCGGCATCGCGCGGCACCTCAAGCGTCACCCACACGGGGCGAACGCTCCTGGCGGGCAGCGACATGGTGGTCTCCACGTCGATCACGTCGGGGCGCAGGAGCGTGGTGGAGGTGCGGGGATTGCCGCCGCAGCCACGTTTCTGGTCGCTGAGCACATAGCGCACGAAACGGGCTTGGCTCTGCGACGCGGGGATGACAGCACCGCCATTGCCCTGCCAGTCGCTGAGCGTGAGGGCTATGCGCGAGAGGGCAGTCTTGCCGAAGAGCACGGCAGCCATGCTGACACGCTCGCCGCGCCAGGCATAGACAATGGTGTCGGTCTTCATCGCCACTGACGGCACTTCGTACTTCAGATAGTGCGCGTCGCGGCTTCCCCAAGTGGCGTAAAGGCCGCGGTCGAGCGCGCTCCAGCCGGACTGGTCGTAGGTGTAGGTGTCGGAGAGTTCGCTGTAGGCACTCCCTATGCCGATCTGCGCCGAAGCGAAAGCCCAAGCGAGAGCAGCGAGTGTGAAGAGGAAAAGTCTTTTCATATCTCAGTGGTTTCAGGATTGTATGGAAAAAGAATGGCCGCCGAGGTGCGGACGTGTGAGTCAGAGCGCGTTGCCCTCGGCGTCGTAGCGGTTGAAGAGGAAGTCGTTGGAGGGGTATTTCTGTACGTGCAACTGGCGCACACGGCGATAGAGCATGGCACGCAGGTCCTCAATGCCAGTGCGCTCGCGGGCGCTGATGAAAAGGGTGTCGTCGCCAAGGCGCGCCATCCACGTTCGTTGCAGTTCGCTCAAGGAGATGTTTTCGCGACCGGGGGGCGTAAGGTCATCGGCCTCCTTCTCCACCCAGCGGTAGGCGTCGATCTTGTTGAACACCGTGATGACGGGGCTGTCGGCACAGCCGAGGTCGGCAAGCGTGCGCGTCACCACTTCAATCTGCTCCTCAAAGTCGGGGTGCGACACATCGACGATGTGGAGCAAGAGGTCGGCCTCGCGTACCTCGTCGAGCGTGCTCTTGAACGAGCTCACCAGTTCGGTGGGCAACTTGCGAATGAAGCCCACGGTGTCGCTGAGCAGGAACGGCAGGTTCTCTACGATGATTTTCCTGACGGTGGTGTCGAGCGTAGCAAAGAGTTTGTTTTCGGCAAAGACGTCGCTGCCCGAGAGCAGATTGATGAGTGTGCTCTTGCCCACGTTGGTATAGCCTACAAGCGCCACGCGGATGAGCCGTCCCCTACCCTGTCGCTGCGTGGTTTTCTGCTTGTCGATCTCGGCAAGGCGACGCTTGAGCAACGCCATGCGCGAAAGGATGATGCGGCGGTCCATTTCGAGTTGCGTCTCGCCCGGGCCGCGAAGCCCCACCATGCCTTTGCCGCCCCCGCCGCCCGAGCCGCCACCTTGACGCTCGAGGTGCGTCCACATGCGACGCAAACGGGGAAGCATATATTGGTTCTGCGCCAGTTCCACCTGCGTCTTGGCGCTGGCGGTACGGGCACGCATGGCGAATATATCAAGGATGAGCGACGTGCGATCGAGGACTCGCACACCGAGGGCCTTCTCAATGTTCTGCAACTGCTTGGCCGAGAGTTCGTCGTCGAAGATGGCGAGGTCGACGGAGTTGTCCATATCGGCACAGCGGTCAATATAGTCGCGTATCTCCTGCAACTTTCCGCTTCCCACGTAGGTGACGCTGCTCGGGCCGTCGGCCTTCTGCGTGAAACGCGCCGCACATTCCGCTCCAGCGGTTCGAGCCAGGAACTCCAACTCGTCGAGATATTCTATGGTCTTACGCTCGTCCTGGGTGCGTGTGCTGAGCGCAACGAGCACGCAGCGTTCTGCGCGGGACTTGGTTTCGAGGTTCTGAGGTTTCATAATAGACGGTGCGAAAGTACGAATTTCAGCCTACAAAAGGGCTGTAGCGGTGGCTATTTTTGTAATTTTGCGCACAAAAGCAAACGACAATGGTTTTCCAATGGAACTACAACACCCCTGATGAGGCAGAGGTGGGCACAGCGGCCAAACTCGCTGCAGCCCTGGGCATTCATCCCGTGCTGGGCAAACTGCTCGTAGACCGCGGTATTACCGAAGAAGCGGCGGCACGCAAATTCTTCCGTCCCAAACTCACTGACCTGCACTCGCCCATGCTGATGAACGACATGGGAAAGGCCGTGCAGCGACTCAGCGAGGCCATAGACCGACACGAGAAAATCATGGTCTTTGGCGACTACGACGTGGACGGCGTGACGGCGGTGGCACTGGTTTACAAATTCCTCCGCAAGCGCTACGACAACATTGATTACTACATCCCCGACCGCTACGACGAGGGCTACGGCATAGGCTCGAAAGGCATTGACTTCGCCTCGGGCACGGGGGTGCGGCTCATCATCGTGCTCGACTGCGGCATCAAGGCTGTGGAAGAGGTGGCTTACGCCAAGTCGCAAGGCATCGACGTGATCATCTGCGACCACCACGTTCCCGACCCCGTGCTGCCCGACGCCGTGGCCATTCTCAACCCCAAACGTGCGGACAACACCTATCCCTACGAACACCTGTGCGGCTGTGGCGTGGGCTTCAAGTTCATGCAGGCCTTCGCACAAGCACGCGGCATCGCTTTCAACGAACTAGCGTGCGTGCTCGACCTGTGCGCAGTGAGCATTGCCTCCGACATCGTGCCAGTGACGGGAGAGAACCGCGTACTTGCGCATGCCGGACTGCACCGCCTCAACGCAGAGCCGAGCACCGGACTGCAAGCCATCATTGAGGTATGCGGGCTGAGCGACAAGGAACTGACCATGAGCGACATCATCTTCAAGATAGGGCCACGCATCAACGCCTCGGGGCGCGTGCAAAACGGACGCGAGGCCGCACGGTTGCTGGTGGAGGAAGACTATGTAGCGGCCAGGCAACAGGCGGAGAGCATCAACCTCTACAACGAGCAACGCAAGGAACTCGACAAGCAGATGACCGAGGAGGCCGTCACCGTGGTGCGTCAGCAAGAGGGCGCGGAGAGCCACAGCGGCATTGCCATCGTGGGCAGCCAGTGGCACAAAGGCGTCATCGGCATCGTGGCCTCACGCCTTGTGGAACAGTTCCACAAGCCCGCCGTGGTGCTCACCGAGAACAACGGCTACGCCACCGGCTCGGCACGCAGTGTGGGCGGTTTTGACGTGTACTCCGCCGTGCAGAGTTGCGAAGACCTGCTCCAAAACTTTGGCGGCCACACCTATGCCGCCGGTATGACCATGCGTTCGGAGAACGTTCCTGAGTTTCGCCGCCGCTTCCTTAAATATATAGACGAACACATCTCCGAGGAACAGGTGCAAGCCACGCTTGAAGTGAACGGGCTGCTTGAGCTCAGCGATGTCAGTTTCAAGTTCTATCAGCAGTTATCCCGCTTCGCCCCCTTCGGTCCTGGAAACGAGAAGCCCGTGTTCTGCACCCACAGCGTGTACGACTACGGCACGAGCAAGGTAGTGGGACGTGGTCAGGAGCACATCAAACTCGAACTGGTGGGCGAAGGCAGCAGCAAAGTGATTGGCGGCATCGCCTTCGGGCAAAGTTCGCAAGCGCGCTACATCAAGACGAAGCGAGCCTTCGACATCTGTTATACCGTGGAGGAGAATTCCCATAAGCGCGGCGAAGTGCAGTTGCAGATTGAGGACATCAGGCCGAGGGAATGACGGCCTGCCTCAGGGTAAAGTCTATCACGTGGAACGCTTCCTCACCATCCTCCGCCGCTATTGGGGCTACCCTTCCTTTCGTGGCATTCAATCTGAAATCATCGCGAGCGTGGCTTCTGGCCACGACACGCTGGGCCTGATGCCCACCGGCGGTGGCAAGAGCCTCACGTTCCAAGTGCCGGCGCTTGCTGCCGAGGGTGTGTGCATCGTGGTCACTCCGCTCATCGCCTTGATGAAAGACCAGGTGGACAACCTGCGTTCGCGTGGCATTCAAGCCGCGGCCATACACGTCGGGCAGCCGCACAGCGAGATGCTGCGCCTGCTCGATAACTGCATCCTCGGCAACACCAAGTTTCTCTATGTTTCGCCTGAGCGACTGGAGACGGAACTATTCCTTGACAAAGTCAGTCGCATGAACGTGTGCCTGCTCGCGGTGGACGAGGCACACTGCATCTCGCAATGGGGCTATGACTTCCGCCCTTCCTACCTACGCATCGGGGAACTGCGCAAACGCCTGCCCGACGTCCCCCTGTTGGCATTGACCGCCACAGCCACCCCCGCGGTGGCCGACGACATTGAGTTCCGCCTGCGACGCCCCGATATCGCCAACGACGCGACGGGCAATGGCTTCCGCCGCTTCACGATGAGTTTCGCTCGCAGCAACCTGCGCTATGTGGTGCGCCCCACAGAGGACGTCATCGGCGAGATCGACCATATCCTGCGCAGCGTGGAGGGAAGCGCCATCGTTTACACACGAAGCCGAAACGGGGCGCAGGATCTGGCCTCCAAACTGGTGAGTCTCGGACACAGCGCCGTATATCACCACGCCGGACTCACGCCGCTCGACAAGGACACGCGGCAACGCATGTGGACCGAGGGCGATTTCCGTGTCATCGTGGCCACCAACGCTTTCGGTATGGGCATTGACAAGCCCGACGTGCGCCTGGTCATCCATGCCGACCTGCCTGACTGCATTGAGGCCTACTTCCAAGAGGCTGGACGTGCGGGGCGCGACGGCGCGACAGCCTATGCCGTATGCCTCAGCCAACGTGCCGACCGCCGCACGCTCACGCGGCGGCTGGCCGACGAATATCCCGACGCCCCATACATACGTCGCGTTTACGAATGCCTCGGATCGTTCTACCAACTGGCCGTGGGCGACGGGTTAAACGTGACGTACGAGTTCGACGTCAGCCGCTTCTGCCGCGCGTTCCACATGTTTCCCACCACGGTCACCGGTGCGCTCAACGTGCTCACGCAAGCGGGCTACATCCACTATCGCGAAGAAGACTCGGCCACGTCGCGCGTGATTTTCTTGACCGAACGCGACGAACTCTACCGCATTCACTCACTGCCAGGCGTGGCCGAGCGTATCATCCAGGCCATTCTCCGCACCACCACGGGCGTATTCAGCCAGTATGCGCAGATCTACGAGAAAGACATCGCGGAGCGTGCCTTCACCACGCCCGATGAGGTTTACGAAACGCTCAAGGCCCTCACCCGCCAACGCATCCTCAACTATGTGCCGCGCAAGCACCTGCCGTTCATCACGTTCCTCCGTCGCCGCGTGGAGACAGACCAAGTAGAGATACCCGCTTCGGTGCTTGAAGACAGGCGCGAGGGAGCCAAGCAACGCGCCGAGGCGATGTTGGACTACACGCTCGACACCAGCCGCTGCCACAGCCAATATCTGTTGGCCTATTTCGGCGAGACCGACAGCGAACCTTGCGGCCATTGCGACGTTTGCTTGGAGCAGAAACGGGGAAAAAGTTACGAACGACTAGCCGCCCATATCCTTCAAGAACTTCGTGAACACGGCCCTCTCCCACCCTCCAGCCTGCGTCTGCCCGGGTATGAAGAAGCAGCCCATCGCAAAGCCATGCGCAGGCTTTTCGATGAAGAGCGTATCATTTTCAAAAAAGGGAAAATCTGTCTCGCCGAATAGCCTTAGCAACGGCGAGAGGACGTACTACGACAGGCTATACACGAACCACGCCATGCATCCTCACGTCGTGTTCATCCACGGGGACGCGGTCCACTATTTGGAAAGGGAAGGCATAGCCCAACAAGCGGGCTCGCAGGTCGGGACTTGCCAATAGGCGGTCGTAATAGCCTTTTCCGCGCCCCAAGCGCCGCCCCTCACTATCAAAAGCCACACCAGGCACTACAATCAGGTCGATTTCCGCAAGCCGTGCGAGCGGTTCTCCCACGGGCTCTTCTATACCGAAGGCGCCACGGCGTAAATCCTGCGCGCTGCGAAAGCGCCGCACCTCAATCTCGTCGCCCACCACGGCAGGCAGAAACAGGTGCTTGGCCCGAGCGTGTCGTTGCAGGAGGGAGTGCGTCTGCGGCTCGTCGGGTAAGGCTGCGAACAACATCACGCTACGCGCCTTCGAGAACCAGGGATGTGCTTCCAGTGCCACCGCCAACTGCTGCGACCATGCCTTGAGGGCTTCGGGAGACTGCTGGCGAATCAACGCACGTATGTGCCTGCGCAATGCGGTTTTGTCCATCGTTGCTTGTAGAAACACACTGCCAGCGGCTGTTGCCACGGAGCGTAATAGGATACCGTGGGAAGAGATGCCATCGCGCCCCACCCCATAGCAGACCAGCGGGAATAGGAAACCGCAGCGGGGAATTGCGCCTGCGCCGCGGCCTTCTTCGTCTCGCCCTCCAACGGGAAGGCGCGGCCTTCCCTGATCACTTCGAGGGCACGACGCACGGCGGGGTCGTTGCTGTTCACGAAGCGCACGGCTTCCTGGGTGTCGTAAAGGTCGTTCAGGATGCCGCTGGTGAGGTATTGCAGCAACAAGTCGCGACTGCGGGCGATATGGTTCGTATTGGCGGGCAGGGAATCGGCTTCGGCAAAGGCCACAAACTGGTTGAGCAACGCCTGGGGCGAGATGTGGCGGAGCAGGTCGTCGGAAGAGTTGAAGCGTGCGAACTCACGGCGACGGCTGTCCACATACTTAAAGGCGAAGCGCCCTGTGAGCCCGAGCATCACGGCTTCGCGCAGATAGGGGGTGAACGCTGTGGTGTCGCGCGGGGTGAAGATTTCGGGAATAATGCCGCCACCGCCATACACGGTGCGTCCGCCAACGGTGGAGAACGTCTCCTCGCTGTGGCGGATAGAGTCGGGGGAATAGTATTCGCCGCTTACCTCGCGCAGCACCAGGTCTTTCTCATAATCCTCCTCGTCGCCTGGGGTGTAGGGCTTTTGCACGCAACGGCCAGAGGGCGTGTAGTAGCGCGCCTTGGTGAGACGCACCATCGAGCCGTCGTTGAACTCTATCGGCACTTGCACCAAGCCTTTTCCGAAGGTGCGCCGCCCCACGATGGTCGCCCTATCGTTGTCTTGAAGCGCACCGGCAAGTATCTCGCTGGCCGAGGCCGACGTCTCGTCCACCAGCACCACGAGCGGCAGAGTGGTGAAGGAGCCACGCCCGTCGCTGTGGTAATCCTCGCGGGGCATGGTGCGCCCTTGCGTATAGACTATCAGTTTCTTCTTGGGCAAGAACTCATTGGCGATCTGCACCGCGGGCGACATATAACCACCGAAATTGCCGCGCAGGTCGATGATGAGGCTCTTCATGCCGTCCTTGCGCAAGGTGGCCATGGCCACGAGGAACTCGCGATAGGTGGTCTCTGCAAAGTTGCCCACACGGATATAGGCCGTAGCGTCATCGAGCATATAGGCCGCGTCCACGCTCTTCAGCGGCACGTCGCCGCGTGTCACGGTGGCCTTGATACGCCGCGCCTCGAGCGGTCGCCACAAGGTCAGGGCCACCTTGGTGTCTTTTGGTCCCTTGAGCAGCGCCATCGTGGTGTCGTTGTTCACCTTCTCGCCCGTGTAGGCACGTCCGTCCACCGCGATGATACGGTCGCCTGCCTGCAAGCCTGCCCGCTCTGACGGCCCGCCCTCAATGACACGCACGATGCACACCGTGTCGTCGGAGATGGTGAAGCGCACACCGATGCCGCTGAAACTCCCTTTGAGTCCCTGCATGGCGGCCTCGGCCTCCTTCGGGCCGGTATAGGTGCTATGGGGGTCGAGTTCCTGCAAAATCTTGGGGATGGACTTCTCCACCAGGGCGCCAATGTCCACGGTATCCACGTAGTAGTCGTCCACCAGGCGCAACAGGTCGTTGATCTTGTTGCTACTTGAAGTGAACACCCCCACCTTGTTGCCGGAAAAGTGATTGGCGTAGAAACTACCAATGAGTATCCCTACGACGATGCCCACGGCCACCATTAGCGGGACGTATTTATTGTTTTGCCGGTTCATTGCTGTGTTCTTCAGTAGGAATATGTACTACTTCTATCCCTGCACGCTTCATGAGGTCAAGGCCTTCGGTGAGGCGATACTCACGCTCGTAAACGACGCGCCGTATTCCGGATTGTATGATCAGTTTCGCGCACTCTATGCACGGGGCATCGGTGACGTAGAGCGTTGACCCGTCGCTGTTATTGCCTGAGCGGGCTATCTTGGTGATGGCGTTTGCCTCGGCGTGAAGCACATAGGGCTTGGTGAGTCCCTGCTCGTCCTCGCACACGTTTTCAAAGCCACTCGGTGTGCCGTTGTAGCCGTCGGAGATAATCATCTTGTCCTTCACGATGAGCGCCCCCACCTTGCGACGGTTGCAATAGGAGTTTTCGGCCCATATGCGCGCCATGCGGAGGTAGCGTATGTCCAGGAGTCGGGCTTTGTCCATATTCTATAATATAGGAAAGGGATGGAAAAGTTGGTAAGACGATAGGTGTGGCTTTTTGCGGGCGTTGTGAGCAAGTCAGGTTGCCGGCAAGATACCGTCACGGCGCATCAGGGCTTCGATCGTGGGATCTTGGCCACGGAATGCGCGATAGAGTTCGGCGGGATGGCGCGTGCCGCCCTTCGAGAGCACACAGTCGCGGAAGCGCTTTGCGGTCTGGGGATTGAACAATCCCTCCTCGCGAAACGCAGCAAACGCATCGGCATCGAGCACCTCAGCCCACTTGTAACTGTAGTAGCCTGCGCTGTAGCCGCCTGTCATGATGTGCGAGAACTGGGCGGTCATACAACAGCCCTCGGGCGGCGGCAGCAGTTGTGCCGGCGCCCATGCTTTGGCCTCAAACGCCTGAACGGAACGCTTGGTGTCAGCATCCTCGGGAAAAGGCTCTGTGCGGTCGTACCAAGCCATATCCAGCAGGCCGAACGACACCTGGCGAATGCAGGCGTAGGCCACACCGAAGTTGCGGGCGGCGCGAATGCGTTCCACCAAGTCGGCGGGGATAGGTTCGCCAGTCACGTGATGACGGGCAAAGGTGTTGAGGAATTCGGGCTCCACGGCGTAGTTCTCCATGAACTGCGAGGGAAGTTCCACGAAGTCCCAATAGACATTGGTGCCGCTCAGCGAAGCATAGCGCGTGGCAGCAAAGATGCCATGAAGGGCATGGCCAAACTCGTGCAACAAGGTCTCTACCTCACTCAGCGTGAGCAACGATGGCTTGCCGGCTGCCGGTGGTGTGAAGTTGGTCACCACAGCCACCTGCGGTCTGTGGTCGCCGTTCGCATCGCGGTATTGGTCCTGATAAACAGTCATCCAGGCGCCGCTCTGCTTGTTGGCGCGCGGGAAGGGGTCGTAGTAGAACACCGCCAGGAACGTGCCGTCGGTGTCGAATACATCGTAAGCCTCAACATCGGGGTGATATACGGGAATCTTTTCGTTTCGTTGCAGGCGTATGCCGTAGAGCCGTTGCGCCAATCCGAAAACGCCCTGTTTGACGCGCGAGAGTTCAAAGTAAGGTCGCAGCATCTCGGGGTCGAGGTCGAAACGCTCCTGCTTCAGTTCGCGCGAGTAGTAGGCGAAGTCCCACGGCTTCAGTTCAAAGCCCTCGCCCTCCATGCGTCGTGCTTTGTCGCGGATGTCGGCAAGTTCGGTCTCGGCGGCAGGTCTGTAGCCCTCGATGAGGCTGTTGAGCAGGCCATAGACGGCAGCGGGACGTGCAGCCATACGGCGTGCCAGCGCGTACTCGGCGTGGTTCTTGTAGCCCAGCAAACGGGCTCGCTCCAGGCGCAGATTGACCAGACGCGGCACGATGTCGAGGTTGCACGTAGGACCTTCGGCCACACAGAGCGTCTGATAGGCCATATACATTTGCTCACGCAAGTCGCTCCGACGGCTGTACATCATAAAGGGCCCGTAACTTGGTGCGGCGAGTGTGAAGAGCCACCCCTCGCGTCCCTTCTGTCGTGCCGCCTCGGCTGCGCGTGCTTTCACGTCGTCGGGCAGGCCTTCGAGATTGTCCTCCTTGAGCCACATGGCATAAGCGTTGGTCGCCTTGAGGCGGTTCTGTGAGAAGCGCATAGTGAGTTGCGCCAGTTCCTCATTGATGGCTTTGAGGCGTGCCTTGCCGGTGTCGTCGAGCAAGGCGCCGGCACGGACATACCCTTCGTAGGTTTCACGAAGCAACATCGCGTCCTCTTCATCGTCCAATGACCCAGCGTCATGTACGGCCTTCACGCGCTGAAAGACGCGTGCGTCAAGGGCCAGTTCAGTGTGGTGGCGCGCCATGACGGGCGACATACGCTCACACAGGTCGTCGATCGCGTCGTTGGTACAGGCACTGAAGAGGTTGCCCAATACGGTATCGGCTTGTCGGAGCAACTGCCCGCTATGTTCCAACGCTACGATGGTGTTCTCGAAAGTGGGTGCGTCGGGGCATGTGGCGATACGCTCCACCTCGCTCCGCTCCTCGTCCATCCCCCGAAGTATGGCCTCTTCGAGGTGGGCAGGAGTGATCTCCCCGAAAGGAAAAGTGGCGTGCGGGGTGGCGGGGTTGGAAAAGAAGGGATTATCTTTGTTGTTCATCAGATGTCGGGGGATATGCCGCAACAGCGCAACGTCACGGCGTCAGTGGGCAAGCAATCGTTCTATTTCTTCGAACTCTTTGCCGAGGTTCAGGTTGAGATAGATTTTATAAAGTAGGGGCGCCCACAGGTCGGGTTCGTCAGGGGCTAATTCCCTGAGGCGTTCCACATACGTTCTCGCCTCGGTGAATAGTTCGGTTTGGCGTTGCTTGGCCGACTGGTAGAGCGGGCTTCGCGTCTGACGCGGGAACTGTACCTTTTCGGCGCGGTCCACCAGGTTGTAACCCAGTATGTAGTACCCAATAGCCGCCGTGCTGTCGATGGCAACGAGCCGCTCGGCAGCAATGACGCTCTCCTCTAAGCGTCCGAGTTTGAACAAGGAAAGGGAGCGGCAGATGAGGAAATACGGATTCATGGGGTCGTGGGCCAGGAGCGTGTCGGCCAGCGCCACTGCCGCCGCATAATTCCCCGAACCGGTGTATCTGTTGGCCAGTGCCGCAAAATAATCAAGGCGGGCGGGATCCTCTCTCAACCCTTGCTCCACCAGCGCGAAATAAGCGGTGCTGTCGCCCCTGCCATTTGCGGCAGTGACAAGCATATCAAGCACCTGACCGTGCAGCACGGAGTCGGCGAGCAACTGTTCGGTGCGTGCGGGCATCTCGTCGTACTGCTTCAACTCGTACATGGCTCGGAAGTCAAGATAGATGTTGTCGCGATAGGCGGGTGTGGCAGTGACGGCAGTGTCTGATCCCCACAGCGGATGCTCGGGCAGGGCGAAGCACATGGCGAAATACTTACGCGCCTCGGCGAATTGGCGTTTGCGGTAATGGAAACGCCCTGCAGCACTGAGGTTGGGGTAATACTGCTTGAGCAGAGGCCTATGCTGACGGCGGTAGACGTCGGTGGGCGTGGCCTTTCGCGGTGCGGCACTGTCGGCTGCCGCTGCGATGCGGCGCTGCTCGGCGGTGTCGCATTGCAGGATGAAGAGGCAGAGGTCGTAGTTGGCCGTGAAGAACTGGGCCGTGTCGATCTTTTGTCCCAGATAGAGTTTCTCGTTAAAGCCCTCGCACAAGAGGAGTTGTGCCTCCACACCGAAGGCATAGAGCCGCGGGTCGCTGTTGTAGGTGGTGTCGGCAGCGAGTTTGCGGATTGTGGCCAGCGCATCGGCGGGCTTCTTCGCCTTGAGGGCGGTGCGTATGGGCTTATAGGCCTTCCTCGGCGACACGGGTTTCTGTGCCGCAGCGGTCAGCGTGGCGAAGAGCAGGAGTATGAAGAGCGGTGTTCTCAATACGTCGGTGTTTGGGTGTGGTTTTCAGACAGCCTTACGCGAAGGCACGAAGCGCGGCAATGGGAGTATTGCGCGGGCAGCGTGTCTTCGCGTGAGGGTTGTGAGAGCGGGTGCGGGCTTATTCGAAGAATTTGCCCACCTCGTCGTACTTGGCCTGGTACTGCTCGGCAGTGGCCTTGTCGTCAAGGTTTTCGTAGACGATGCGCATGTGGTTGTACACGCGCTGCAGGCGACGGCCCCAGAGTTCGGGTTTGTCGGGAGCAGAGGCACGAGCCTTCTCGAGGTAGTCGCAGGCCTGCTGATAGATGGCCTGTATCGCGCGAGTCTCAGCCATGAAGGCATCCTTGGTGTCGTGGTTGTAATAGCCGCGATTGAAGTGGTCGAACTCGTGGTTCTCGGTGCGGGCAGCGATTTCGTTGTAGAACGTGGTGCCCATGTTGATGTAGGCCTGGGTGTAGGAGGGATCGATCTCAAGACTCCGTGAATAGGATTTGCGTGCTGCTTCGATGTCGTTGAGCAGGTCGCTCTCCACGCAGCCTTTCATGAACCACGACTTCGCGTCTTCGGGGTGTTTGGCTACGAGGTCGTTCACCATAGCCACGGCCTTATCGGTCTGGTGGCTGTTGGCGTAGTGAACGATGAGTTCGTTGAAGAAGCCCTCATCGCCTTCGATGGTGGCGGCATCAACAAGGGTTTTCTCCCAGTTGGCACTGTCGCCCTGTGCGAGGTAAGCGCCGGCCACTGCCACGTAGATGTCGTGGTTGTTATAGTGGTCCTGCAGGGCAGCGGGGGCATTGGCAAGCAGGGCATCCCAGTTCTTGCCCTCGTAGTAGAGCATGCAGAGGTTGTAGCGCGTCTGGGCATAGTTCTCGCGGTTGATGGTGTTGAGCGAGTCGCGAACGGCCTGGCTGAAGGCGGGGTTCTGCGGATAGTCCACATACTTCTGGAAATAGTCGAGCGCACGGGCCTTGTCGCCGTTGGCATAACTGAACATGGCGGCGTAGTTGTAGAAATCCACCATGGCCAGCAGGCGGTTCTGCGTGTCTTCGGCTATCTTCTTGTCCCACTTCACAGGTTTTCCCTTGGCGTCCACGCCTTGTGTGGCCTCATAACTCTTGGTGTAGTAGTTCACGGCGCGGTCTATGCCCGTGCAGAAGGCGAGCGTGTCGAAAGGAATGCTCTGTGTGGCCTTGAGCAGTTCGGGGGTGAAGGTCTGGATCTGGATCTGTCCGGCCTTGTTGTAGAACTCCTGGAACTTAGTCGTCTTGGGGTTGGCCAGCGCTTCGTCGCAGAGCGCGGCGGCGGCGGCAAAGTCGCCTTTCTCAATGAGTTCGTCCACCTTGTAGATGGCCGAATTCTGTGCGTTTGCCGTCAGTGCGGTGACGGCCAGCGCGAGGGTAAGCAAATGCTTTTTCATAGCGGGTTTGTTTGTGTCCAATGGGGTGTCTGCCCTACGCTTCTCCGTATTAGAAGAGCGTGGGTTCGGCAGGATTGGTGTTGAATAGGTTTGCGTTATCTTCGGGTTCGCCCTCCGACGCAGCGGGGGCTGTTTCTGCAGGTGTATCGGTAGTGTCTGGAGCAGGACTTTCGGCGTTGATATCCTCGGCTGCAGGATCCGGCTCGTCGTCACGCCCTACGGGGCACACGCGACTGATGGTGTCGCCACGCTTCTCGAGGTTGATGACGCGCACGCCCTGTGTGGCACGTCCGCTGGGGCGGATGTCGTCCACATGCATGCGCAGGGCGATGCCGCTCTTGTTGATAATCATCAGGTCGATGCTGTCGATGACCACATGGATGGCCACCACCTTGCCGGTCTTCTCGGTGACGTTGAGCGTGCGCACGCCCTTGCCGCCACGGTTGGTGACGCGGTATTCCTCCACGCTGCTGCGCTTGCCGTAGCCATTTTCGCTCACCACGAGGATAGTCTCGCTTTCGGGGTGATTCACGGCAATCATACCTACCACGGCGTCGTCGGCAGGGCCAGAGAGCCTGATGCCGCGCACGCCCGTACTCATACGTCCCATGTTGCGCACGTGGCGCTCGTTGAAGCGTATGGCTTGGCCGTAGCGTGTGGCAAGGACAATCTCGTTCTCGCCGTTGGTGAGGATCACACTGACCACCTCGTCCTCGGGGCGTATCTTGATGGCATTGATGCCGTTGGCGCGCGGACGGGCATAGGCTGCGAGGCACGTCTTCTTGACCAGGCCGAGACGAGTGGCGAAGCAGACGTAATGGCTCAGGCAGAACTCAGCGTCACCAAGTTTGCGGATCTGCAGGCATGCGCTGACGCTGTCGCCAGGCTCTATCTGCAGCAGGTTCTGTATGGCGCGGCCTTTCGATTGCTTGTTGCCTTCCGGTATGTCATAGACCTTGAGCCAATAGCAACGGCCACGGGTGGTGAAGATGAGCAACGTGTTGTGCATCGTGGCATGATAGAGATGCTCAATGAAGTCACCGTCGCGCGACGAACTGCCGCGGCTACCCATTCCGCCACGTGCCTGCTGGCGATATTCGGAGAGCGGAGTGCGCTTGATGTATCCGAGGTTGGAGAGGGTGATGACCATCTCGTCGTCGGCGTAGAAGTCTTCGGGATTGAACTCCTCGGCGCTCATGAGTATCTCGGAGCGACGGGCGTCGCCGTATTTCTCCTTCACTTCGAGCAGGTCGTCCTTCATCACTTGGCGGCAGACGCTGTCGTCGGTGAGGATGCTGTTGTAGAAGGCGATTTTGCGCTCCAGTTCTTCGTATTCCTGGTGCAGTTTCTCCTGCTGCAGTCCGGTGAGTTGGGCGAGGCGCATATCCACAATGGCCTTGGCCTGCACGTCGTCGAAGCCGAAGCGCGCCATGAGGCGTTCCTGCGCCTCCTGCGGGGTGCGCGAGGAGCGTATGAGGCGCACCACCTCGTCGATGTTGTCGCTGGCCACGATGAGCGCGTCGAGAATGTGGGCGCGTTCCTGTGCCTTGCGCAGATCGTACTTGGTGCGACGGATGGTCACGTCGTGGCGGTGCTCCACGAAGTTGCCGATGCAGTCGCGCAGCGTGAGGAGTTTGGGCCTGCCGTGCACCAGCGCGATGCAGTTCACGCTGAAACTGCTCTGCAGGGCCGTCATTTTGAAGAGCTTGTTGAGCACCACACCGGCGTTGGCATCGCGCTTCACGTCAATCACGATACGCAAGCCCTCGCGGTCGCTCTCGTCGTTCACGTTGGAGATACCGTCGAGTTTCTTCTCGCCCACGAGTTGCGCGATGTGATGGATCAGTTCGGCCTTGTTCACGCCATAGGGCACCTCGCTAACCACGATTTTGTCATGCGTCGGCGTGGTTTCTATCTCGGTCTTGGCGCGAATGACGATGCGTCCGCGTCCGGTCTCGTATGCGTCGCGCACGCCCTGCATGCCCATGATGTAGGCCCCAGTGGGGAAGTCGGGGGCCTTGACATACTCCATCAGGCCGGCCACGTCGATGTCGGGGTTGTCGATATAGGCCACGCAGCCGTCGATGACCTCGGAGAGGTTGTGCGTGGGGATATTGGTGGCCATACCGACGGCGATACCGCTGGCACCATTCACCAACAGGTTGGGGATACGCGTAGGCATCACGGTGGGCTCGGTCAGGGTGTCGTCGAAGTTGTTTTGCATATCGACGGTCTCCTTATCGAGGTCCTGCATCATCGCTTCGCCGAGCAGGGAGAGGCGTGCCTCGGTGTATCGCATCGCAGCAGCGCTGTCGCCGTCCATCGAGCCGAAGTTGCCCTGCCCATCTACGAGCGTGTAGCGCATATTCCAGTCTTGCGCCATGCGTACCAAGGCGCCATAAACACTGCTGTCGCCGTGGGGGTGGTACTTACCGAGCACCTCACCCACGATGCGTGCGCTCTTCTTGGTGGGTTTGTCGTGTGTGTTGCCGATTTGGTCCATGCCATAGAGGATGCGGCGGTGCACCGGCTTAAAGCCGTCGCGCACGTCGGGCAAAGCACGCGCCACAATCACAGACATGGAGTAGTCAATGTAGGAGGAACGCATTTCCTCCTCAATATTGACGTTGATAATTCTGTCGTCTAATGCCATTATATTGGGTTTGATTTTGCAATGAGCGGTTGTTGCGCTTTAAAAGCGCACAAAAGTACGAAAAATTTCGCAAACTCAAGCCGAAAATAGGCTTGCAGACGCAATTTCTGCCACGTTAGTGCAGATTTTAACCCATTTTTTGATTTCTATGCCCTCCCTACACGGCGGCAACAAGGCAGCACGTCTGCAAAGGTCCGTTCTCGCCCTTTCTACAAAGGTCAAGGAATCATTGCAGGCGGGTTACGAAAAAGCGCATCGGGGTGGTGCGCAAAACTTCAACGGACTTCGTTTAAACTACATCCGTGTGACTTTAAAGTCACTCCGTGT
>JAFSWM010000099.1 GCA_017444485.1 Bacteroidaceae bacterium | reverse complement strand
TATTCTTTGTGATTAGGATTCGGCTTGATGCTTTTTTGCGCTTGTTGTTATCTTTTGCTTTAAGTTCTTGCACCATAGCTCGCTATGCTGCTGCGAACTTAAATCAAAATCTAAGCAACAATCGCTAAAAAATCATTCAACACTAATTTATAGAACACCCCTTTAGAACGTGTAGCGCGTACCGACAAAGACTTTGCCCTCGCCCTCGACGGGGTGTTTGGTGTGGGGCACGAGGCTACGGGTGAGGATGGTGATGGTGGGCTCGGCGAAGAGTTCGCAGCGCTCGGTGAGGCCGTAGGCTGCTTGTACTCCGAGATTCACCCCGGCGCCCCAACGCGTATAGCCATCGTATTCCATGGCATTGACGCTCACGCCAGCAGCGGCGCGGAGGTGGAACTTGCCGCTGTCGTCGGGGAGCAGGCTTTGCATATAGTCCAGGTGCAGCGAACCCAGTTGGCTGCCCTTGCCGCGCTCGTTGCGCTTGTGGACGAAGGTGCGGGAGTAGCCGAGACGCACGGCGCTATGCTCGCCCACGAAGCGTCCGTAGGCTGCACTGACGGCCCATGTGATCTTACGCCCGAAGGGATGTGCCTTGGCCACGGTGTTCGACCACGCGCCGATGCCGCCTGCCAGTTCTACAAACTGCTTGCCGGCGTGCTGGTCGGCCAAGCGCTCGCTACGAACGAAACTGTAGTTGAAGCCTGCCTGCAGGCTGGGGAGCAGGTGGCGTGCCTTGTCGTGCCTTTTGGCATAGGCGAGGTAAGCCAGCCCGGGCTCTGCAAATACTTCCCATCCCTTGCCGATCCGCAAGGCGAACTGCATGCCCAGGTGCAGGTCGGGGCAGAAGCGGCTCCCCAGCGACTCGTAGCGGAGGCCGAGGTTGGCACCAGCCAACGCGCGGACGCTGACGGAGCGGTCTTCGTTCTCGCCAAGCGTGGCGGTGGTGATGTCGAAAAGGTAGTCGGCACCGGCGGTGAGACGCCCGCTGTAGTGAGCACGACGCCCTTCCTTGTGGCGGATCGCTTCTGTACCGATGGTGACGCGCCATGCCGATACGGGGCTGTACCAACGTCCGAAACCAGCACGCACCAGTCCACCCACGTTGCGCAGGTGTTTCGCGCCGATGGCCAGTCCTGTACCACCCACTGAGGCGGTGTAGAAGGTGCGTTGGTCCTCAGCGTCGTAGGCTTCTGCCGCCTTGCCGTCGTGGGCGTTGAGGTTGAACTGAAGGCCGGCGTGCAGGCGGGCGAGCAAGTCGATCTTTAACGACGAAGCCGTGGTGCCGGGCAGCAAGGCATTGTCGTAGCCCAAGAGCATAGGCTCGAGGTAGAAGCCCACCACAGGTGATGCATGCCACACACCTTTCACACCGAGGTTACCCCCAAGGTAGATGTGTCCGTCGTTGCGGTGGGACGCCAGGTTGAGGCCAGCCAGTGCGATGAGTTCGAAGCGGCGGTCGGGCAGATAGCCCGTGGTGGCGTTGGTGAGGTTCCACATATAGTCTGCTCCCATCGACAGGAAGGAGCGTGCTCCGCCTTTCCATTCGGCATGTCCAGCCTCGGCCTTGAGGCGCACACCCGAGACGGGCGAGAACCACTTGCCGACACCGATGTGGAGGTCGGGCGAGATGGTGGAGCCAATGTGGTGTAGGGAATAATTACGCAGCAGCACGGAAAGTCCGGCTCCGGCCTCGATGAAGGCGTGGTCGTACCAAGCCGACTGCTTGAATGCCTTGTTGCGCTCGTAGGTGTTGTGCATGTCGGCGCTCTGGCCCAAGATCACGCCGGCGAGCAGGCTGGCGGCGACGTCGGCATGTTTGCAGGAATAGGCATGAGCCGCAAAACTCTTGGGATAGACGTCCACACGCGGTTCGAGGAAGAGGGTGGTGAAGTCGCCCACGCGCAGGTTGGCTTGCAGGCCTGCGCCCACTCCGGGCTTCCATTTCTTCCCCTCGCCGGTTTGCAGATAGTTGAGGCTGAGGCCGGCCAGGGCGTTGAAGTAGAAGCGACGGTCGGGGTTGTAGCCTCCGAAGACGTTGTGAAGGTTGAGCAAGTAGTCGGCAGACAGTGCGCCGCCCTTGACGTGCCCTTTTGCATACTTGTCGTGGTAGGCATATTCCATCAGCGACAGTCCGAGGCGTACGCCGTGTTCGGGGCTGATCCACTTGCCCACATGGACAAAGGCCCTGGCACCGGTCTGCTCCTTCCATACGCTGTGGCGGCTAGAGATGATGGCTGCGGGGCCGGCGCTGAAGGAAAGGAACGTGTTGTCGAGCAACTGGCGCGTGTTGCTGAAATCGCCGCCGTAAATGCGCTCTTCGGGATTGAGGCGGTAGCCCATGCCGGCAGTGATGCTTGCTGCCGGCCTCCAGCCATAGGTACTGTTGCGGTGCAGCAGATTCTCGCCATAGGCGCTGATGCGCGGCTCTATATATATATAGGTATAGGACGAGGTGTTAGCCTGCCCGCGCAGTCCCACGTGTACGCCGGGCACCCACTTGGTCTTGCCGCCCGTGCGCGACTGCAGTACGTCGAAGCCCGCCGTGCCGATCAGCTCGAAACGGTGCGGTGCTGCATAGGTGCGGCTGCCGATGGCGGTGATGTTCATCATGTAGTCCGCGCTCAGGCCGTAGACTTTTGCATGGTTCTTGATGCCTTTGCGCCTCAGAATCTTACCGCCGAGGCTCACGCGCACACCATGCTCGGGCGTGATCCAGTCGCCCAGGCTGATGTTTCCCTCATAGCCGATGTGCCCCCAGTCCACTTTGGTCTTCGAGGAACGCAGGAAGAGGTTGTTCACGCCCGCCCCGATCTCAAGGAAGAAGCGGTCGCCCACTTTCTTGTTTTCGTAGCGCTTGGCCACGGCGGGGGCTTGCAGCACGTGGTCAAGAGCATTGAACTGCGTGGCGGCGCTGTCCCTCTCCTGGGCGGAGAGGTTGGCGGCAGGCAGGAGTAGCAGAGCGAACAGGGGAATGTATCTGTAGAGTCTCATGTCTTTCTTCTTACTTTAGGGTGTTGAGCAGTCGGTTGATGTCTCCGTCGAGTTTGGCCTTTTCTTCCAGCGACGGGTCGAGGCGGAAGGCTTCTCGGATTTCGTCCTGCGCCTCGTCCACCTTCTCGTTGCGCCACAGGCAGGTGGCCAGCAGGTAGTGGGACAGTGCCTGGTCGGTGGGGAGCAAGCGGGCGGCTTCTTCGGCCTCCTTGTTGTGCTTCACGGCCAGCAGGCATACCACTCGGTTGAGCGGACTGGTGGCCGCCACGGTCTGGTAGTTCTCCTCTTCATAACCATTGAGTAGTCCCACCACGGCTTTGATCAGGTGCGACTCCTCGCTCTCGGGGATGAACGCGGCGATGCTGTCGGCGGTCCAGAACTCGCGCTTGTCGAGCAGGGCGATGACATGGTTCACATTGACGGCCGCCGGCGCGTCCTTGCCCGCGAAGTCTGCCAGCACAGTGGCATCGGGTCGGTCTGCGTTGATGCGCAGTTCTGCCAGGTCGCAGGCCGCCACGGTGAACTTGGGATAGGCTTCCAGGGCGTGGCAGAGTTCAACCTCGCGCAGCGAATCGTCCTCTTCGCCCCTGAACAGGGTGAAGTATTCGAAGCGTGAGAGCGCCCCGAGGTCGTTGGCCGCCACGGCATCGCCGTACATTTCTTTGATTTCGTCGAACGTGAGTTGGCGACGCACGATGTATTGCATCGTGTATTCCACACGACGCAGACGGGGAAGGTACTTGTCGAGCAGCAGGGGATAGAAACTCAACTTGCGGATTTCGCGGCTCTGCGCGTCTTGGTTGCTGGTGCGCGCCACGACGGATTCTATCGCTGCGGCTTCGGACATCAGGGAGTCGGCGCGGAGCAGTGTGGCCACCTCTTTCCACGTAGCCACGCGTGCGCTGCTGCTCACTTCAAGCCCCTCGCGCGTGTCGCTGTCCAGGCGGCCCACGATGTAGCCCAGCGCGCCAGCCATGCGGGCGTCGGCCAGACGCTGGTTCGTGGCGTAGGTGCCATCGGGCGAGGCGGTGCCTTGAATGGTGAACGACTGCAGGGAGATGTGGCGGTGGTGTGTGATGCTGTCTAGTTGAGCGTTGAGTTTGTCAAACTCGCGGCGGTTTTGCTCGTTGGTGAGGTCGAGGTCGCTCTTACCCACGGCGAAGAGCAGGTTCATATCGCCCTTGGCGGCACGGGGCTGCGTCTCGGGGCTGGGATAGTATTTCGCATCGGTGAGTTTCATCGCATCGAAGTCGAACTCCAGGAAACGCAGGGGGTTCACCGTGCCTTGTGCTACCTGCTGCGAGTCGGTCTTCACGAGCTTCACATAGTCCTCAAGGGCGAGGAAGAAGTCGCAGGTGAAATAGTCGTTGGGGTCTTCCACCCAGATGGAGTCCTCCTCGTAGATCAGCACGTTGTTTTTCAGATTCGTGCCTTTCTCGCGCAGCGTGTCGGTGCGCACCGTGATGTATGGGGCAAGCGGGTCGCGCCCTTGAAGTTCGAAGTCGTACATGCGCCGCTGCGTGGTGTTATACTCCTGTCCGTCGAAGACCATCGGGCGGATGTAGATACGCTCACGGTTGGCCTCGCTGCTCACCAATGGTTGCATCACGAGGCGGTTGTTGGAACTGAACAGCTCCTCCGGCACGCGGATGGCGGTGGGCGGGATGCGCAGGTAGTGGCCGTGCACCTCGAGGAACGTGGGCTCCACCATCACGCTGTCGCGCTTGGGCTTCTCTGCTGTGACGACGGCCTCGCCGATTTGTTCGTCGACGGGAGTGAGGCTGACTACTATCGAGTCCTGCCCAGCCTTGATCCTAACGGTTTTGCTCTCCCAACCGATGAGTTGCACGCGGAAGGTGTTGCCTACGATACTGGCCACAAATTTGCCGTCCTCGGCAGTCTGCGTGGCGCTGGCTTTGCTCTTAATGTCGAAAATGGTGGCGCCGAACACGGGCGAGCCATCCACGCTGGATACCACCCTGCCGCGTATGCGCTGCACCTGAGCGCTCGCCGTCAGCGCAAGGCACGCCAAAAGCAGAACGGCAGGCAGGCGGCGGAACAAGGAGACCGAATGGGCTGTTCGCAGACGGGACGTCCACACGCCCTGGGCAGAGGATTTGAAGAGGAATGAGGGAATCAACATGGTTGTCGCTACTTACTTGATTTAAGTTTCTGAAGTTATGATGTGGAGTTAAAAACGGGAGTTATGAAGGGGAGTTAAATCAAGCCAATACTTCTTTGCCTCCTATTATTACCCCTACGCAGCAAGGTAACGGCCCTTTATAACTACTTTTCATAACTTCCCCGAAATAACTCCCCTTCATAACTTCTAACATAAGTTACTTGAGAATATATACAATGCTCACGCCCAACTTTAGCGGGGCTAACTGGTTGTAGTTCTTGTGCTTCTCCGAGCGGTGCAGGAAGCCCGCACCCGCCGATAGTTCCAGGCTCCAGCGCTGGTCGAGCACGAAACTATAGCCGCCCGTCACGCCTATGCCTAATGCTAAGCCGTTGTGGGGCGTGTCGGAAAGTTTCACCTTATAGGCGCCGCCGAGCAACATCGCTCCGCAGAACCAACGGGCCTGCGGGCGTGCGCTGAACCAGTGGCGCACCTCGGGAATGAACAGGGCATGGCGCTGGTGGCGTTTGCCCAGGGTGAGGTAGCCCACCGAGGCTTCCAAGTTGAGGGTGTTGTGGCGCGACAGGCGAAACTCGGCACCTACGTTGGGCGAGAGCGTGAGCCAGCCCAGGCCATTGGTCTTCAGACTGATGCGCTGTGCCTTGGCAGGAGTGGCTGCCAACATCAGGACCAGCGTCGCTAACAGGGCCAGCATGGCCCCAAACGCGGAGCGTCGCGTCGTTGCAAGACGAGCGACAGGGAAAGAGGCTTTTTTCTTCATATCCTTATTATGTAGAGGTGTTGAGGGCAATTAGGTCTTTAGGGTGCCGCACAGGGCATTGCATGTTTTTCTAAAAACAGCGCAAAAGTAAAGAAGTCAATAAATGGTCTTCCTTCCTCCTTTGTTTTTTTCCATCATTTTTTGTCTCCCGCGCCGCCTGTGCTTACGCTTTTGTAAGCGCGGCTTTGCAAACAGGGAACGTGGCTGTCGTTCGGTAAAGATTGACATCAAAACTATTGGGCCGCATTGTTCAAGAGGAGGGGAATGTGTCAGCGCTTGTGGCATTGGGGCGCCCCGCTTGCAATGTTAATAATGAGGAAATCCCCTACCTCGGAACAGGAAGTTATACTTCCTCGCCTAGGAAGATATACTTCCTCGCTTAGGAAGATATACTTCCTTGTTTAGGATGATGGGCATAGCGCAAACTCCTTTGCTGCATGGAGTGAAGGCTATCAAAATAACCAAGATGGACTTTTTGACAATCATAGCATGTCGCCCCGCTGCTGACTTGACATGCTTGTTCTTGTCACATTTCCAAACTATTCTTGTTGAGGAGAAAATCAAATAGGCCTATTATCAAGAAGCCTTCCTCATTGTGATATGGCATGATGTCATCGCGCACAATGATTATTCGTTTGAATGCATCACGCAACGCTTTTAACGAAGCTTCTTCTGGAATTTTCTTGGCCTCATTCGATATTGAAAATGCTGATTGGATATAATAGCGTTGAAATCCTTTGTTCGCCACAAAAAATATGTTTGTTGATGTATTGCTTTCTCTTGAAGACCATACCTTATTGACCATTTTTGTGGTAACCCTTGTTTTTGGTCTGCAAAGCTACGCCTTTTTACGAATAAGGAAAAGTGTTCTATTTATGTTTTTGGGAGTTAAGGGGGAGGAGTTAGGCAGAGGCTTATATTCGTCGTGCTGCATATTAGCCCCGACGGGCGGCAGGCCACAACATCTAATTACACGATTTTGTGGCCTGTCGCTCTGTCGGGGCTAAATATGCTGGGTGACTGGTTTAGTCTCTGTTTATGCCCGCGTCAGTCGCACTCGTCGTTGGCGTAGGTGGCGGGGTGGTTGTTGGGGAGCCAGTCGTAGATTTCTTCGGGGCGGAAGAAGCGGGCTATTTCGGCACGGGCGGTGTCGGGGCCGTCGCTGGCGTGCACGATGTTTTCTTGGAAACTCATGGAGTAGTCGCCTCGGATGGTGCCGGCTGGGGCTTTGCGTCCGTTGGTGGTGCCGGCGAGTGTGCGAACCACCTCGATGGCGTCCACACCTTCGAGGCACATTGCCACGACGGGGCAGGCCATCATGGAGTCCTTGACACGTTGGAAGAAGGGTTTGTCGGCCAGGTGCGCGTAGTGCTCAGAGAGAATCTCGTCGCTGAGTTGCATCATCTTGAGGCCTGCGATGCGCAGTCCTTTGCGTTCGAAACGGTTGATCACTTCGCCTACAAGCGCGCGCTGCAGGGTGCCGGGCTTGAGGAGTACGAGGGTTTTTTCGAGTGCCATAGGTTTTGAGGTTGTTAGGTTGTGAGGTTATAAGGTTATAAGGTTATAAGGGGCTGCGCGACGACCTCGCCAGCGCGCCACGGTGTGGTGACGTCATCCGACGGCAAACCGCTTGGTCTTTGCTTTGCCTCCGGCTACGATGTGCAGGAGATAGATGCCTTGTGGCAGACCTGTGGTCGGTACGAGGATGTCGTTGCTTTGGCTCAGGGTGGTGCCGGTTCCTTGGCGGAGCGTGCGGCCAGCCGTGTCGAGTATGCGCCATCGGATGCCGTCGGTGTCGCGGCAGGCCAGTATGTGCCAACCGTCGGCAGTGCGGTGCAGGGCTACGGGGAAGTCACTCTGCTGCGTGCGTTCGATGCCGCTCTGCGCTGCGAATTGCAGAGCCGCTTTCAGTCCGGCGTAAGCGTCAATCCGTCCGTAGCCCCAGTGGAGGGCGTCGTCCTCGGTGGTGCTGGTGGTGCGCAGGATGTCCTCCAACTGTGTGCGGGAGAGGGTGGGGCAGGCCTCGAGCCAGAGGGCGAGGATGCCGCTGACGGCGGGCGCGGACATCGAGGTGCCGGACTTGTAGCCGTAATAGTACTTCTCGCCGTCTATGGTGCGTGCCTCCACCAGTGCTGAACCGCGTGCGGAGAAGTCGGGGGCGGCTTTCGACACGGCAGCGCGCACCACGGCACCTGGAGCCGCCACGGTGGGCTTCACTCCGCTGCCGAGATAGGGCCCGCTGTTGGAGAAGGGACAAATCTGTTCGAGGGGATAGCGTGTGGCGAAACTGACGCTGCTCCCGTTGAGGCGCTCGGTGGTGTTGCCAGCGGTGTAGGCTCCCACGGCGATGGCAGAGGGCACGCTGGCCCCGCCTTCGCAAACGAGATACTGGTCGTCGCCAGCGGCGAAGCGGGCGTCGGGGGTGTAGAATATGCCGAATCCCTCGTCGGTCCAGGCGTGCACGGGGATGTCGGCGGCATCGGTGGCTGTGACTTCTATGCCCACGGGCAGATATCCGCCGGAGTTGTAGAGCACGCCGCGGCTCATGTAGAGGCTGGCATGCTGTTTCAGGTTGTCGGGATTGACTTCTTCGAGAAATGCTGTCCCGAAGTCTATGCCGTCGTAGTCGATGCTGCCGTCGCGCAGCACGAAGGGGCGTATCACGGCGTGCCGCAGGCTGTCGGTGGCCTGCACCCACACTTCGAGCATCACCTCCGAGCCGCCTGGGGTAAGCAGGAAGCGGGCGGGTTCTTCGCCTGAGCAAAGGGTGGCCGCGGCGTGGTATTTGTTTCCGCCCTCGTTGCCCATCGCTCCTACGAGGAAGCCGCCGTCGGCCAGCAGCAGGCTGTCCATCGTGCGACTATAAAGGTCTTGCCCATCGTGCGGCCCGTCGTGCGATCCGAAACTGAGGTTGAGAATCCACGGCTTGCCTTCGGCGCGTGCCACGCGGCTGACAAAGGCCGCGTCTTCGAGCAGTTCGGCATTGTCGAGGTTGGAGGGGATGAAGATTAGTTCGGCATCGGGTGCCATACCGTAAAAGTTGCTGCCGCCCGCGCTGCGTCCGGCAGCGATGCAGGCCGTATGGGTGGCATGTCCTCCCGTGTTGTTATAGCCATCGCCACCATCGGGAATATCCGCCGTGGGCTGACTGCCCTCGATGCGGCGGTTCCAAACGTACCTGACGCGGCTGCCTGCGTTCGCATCGAGGAATGCCGCGTGGCGGTACTCAAACCCTTCGTCGATAACCCCGATGATCACGCCCCGTCCCGTGAATGGTGCGTCGAGCCCTTCGCCCGTCAGCACACGGTCTGTCCCCGTGGCTTGTCGTGTGCGGTCGGTGAGCAGTCGGTGGCGTGGCGATGCGGCGATGCGGCAGAGGGAGGTGTCGGCGGCCAGAGCCCGCAGTTCTTCGTCGGTGACGCGCAGCGTGTAGATGTTTTGCCCTATGGGGGTGGCTGCGTAGCCAAGTAGCGCGTCGCCCTTTGTCTTGACAATCACGCCCAGCCTCCCCGACGTCGCACTCGTACTCTCAGGGAAGAGGCTTGTTGATGCTACGTCCTGTGCGCGTGTATAATAATATGGTGTGCCTGCTCCCGCCAGCACGCGCTGCAGTGAGAGGTCTGCCACGGGTTGTGCCGCCGTAGTAGCGGCGAACAGCCCCGCCACCAACAAGGTGAATAGCCGCATAACGAGGTGGGGGGCGCTATGCCTCGGATTGAAGTTCGCGATATTGCTGCGGCGTGACATGGTGATGGCGGGAGAATGCGACATAAAATGCCTGACGGGAGGCAAAGCCTACAGTGAGTCCGATGTCTTCGGCGGTCATCTCGGCAAACTTCGGGTCGGAGAGCATGGCGCAGGCATCCCGCAGGCGCAGGGTGTTCACGATGTCGGTGTAGTGTCGGCCTGTGCTTTGTGACACGGCTGCGGACAGCGTGTAGGTCGAGATGCCCAATGCCTCCGCCGCATCGCGCTGTGAGCATTGCTTTGAGCGGTAGCGCGTGCGTGCGGTGAGCCACGCCAGCAGTTGCACATACAGTCTGTCGGCACGTCCGCTGTTGATGCGTGGCTGGCGTTTCATCCTTAGGCGATAGCGTTTATTCGGCTTCTTACTTGAACATCACCTTCTTGCCGCCTACGATGTAGATGCCGCTGCCTGGCGTTTGCACGCGGCGCCCTTGCATGTCGTAGATGGCAGAGGGGTCGCCGGCGTATCCGCTCTCGTCGATGGTGACGGTGCGCACGGGGGTGGGGACGGGGTGGTTCACCACCACTTCGTCGGCACGCGGGTCCACATTGGCATTGAGCGCATAGTTCGCGTTGCGATTCAGGCTGTGAACGTTGCTGGGCGAGAGGTCGTTGCAGATGTCCCAGTAGAAGAGGCCCATGACCTGGTTGTCGCGCACGAACTTGGCGCGGTTATAGACCTGTACTGGGCCGCAGAAGTAGAAGGTGTTGCCGTTCCACTTGCCGCTCTCTACGGAGCCATCGGTGGCCGGCGTGTAGTCGCTCCCTATCAGGCCCCAACTGTAGCCGATGGGCTCGCGGGCGTAACTGCCGCTGTCGGTGAAGCCGTTGGAGGTGGTGGTGCCGTAGGAGAGGTAGATCTTCTCCTTGGGGTAGCCGTAGTTGATGAAGGCGTTGTAGCCTTGCACGAACATGTTGTATCCGTACCATTTGCTTTGCGGGCCGTACTGCTGGAACGTGAAGCCGTGCACGTTTTGTATCTTCTCCTTCGGGAACTGGTACGCGCCATACTGGTGGTGTGAGATCATGAGCGTCTTGCCCTTCGGCAGCACAGCGAGTATCTCGTCGGCCAGCAGCCCGAGGTTGGTCTGCGTGCCGTCCATCCATTCCAGGTCGAGTTCTACGCCGGCATAGGGCTTGGAGAGTTCGGCGACGTCAGCGGCGAAGAGTTTGCGCTTGTTGGCGTCGGCGATGGTGCTCTGCCAGTTGGTGTGCCCCTGAACAGAGATGCGCACCTGGAAGCCGGTGTAGCCTTCGTAGCAGTCGGTCATGATCTTGGCCCATCCGTCCTGTGAGTAGGAGTCGAAGCCGAGGTTGTCGGGGATGTCGTAGCGGTAGTACACGTGTGCGTCCCACATCTGCTGCTGCGTGACGGGCTTGCCGGGGCCGGGCATCGGTACGGTGCCGTTGCGGTGTAGGGTGATGTCGTCGGTGGAGCAGGTCTTGTTCCAGATGATGGTCTCGTCAAACTTGGCGTTCATGTTCTGCCCGATGTAGAATCGCAGTCCGTCCATCCCGGTGGGTATGGGGTCGGTGCTGGGGTCGGAGAGCGTGCCGTCGGCGGTGCAGGTGCGTCCGCTGATGAGGCAGAACACGGTGTAGCGGTTGCTGCCGCCGGTGCCGGGTGTGATGGCCAGGTGGCTCCACTGGCCGGTCTGCAGGGTGTTCTTGAAGAAGTATTCCCTGCCGTCGATGCGCACGATGAGTTGACGGTCGGCTGCAGTGCCGAGACGCACGGAGAAGCCTTGCGTGGCGGCGGCGTTCTCCTTCTTAAAGATGAACGCACCTTCGGTCCACTCTTCGATGCAAATCCAGGTCTCGAGTGTGTAGCCGGTGCTGGGAGTGAAGACGGAGGAGGGGCATATCACGTAGGAGCCTTGCCCTTTCAGCGAAAGGACGCCCGCGCGTCGCTTGTTCTTGTAGTAGTCCAGGTATTCGCCGTTGCGCACTGTGCCGTGGTCGTTGGCGGTGAGCGGGCGTACATGCCCGTCGGAATACGACTGCAGGCCGAGGATGATCAGGTCGTTGGAGAGCAGGTACTTATCCCTTTCTATGGCGTTGTCAAAGAAGCGTTTGTTGTCCGTATAGCCACCCATGAGCAGATAGGGCAGGCCGTCGTTGTTGTCGGTGACTTTCTCGCGGGTGGCACCGGTGGCGGAGAGGATGCCGTGGTGGTTGGTCTTCTGGGTGGGTACGAAGAGGGGCTTGTAGTCCACCACATTGGCGCACCAGGGCTGGTCGAACTTGAAGTAGGCCACGAGGTTCGACAGTTGCGGTGCCCATTTGTTGAGCGTAGTATTGGTGAAGTATTCGTAGTCTGACGAGAGTTCGGTATCCCATATCCTCACCTCGTCAATGCGTCCCTTGTAGTTGTCGCCGCCGAAGAAGAACGGGTTGCCCGTCTCGGGGATGGCTTCGCTGGCGGTCATGTTTCGCGCCGCCACCTTCTCTACAAACACTTGTATGCGTGCGTCCTGTGAGAGGATCATCACGGGAATCCATTTCCCCGTAGTTAGGCTGGTGCGTTTCACAGCGATTTCCCTTCCTCGTGCCGTCACCATGAGCGTATTTGTCTCGCCGAGCCTCACGCTGAGTTCTTCTCCGCGCGAGAACAGGGTGGCACCTTCTGTCCATTCGTCGGCATTGAACCAGAACTGTATGGTGAAACTTTTCAGCCCATCAAGTTCGGGCATCGGGCCGCAGTCCACGCTGCCGCCTGGGGCGAGGCGGAGGCAGTTGTTCACAACTTGCGCGTGGCACAGACAAGTGGCGGTGGCGAAGAGCACGGCTACGGAGAGGAGGCGTACAAGTGTTTTCATTTCTTAGTAGGATATAAGTTCGTAAATTTACCGCCGTGCAACGGCGATGTAGGATTTTTAGATATAAGCACGGCAAAAATAGTAAAACTTTTCCGTACAATAGCCTGTTCTATAGCCTTTTTTGCCCGTTTGGTGTGCTTTCTATACGCAAAAAGCGCAGGAGGCATTGTGCTTCCTGCGCTTTCTGATGGGAGTGTGTGTCGCGCCGAGAGTGCGGATGGGCTTAGTTTTGTTCGCCGTCGGGGGCTTGGTCGATGAGTTCGAGGAACTGGTCGAGGCGCGGGGTGATGATGATCTGCGTGCGGCGGTTACGCTGTTTGCCCACCTCGGTGCTGTTGGTGGCAATGGGGTTGTATTCGCCACGTCCGGCGGCACTCAAGCGGCTGGGGTCCACGCCGTAGCGATTCTGGAGTTCCTGTACCACACTGCTGGCGCGCAGGCAGGAGAGGTCCCAGTTGTTGCGGATGTTGGGACGGGAGATGGGCACGTTGTCGGTGTTGCCCTCTACGAGGACGTCGTAGTCGCTGTAGTCCATGATGATCTTGGCGATCTTGGAGAGCGTCTCGCCGGCGCGCTCGCCAATCTCATACGAGCCACTCTTGTAGAGCATGTTGTCGGCAAGGGAGATGTAAACCACGCCTTTGAGCACCTGCACGTCCACTTCCTGCAGTTCTTCGCGGGTGAGCGATCGTGTCAGGCGGTCGGTGAGCACCTGGTTGAGCGAGTCGCTGCGGTTCTTCGCGTCCACCAGTTGGTGGATGAAGCGATTGGAGGCGTTGATCTCGTCCACCAGTTTGGAGATGTTCACATTGCCCTGGCTCACACTCTGGCTGTAGTTCGACATCAGGGTGTTGTACTGGTTTTGCAGTTCAGCATTGCGCTGACGCTCTTCGGCCAGCCGCTCTTCAAGGCTGCTGCCCTGGGTGCGCAGTTGTGCGATGGTGACCTGTGCGTCGTTGTACTGCCCTTGCAGGCTGGCGTAGTCGCCGCGAAGACCGGCGATGCGCGTGCGCAGGCTGTCGTTCTGTGCTTGTACGGCTTGGAACTGTTTCTTGCTGACGCAACTGGTGGTGAACAGGGCGGCGGTCAGGAGGAGCGCCAGCCCGAGGAATTTCTGTTTCATAACGAAGTTGGTTGCTTGGTTTGTGTTTCTCGTTATTGTTCGTTTCCGATTTTCAGACAGCAAAAGTAGTACACGGTTTAAATGCCGCCAAACCTTTTCTGCCGTTTTAGGATTTATTAGGTAAATCCATGGCATCTCATAGTTTCTTGATGAATAATCACGCGCCGAAAGTGGTGCTCGTGCCCAATAAACCAAAAGAAGTAGGTATCTTTGCGGCCAAAATTCAAAACAATGACTGCCGAACTGATACGTTGGGTGCTTGAAAACCTGAATTATTGGGTGGTGACGCTCTTTATGGCCATCGAGAGTTCGTTCATCCCGTTCCCCTCCGAAGTGGTGGTGCCTCCTGCCGCATGGCTGGCCATGGCAGGCGATACGATGAACATTGTGCTCGTGGTGGTGTTCGCCACGATAGGGGCTGACCTCGGCGCGCTGGTGAACTATGCCCTGGCACGCTATCTGGGCCGCCCCGTGGTGTATCGCTTTGCCGACAGCCGCCTAGGGCATGTGTGCCTCCTCGATCGCGAAAAGGTGGAGCGTGCCGAGGAGTACTTCCGCCGCCATGGGGCCACCAGCACCTTCTTCGGCAGACTCGTTCCCGCCGTGCGCCAACTCATTTCTATCCCGGCGGGCTTGGCGCGGATGCCCATTGGCCGCGTCCTGGCCTTTACCACGTTGGGGGCAGGGGCGTGGAACACGGTGCTTGCCCTCATAGGCTGGGGCATCTATCGTTTCACACCGCTCAAAACCACCGACGAGGTCTATCGGCTGGCCACCGAATACAGCCACGAGTTGGGCTATGTCATCATCGCGGTGGTCCTGGTGGTCGTTGCAGTCATCGCCTACAAAGCCTGGAAGAAGTAGGTAGCAAAAGGGTATTTCCAAGCCCTTTACGAGCCTTTTATTCCCCCATTCATACATGCATACTCACGAAGAAAAAATGCAAGCGTTCGGGCGGCTACTTGCCGTCATGGACGAACTGCGGCAGAAATGCCCCTGGGACCGCAAGCAGACCAACGAGAGCCTGCGTGCCAACACCATCGAGGAAACCTACGAACTCTGCGACGCGCTCATCAACGATGACGCCGACGGCATCTGCGAAGAGCTGGGCGATCTGACCATGCACATGGTGTTCTATGCCCTTATCGCCCAGGAGCAGGGGCGTTTTGACATGGCCGATGTGTGCCACAAGGTGTGCGACAAACTCGTGTTTCGCCATCCCCACGTGTTTCCGCCGGCAGGCCAAGAGAAACAGCAAGTTGAGGGTGTGGAGCAGGTGCTCGACCAGTGGGAGCAACTCAAACAGAAGGAGAAGCAGGGCCACAAGACCGTGCTCGGCGGCGTGCCGTCAGCTCTTCCGGCCCTGATCAAGGCCTATCGCATACAGGACAAAGCCCGCCATGTGGGTTTCGACTGGGAACGGCGCGAGGACGTGTGGCAGAAGGTGAAAGAGGAGATTGGAGAGTTCGAAGCCGAGGTGGCTTCGATGGACAGCGATCGTGCCGAGCAGGAATTTGGCGACGTGCTTTTCAGCCTGATCAACGCCGCACGCCTCTATCACATCAACCCCGACAATGCCCTGGAGCGCACCAATCGCAAGTTTATCCGCCGCTTCAATTTCCTTGAAGCACGAGTGCGCGAGCAGGGGCAGGCCCTTCCCGACCTCACCCTTGCCGAGATGGACCGTATCTGGGACGAGGCTAAACGCGCGGAGGAGCAAGGTGGAGAGTAGAAGCGTGACAAAAGCACCCATGACAGACATCCCCGACATCCTCTTCTCGCCCTGCTTTGCCCTTTACCGCATGCCCAACAAAGGTGTTGTTTATGGCTTGGCAGCGAAAGCTGCCAAAACCATGAGTGGCGGTTTTGAGAGGGGAGTAGGGCGTGCGGGCTTTTTCATAGCCCCTTTCGACAGTGCGCGTGGCAAATCGGTCTTTATCCCCGCCGAGCAGCGTATGCATTGTTATAGCGCTCGGCTGCCCAGGCTCCCCCTCTGGCTGAGTGGCTACGAGATCAACGACCGCACGCGCTATATGGAGGACTTCGCGGCAGTGAAGGCTGCCATCGACAGCGGTGGCGCCATGAAGGTGGTGCTGGCACGCAGGGTGCGTGTGCGCATCGCAGCCCATACCATGCAGGTGCTCAACATTTTCGGCGCGGCCTGCAAGATGTATCCCCACAACTACATCGCGCTGTGGCACACGCCACAGACCGGCACGTGGCTCACCGCTACACCCGAACTCCTCCTTTCTGCCGATAGTGACGGAAAATGCCGCACTACCGCCCTCGCTGGCACAATGTCGGCCACCGAACCAGGTGCAGACAGCCTGAGCGGATGGAGCGAGAAGAACCTCGAAGAACAAAGGCTGGTGCAGCAACACATCTTCCACGTGCTGGCCGACACGGGCGTGCCCTACAAGGTGGGCCGGCTCGCCATAACGCCTTCAGGCAAACTCTTCCACCTGCGCACCGACTTCACCTTTCCCGCGCCGCATTCTGTGGGGCTGCTGCTCGACTGGCTCCATCCCACACCCGCCGTGTGCGGTATGCCGGTGCGTAGCGCGCGCCGCGTGCTCTCGGGCGCGGAACACATCAAGCGTGACTATTACGCCGGATATAGTGGACCTACCTTTGACGACGATTCCTTCGCCTTCTACGTCACACTGCGTTGCATGCACGTCTTCGAACAGGGCTGCGACCTCTTTGCTGGTAGCGGCATCCTCCGACAGAGTACGGCGGAGGACGAATGGGAAGAAACCGAACGCAAACTCAATGCCCTGCGCGACCTGATGCCGCTCCGAGGATGAGCCACATGTGGCGATAGCCACCATTCACTGAAACACCTCCCCCGACTCTTTCCGTAATAGGTGCGTTGTAGTTTAAACTAGGTCCGTGTGACTTTAAAGTCACACGGAG
>JAFSWM010000013.1 GCA_017444485.1 Bacteroidaceae bacterium | reverse complement strand
TTTAAAGTCACACGCTGTGACTTTAAAGTCACACGGACCTAGTTTTACACTACAACGGAGGAAGTTTGAAGAAGCCTACTATCTGCATGCCAACAGGTGCTTTTATGTGCTTCTTAGGTACTCTGACAATTTCTCACTACAGTCAAACGTGTACATTTTTGGCACGCTGTTTCCATCCAATTTCATCCGATTGCGAATTTTTTGGACCGTGGAGAGCATTGCTGAAACATCCTCGTTGGTGTTCAAGCACTGAAAAGAAATGCTTGGTGACGCATCAAATAAACACAGCAACTCATCTGCAAACGAACGAGAGATGAAAACGATTCCCTTAAAATCAAGTACTACGGATGACGATTGTCTATCAATCAGCTCTTGAAGACGGCTGCAACTCTGCCGAGTGTATATCTCTTTTGGGAATAGGCTGCGAAGCAAAATCTCTTGTTTCATAATCATTTCTATTCAAGATAATCATAAAAATTGAAACCACGTGGAATGTGACAGGGAATGCGTAGAAGCAGTATTGTGCCATTCCAATGCATAAACTTACTGATGTCGGCATAATCGTTTACATAATCATCAAACCGATGGAAGCCACCACCTGAAAGCATAAAGAAAGATCCGCCGAGACCTGAGACCAGCATACGCTTGGATGTACGGATGCCGAATCCCCTGTTGTTCATGTTGAGCTTGTTTTTAGTGGAATAACCCTCATTAGCCAAACGAATGGCTTGCGCTTCATTTCCATCAATTTCAAGTGTATGCCGCCCGTCATTCTGATAGTTGCCAAAAATAGTCTGTCCATTATCAGCAAGGCACAGGTATATACTATTGTCTTGTTGTGACTTTAGCCAAAACACATACCCTTTTGTGCCCTTAGAGTGTTCCAAAATGTTGTCCATTAGTTCTCCAATAGCATATGAAAAAGGAGAGCGCATCACTGCGGGACATTGTGCTAAGACAGAATCCGAAACAGCCTCGCTGACACCACTCACAGTTTCATTGTCGTTGTTAAAAGAGCAGAAAGGAATGTAAGGTTTTGTTGAATATTCTGAAAGCAAGGATTTGCAATTGTTTGCGTTCAAATCAAGTGGCAATTCAAAGTATATGTCTGCCAAAAAGTGACGTAAATCTGCAGGAACATCCTGGCAGATTACGCGTTTCTCGCATTGTTGTTTGTATAAAAGGCAAGAACAGAAAGAAAATAAGGGTGCAAAAAACGTACATCAGAAAAATTCCAATAGGTCACATTCTTACAGACAGATACACCCTGTATGACAGATAACAAGGCGTTAAGGCTGTGGCTGATATGCGGGTCTTGTTCTATTGTAGGAATATGTACGTTAGGAGCCATATGGAATAGAGCTGTAAGCAAAAGTACATAATATCCTGATCAGGAACCATGCATATTGCTCAAATCTTTTATAACATCTTCGTTTCTGTAAAAGAAATAATATGAAACGAAGTACACTCGTGGAGTTATGCGTCTTGTTGAGTTATTTCTCACCGATGAATCACAGCCTCACACCCACCGATAGGTGCATCTGCCATTTGGTTTGGTTGGTGCGGTGCGTTTTGGAGGCGAAGACGTTGCTGTTGTTCACGCCTGTGAGCGAGAGGAAGCAGCGCGGGCTGATGTTATACACCACGGCGGCGCGGTTGTTGAGTATCAACTCAGGGAAGTACGTAGGCATTTTTTGTTTTTCGCCAGACACGGTCACATTGTTGCTGTTCAGCACAACGAGGGTGGGCATGGCCGAAAGGTGGAAGAGCCACTTACGCCAGGCAATGAGGTTGTAGGCATAGCCGCCGCCAATGGCGAAATGGCCCACATAGAGACGCGCCGGCGGTATCTGCTCAGAGGCATTATCTGTGGTCTTCATGCTACCGCCTTGATAGGAGAAGCCTGCCAGCCAGGAACCGGCGGAGCGTTTCTGCACGAACGACTGGGTGAAGGCGGCAGGATACGAGAAGCGGCGGTGGTTGAAGACATAGTAGCCCGTGATATGGAGCATGCGTGTCTTCACGGAACTCTTTTCCAGGTGGAATATGCTGCCGTCGTAGCTGATTTCGCCATTGAGCGTCTCGGAGATTTGATAGAAGGCGTCAATGCCAAAGCGATTGTTATAGATGTTCAGGTTGAATTCGTAGTCCTTGCTTTTTCCTTTAAGGCTGGCAGGGTTGAAGGACACGCCCAATGATAGGCCACGATAACTGGCGTTGAGGCTCAACGTGGCGCGTGTGGCGGTTTCCAGCTCTGCGCGCATTGTCGTCCCCTCCTCCTTGATGCGTGAATGATAGTAGTTGCCGTATAGGTTCGATTTGAATTTCAGCGTCAGCCGCCCCGGCGGACGAGCCATGAAAGCCGTGTCGTACGACACGCGCGCATAGCGAACCTGTAGCGCGCTGTCAATGCGTGCCGACAGCCTCTGCCTGCCTGCTTCGTTCTGCGCCTCGCCACATAGGGCCGTGGCAGCGAGCAACAGGAAGATATACATCCTCAATGGTATGCAGCGAGTAAAGAAACGCATGGCGGAAATAATTACGTCGGCAAAAATACGCATTACAAATGAATTATGGCAACGATGGCATTTATGAATGTCGTTGGATTCAAACCGATGTGTGCGTCAGGCAAGCCTTGTTCCTCCTTTTGCATTCTCGCCTTCTCTGATGCTGCAATAAAAACAGAACCTTGGAGAACGTGTGTCCTCCAAGGTTCCGTACAGAAAGAGTGGGGAATGCGGCAGGCAAAGGCTCGTCTGCCACTCCTTGCACAAACTCAATACCGCACTTTCTTGCCGCCTACGATATAGATCTGGCCGCGCTGGGGCTGGGTGACGCGCCGTCCTTGCAGGTCGTAGATGTCGGCGGGACGTAGCGTGCCGTCGTCGGTCTGTACGGCACCGATGGTGGTGATGGTCTCGTCGAGGTCTTCGAAACTGATGATGAACTGGCGGATCCCTGAGCCGCTCGCTGCGTCCAGATAGAAGCGGAACGGCGTGATGGTGCTCGTGGCTGTGGTGCGCACGAAGCGTGTGCCGGCGCTGTTGAGTTTGTAGTGGCCTGTGCCGATGGTCTCGCCCTGGAAGGCACCGGTGAGCGTTGCTCCACTGGCATCGGTGGTGCCGGCCGTGCCTGTTGCGCTACGGCTGGAGCGGCTGAAGTCCCACGAGGTGGTGCTTTCGTTATATACGAGCATCGGTGTGCCTGCTGCTACATCGTTGGCGGTTTCGCTGAAGGTGATGTTGGTGCCGTCCATGGCGGTGAGCACATATACCTTTGCATCGCTGCCGAAGACACTGGTAAACTCGGATGCTTGCACGTTGAAGGGCAGACAAACGGTGTTGTAACCGCCGGTATTGGTGCGTGCATAGTTCACGGTGGTAGCGGTGAAGGTGCTGGGCGCATAGTAGTCGAGCTTGTCGGTGAACACCATGTTGTAGCCCGTCGTGCCGTTGTAGATGACGTTGGTCAGGTTGCGCAGTGCAGCGGGCAGGCTGTTGTTGTTGGCATGGTTGAGCGTGGCCACGGCATTGTCGGGGTTGCTGCTGTCGTAGGGTGCTACGAAGTCGCCCGTGGCATAGGTGGCGAGGTCGCCGCTCTTGCTGCTGGCCAGGATGCCTGCCGTGAGGTACGTCTGTATGCTGTCGGCGTCGCTGCTACCGTTGTAGACGGTCATGGTGTAGGTCGTGGCGTTGGGGGCAGCAAGGATCAGGTCGGTGTCGTCGCCAAGGCTGGCCACGAAGGTGTATGTGCCATTTGTCAGACCAGTAGCGATAGTAGAGGATACGGTAAATTCATTGCTCATGGCAACGTATACCAGTTCACCGCTGGCATCATAGATCTTGTAACCCACTGCTCCACCTCCGGTAACAGTGACCGTTGTTCCACTCACCGTGAAGTCAAGGCTTGCGGCCTCGTTGCTGCCATATTCGCTGTAGTGGCCGGTGCAGCCTGCGCCGTCGTCGGCACTGGTGTCATAGTACACCTGCGTAACTCCTTCGAGCGAGGCATCGTACTTCACGCACTCCTTGTCGGCGCTGATGGTCTGCAGTTCGCCCGTGTCGTTGATGAAGAGGATACCAGGGGCCTTGTTCGGGTAGGCCTGCATCTCGGCACGCGCGGCTTCCATGTAGGCCACGTCCTCGTTGTTGGTGCTCACAGGCATCTGCATGTAGTAGCCGCCGTAGTCGCCAATGTAATAGAGTCCGTCGCCGAGTGTGCCGTCATTATTAGTGAAGTCTTCGACCGAGGTATAGATCGTCTTGTTGGTGTTGATACCATGTCCAGTGCCAGTTGTGCCGTCAGCATCTTCGTCACCATAGCGGAAGAAGCCCCATACCTTGAAGAACTCGTAGAGGTCGGTGTTGGCTGCCTTGCAGGCTGCGAGTGCCAGGCGCATGTAGTCGGTCTTATAGCTCGTTGGGCTACTGGCGCTGCTGCCTTTAACGATGCCGCCATCGGCTACGAGTTGGGCTATGAAGCGTTGATAGAATCCGTCGTCGCCTTTGAGGTGGAAGTAGAGCCAGAGTTGGTACCACATCTTGTTGATGAGCCAAATGCTCTTTGAGCCTATGTTGCTCCAGCCGCCGGTGTTGTACGAAGCATCGTTCATATAGGTGCTGGTATAGCGGTTGGTGGCGCGTACCATGTCAACCCAGCAGAATCCTTCGTTGTACATCTCGACGAGCTCCTTCTGAGCGGTGCCTCGGCTGGTGCGATAGCCCCAGAGGTATTCCACGATTTGTCCGAGCGAGTTGTTAGAAGCTTCGGTGGTACCGGCGAGGTTGTAGGGTGCTTGGTGGCCGTGGCCTTCTTCGTGGCTGATCACCCACTTGCCTTCGCCCGTTACCATGTTGTTGGCTACGAAGCTACCTGAGTAGATGCCAGGTATCATCACACGACCATTGCTACCGCCGCTCCAGTTGGGGTTGCCGCTCGTGTCGTCATAGACGGTCATGATGGGGCGATAGTAGTCGCCGCCGAAGTAGCTACTCATGACGGTTTCCTCGGTAGCGAACACCCAGTCCCAAATGCTGAGACCTTGTGTGATGTTGCTGGCGTCTTTCACGCGGTCGAGGTAGCAGCAGAATACATGGTGGTTGCTGCGGATGTGCAGGTATTCGTCGCTGAACATGTTGTTGGCAAGCCAGTACCAGTCGTTGTTGGTGTGGCCGCGGTTCATGTCGAACGCACCGCTGCACGTACCGCCCGCGATGTGGATGTTCACGTCGGGATAGGACGAAAGGGCTTTCTCTGTATTGCTGACGTTGTAGGTGATGAAGATTTCGCAGTCGCTATTGCCTACAATCTTGTTGTAGCCTTTGGTGAGGGCGATTTGTGTGCCCGTGATGTTCACCCCGCTGACGAGCTCGGCATAGAGGTGGCCGTCGCTGTCGATGTCGTCGGCGGCTTCGTCAACGAAGATATAGATCGCTTCGTTGGCTGAGACCTTGATACCTGTGGGCTGTGCCAGTCTGCCAAATGAGCCGTAGCCGAGCTTCGAGCCCCAGACGCTGGGTTCGTTGTAGGCATCGTAGGCATGGATGCGGAAGTCTTTTTCGTAGGTGTTCCAGGTGGAGTTGCTGTTCCACGTGTTGTTTTTCACGCGCACGGCTTCTTCGATCACGTCGCTGGGCAGTGCGCTCATGTCAGTGCGTAGCTGCGCGTCGGTCATTGCGGCATAGGTGCTCTTGAGCTGTGTGCAAGCATAGTCATCGAAGAAAGTGGTGAGCGTAGAGGTGTAGTCGGTCTCGTCTTGGAGGTCGGCAATGGCGGCAAGGTCGCTGTTGCTGAGTGTCACTTCTTGGAGGAGCCATTTCGAGGCATCGGCATCAGCCCGCCAACCTACTACATAGTAGCTCTGAGTGGCTGCGGCGTGGAGCGAGTTGTAGGAGGTGGTGCTATTCTGCGTGGCAAACCAGAAGAGGGTGTTGCTGTCCGAGGTGGTTGTTCCGCTGTAGAAGCTACCGCCGCTGCTGCTCACGGTTGACCATTGTACGCTCGTTCCAGGAGCGGTGGAGATATACTTACCGGTGAGCATGTTCTGGAGTGTATAAGTGCTGCCGCTCTTGGTAATCTTCCACACCTGGGCATAGCTGTCTGCGTCGGTCGTAGTAGCTGCGACTTTGCCGCCCGTGTCGGTCATTGAGAGGGTGGGATAGGCGTTGCTAACAAGGCGATAGTACTTGCCGCTGGAGATGCTGGTGGCGTAGGTAGGTTCATCGGCTTCGTATTTAACGAAGTACCATTCCATGCGTGAACCTAAAGCTGCGCCGCGTGAACGGATGTAACTACCATCGTCGCCAAGGAAGTGGCGCAGCGATGTAGAACTATTGGTGACGGATGCAGCGTCGTTGATGTAGTAATACTGTATGCCGTCGGCGTTGCGGGCAGTGTAGAGATACATTGTTGTGGCATCAGTGCTTGGCGCAGCCGTGTTTGCCCACGATTGGCTTGCGGGACCGCCCGTGGCATATTTGTCGCTTGCGTTTTTCAGGTAGTAACCCGTGCCATTGGCCGTAATGGTCCACAATTGCGTATCAGCCGTTCCTGTGCTTGCACTTGTGAGATAATTATCGTCATTGCTAATCGTTTTGCCTGTGTGTCGGTTCACAATATAATACTGTGCTGAAGAGCTGATGGCATTTCCTTCGCTGTCGATGAGCGAAGATGCAAGCTCTTTTGCTTCAATTGGTACGATGAAGACGCGGCTACCTCCATCGGCAGATGTTGTCCAATAGGCCAGCTGGCTATTGCGTGTGTTGGCATATACCGTTTCGCCAGCGCGCGAAAGATAGAAGCCGAGTGCACTTTCTGTCAGATTCCACTCAGTGTTATAGTCAGTGGTTAAACCGCTTTCTTCAGCGAGGTGAATATAGGTGGAACCACCGGTGTTGTTGTCAAGGGTGGGGTCGGTGCTGGTCAGTATCATAGAGCTACCAGCAGCTTGGTTGTAGATTTTGTATGTTCCAGTGAAAGGATTGCCTACAAAAGCCCACTTATACGTAGCAGCATTTACAGGTGTTGTTTCGCTTACGGCAAGATAGTTTTCATGGGTGTAGTCATAGTGCAAATATTTAGGTGCACCAGAATATGAATCGTAAATGCTGAAGTAAACCCATGTGGCATTGCTGAAACTCTCTGAAGGTATAATGGCATAAGATGGAAGCAACTCGCAAGTAATTTCAAAAGTTTCTGTTCCTGAAACTATTCCCACGGGACTTGTTGTATATTTTACTCCGCTTGGTTGGGGATAGATGTCGGGGTAAGGCTGGCCTACGACTGCCGACTTCGTCTCTGTGTACCAGATGGTTCCGTTGTAGGTGTAGTTGTAGGTGATTTCCACCTCGCTGGTCAGGGTGCTGGTGTAGGTGACGGTGATGGTTGTGCCGCTGACGCTGACTTCTACGCTGTAGTCGTCAATCGCAGGAGCTACGATGTCGGCAGCGGAGAAGGGACTGGTGCCGTAGGGGATATAGGTGGTGAGGCTCGTGGTGCGGGTGATGCCGCCGATGGTCACACTGCTGCTTGTGCCCGAGGGCAAGCCTACGTAGTTGATGGTGTATGTCTTCTGAGTCTGGCCTTCGTAGTTGTAGATGCCATCGAGGGCATTCCAGTAGCTTTCGGCATCAATGTCGCCAACTTCAAACACGCGCATACAGTTACCTCCGTCGGCAGTGCTCTGCCAAGTGGTTATGACAGGATAGTCATAGCCGTTGCTGATACCGAAGATGGCGTTGTCGGCTTTGAAGACCCATGGATAGCTGGTGTAAGCTCCCGTGGAGAGTGTCATTGAGATGAGGCTTGCCGAGGTGGGTACCGACGTCAGGGCTATCTGCGAGCCGTTGTTGGTGAAGAACTTCTGTGCACCGATACTATATATATAGGAATTGTTGCCCACCGTAATGAAAGCAAGCTGCTGTTTCACATCGGTAGGATCTAAGGCGATGCCAGCTTTATTGGTGGTGTACATATAGTCGGTGGTGTTGGCATCGTAGTAGAAGGTGCCTCGGCTGTTGTCGTAGGGCAGGAGGAAGTACACCTTGGTGTTAGAGAAGTTCACGGTTGTGCCGTTGAACTCAGAATAGCCTGCTTCTTCGCAGATGGTGGGATTGAGATAAGCCTCAACGATAGCCCTGTTGGCATCCGTGTCGTCGGAAGCCGTGCCAGCCTCAACTGCATTCTTAAGCGCGAGGAGATTGGTATAGAGCGTGGTCGTGGTGGCTGGATAGCCCGTGGTGCCAGCTAAGCCAAGCAAGGTGTTGAGATAGTCGAGCTCGGCGTTGTTCACGGCAGTGTAAGCACTGGTGAGGTCGGCGGTGCTCACTGCTTCGATGAGCAGGCAGTTGCCAGCGTCGCTCACGTCGTTCCACGAATACACGCCCGTTCCGCCTGTTGACAAGTTGATTTGGTAGTCGCCTACTTTGATCACATCTGGATAGGTCTCAGCATAGGTGTTGTTGGTGGAAGCGAGCATGGTCACCTGCCCCGTAGTGTAGTTTACACTTGTGCTCGTAGGTATGGTGCTGCTACTTGACGTAGCAGAATAAACGAATTGCCCTGTTCCTACATTGTAGAGGAACGTGCGACCAAGGTACTGGCTCTCAATGAATGCAAATTGGAAGCGTGTGTTCGAGGCATCGAACGTTTCGCCATAGCTGGAAGAGTTGCTACCATAGAGCACTGCTCCATCGCTCTTGCAGAATACAGATCCGCGAGCGGGAGTGCTCAAGGTATAAACGGGCTCAAGCGAAGCACTCGTGTAGGTGACGGTGACGGTCGTGCCGCTGATGCTGACAGCATACGTGTATTCGCTTACGTCGGTGGCTGTGAACATCGAAGCGTCGGGCGTTACGTCGTCGCTGATGGCGAAGAAGCCGCCGTTGGCTTGGGCAGAGCGTGTGATGGCTACGTCGCTTGCATTGCTGTAAGAGACGCTCACGCCGCTCGCATCGTCAAGTCCGCTTACAGCGAGGGTATATACGGTATAGGGCTGCTCTACAAGAGCCCATGTGGTGCAGTACCCACTGCCCTTGGCGGCTTGGGCATTATTATACAGTTGGTTGTATGCACGGTTGCTCCAACCATTAAAAGCATTAGATGATGTGCTGTTGTTGTCACAAAAAACCGTGTAGTTAGTTCCTGTATAGCCTACGAAGTTTACCAACGGAGAAACGGGGGCAGTACCCGTTGTCCACGTATAACCCGATGTGCTTCCATTGACAAAGGTGAAGTTGCTTGCCGTAGAACTAAAAGCGACGCTACTTGGGGTTCCTGCAGTCCAAGCAAGGTAATTCCCATCGCCTTCAGCCTTTGCCAGATTAAAGACGGTGTGGCTCGTATTGGCATCAGTGCCATTGGCTTTGGCTACAAGAAGTTGAGGTGTTGTTGAGGTGCTCGTGGCTATGCGAGGAGCAGACCCTGTGTTATATACGGGCCATGCGCCGTCGGTCGTTACGTTGTAGATGGCATATACCTTGCCGTCCTCGGCGGGATAATCGTAGCTTGTATAGGTAACGTTAATGGTTGTGCCGCTGAGCGTGATGCCGCATGTATAGCCAGAAACTTCGGTAGCCGAGAATTTGTCGGCAGTTTGACCGAGGTAGTCGTTGAGATAGAAGGTACCGCCATCGGCTTGTGCCGTGTGGGTGGTGACAAAGGGGTCGGTGCCGCTATAGCTTACGCTCACGCTGCTGGCATCGTCAAGACCGCTTACGCTCACGGTGTATGCAGAGTAAGGCTCTTGCTTGAGGAACCAGCGCGAATTATAGGTACCCACGGCTTGTGTGCCGTTGAAGTACAGCGCATCATAAGCTGTGCTCCAACCATCGTAAGTGCCACCATTGTTTTGGCTGTGATAGCAGGAATAGGGCTGCGTATGTGATGTCTTTTGGACGAGATTACAATATGGCGCATCAGCCTTGCTGCCTGTAGTGGCGGTGTAGCTGTTGTAATCCGACGATGAGTTCATAAAGATAAAGTTACCTGCCGTTGTTGTGTAGTAGATATTCTTTAGGTAGGCTTGTTCTTTATGATAGAGATAGTTTCCATCGTTCTCTGCCTTAGCCATCTTGTAGAGCGTAGCACCGTATGTGTCGGTTCCATTCGCCTCGAGTGCGAAAAGCTGAGGAGCTTCGGTCGTAGTGCTTGGGACGGTGGCTTGCGAACTGCTCACCGTGGCTGTGAAGGGATAGAGCTTGCCATCGCTCGGAGCGTTGTAGAGCGAAACGACCATGCCGTCGGTTGGTGTGGTAGCTACACTCGTAGCTTCTACGATTTGCCACTCTCTGCCCGATTGGGAGGTGTCGAGGTTCGTGTAGATATATGTGCCTGCGGCTGTGGCTGTTGTGCCGAGGTAACCTTTGGCACTTGTGATGTAGTACGTGCCGCTACCACTACTAACTTCGGCTATGGTCCAAGTCGTAGCGACACTGCTGCTGGTATTCCAATTATAACTGGAAGACAAACCCAGTGTGTACGTGCCGCGTTGCTCAGTGAGCGTGAATCCGTTCGACTCGTCACCGCTGATGGTGAACCAAGTACCAAGTGAGCGCAATGTAGTGGCGTTCACTAGACTTGTTTCAGTGTATGTGCCTGTAGGATGCAGGTAGAGGTACAATCCCGAATTGACATGCTTGAGCATGTAGGCCTTGCCGCTGTCGAAGGTCTGCGCCACAGCTGTCGTCGTGAAGGCGAAGAGGGCAAGCAGATAGGAAAGGAGTAAAGTTTTCCGTTTCATATTGATTGATGATACTGTTCGGTGAATCGTTTCAGGATTTCCAATAATTGGCGGCATAGCCTGCCGAAATTTCGTCGTCCTCGTCCCATTCGAAGCGGCGTGTCTTGTCGGAGTCGTCATCGTCCTCCTCGCCGTTGTCGCTGAACGTGATGGTCTGGGCTTCAACCCATAGCGCCACGGTGCGCAGCAGCGGACGCGCATAGGGCGCGCGGCGTGCTGTCTTTAACGTTTCCTTCATTATAGTCTTGTGATTTGTTGTTTCCTATCTGCTTTCTGCTATTACCAAAAGCCGCGCAAAAATAAATAAACATTGCACATCTTGTATTGCAATTTTGTCAATAAAAAGCGTTTTGCCAACAATCCCCGTATTTCTGCATAACACACTGCAGGCTCCATGCTCCGTCACTCCCGAGAGAGGATAGGAGGTGAGGGCACGCTTGGTCGGAAAAACACAAAAAACAGCGGGCGTCCTTATCGTGATATGAGGACACCCGTCGCTATAAAAGTTGCTTGATGTTGTATTTCGGGCGAAACGGTGTTTGTGATAGTGTCCGACCGTACGAAATGTTTATTTGCGTGCCATGACAATGCCGTTCACGCTGTCGCTGCGGCGGTAAACGAAGTGGTCGCTCTGCATCTTGCGGCCAGGGATGTCGAACAGCAGTGCGGGGTCGATGGCTTCGCCCAGCAGACGAGTCTCGAAGTGGAGGTGCGGACCGAAACTGCGTCCGGTGTTACCAGCGAGGCCGATGGGCTGACCGGCTTTGACTTCTTGGTCGGTGGAGCAGAGTTGCTTAGACATGTGGCCGTAGATAGTCTCAAGGCCGTTGGGATGGCGAAGCACCACGAAATTGCCGTAGCCGTTGGCTTCGTAGCGCACCACGCGTACCTTGCCGTCCCATGCGGCATAGATGGTATCGCCCACTGCGGCGCTGATGTCCATACCTTTGTGCATGCGGTGGAAGCGGGGGCGATAGCCAAAGTTGCTGCTCACGCGGTTGCTGGCGATGGGCATATGGAAACCGCTCAGGTCGATTTCAAAACTGTCGGGCTTGGCGGTGTTGGCGTAGCAGTGCGCACGGCTGGTGTTCCAAGAGTCGTAGAGTGCATAGCCATCGGCCTTTTGTACGGCGGGGGCAACGAGCACCTCGTCGAGTGCCGTGAGGTTCACGCCTGCAAGGGGACAGTCAGCCGGAGCCTGGGGTACGGGCTTGTCTTGTGCGGATACGGTGATTACAGAGAGGGAGAGCAGCGCGGCGGCTGCAGTTTTAGTGAGGTTTGAGGTAAAAATCATGTGCTTTTTTCTTAAAACCGCTGCAAAGATAGGCTTCGTGGTCTGAACGACCAAGGATTTCCCACATCCTTTAACAAACATGTCGTTTTGTTAAGACTTATTAAGATTTGCGGCAGTTGTTTTTCGAGGTGCGTTTATCGGATTACAACTTTACGGCTTGTTTTTCCTTGTTTCAGGATATAGATGCCGGCGGGCAGGCTGCCCATTGTGCCGACGTAGCGTCCTTGCAGGTCGTAGGCGGGCGTAGAAGCGCCGATGGGGAACAGGGTGTTTGCGCTGATGCCTGTGACGTCGTCGCCGTCAAAGTAGAGGTACTGCGGTGCAGCGCCGCCAGTTTCTGCCACGAAGTAGGCCTTGAAGCCCCTAATACCACGATCGGTGTCGTTGAGCAGGCGGAACGAGCCTTTGGTACCTTCGGTGTTGAGGGCATAGACGTAGGCTTTGTCCTCGGCAGGCACGAGCGTGCCGCCCAGGTTGGTGGCGGTGAGCAGGTTGCCGCTGATGGTCTGTCCCTCGGTGGTAAGGGTGACAGTGATGTCGCCGCCGCCTTCTTTATAGAGCATCACTGGCGTGTTTGCTGCCACGGAGGTGATGCCGGCCTCGGTGATGGTGAGCAATCCATCGTGGAGGCGTGAGGCGTAGAGCACTTGCACATCGCTCGGCACGCTGAAGGCCACTGGCAGGTTGAGCGTAGCGTAGCCCGCAATGGTATTGATGTTTACGGGTATCTCCGTCACCTCTTCGAGAACAAATTCGCAGGCTGCGTCGTTGCCGTCGGCGGATACGGTGAGGCCGTCGGCAGTGGCTTTCAGGTAGTTGCCCGCTGTTTCGTTCTGTATGCTGTAGGTGCCGGCTGTGGCGCCTGCGGTGAGCGTGCTGACGCCGAATCCGAATGTGTTGCCTGCTGCGGCGTAGTCCATGCAGGGGAAACCGTCCTCGCTGCTAAGGAAGAGCCCTTGCTGTACTGATGTGAGGCGGTTGTCCTCGGTGACATAATAGATGCCTGCATCGGCGGCATCGGTGACGATGGGCTGTGCGGTCTTGGCAGCGCCGACATATCCGCCGGTGGCGTTGCACTTGATGCGCACAAACTTTCCGGCAGGCTGGGGCAGGTCGAGGTACTGCAGCGTCACGGTGCCATTCTCGCTCCATTCTGCTATATTATATATAGGAGTGGTGATGGCACTGCCGCTGTACGGGGTGAACGAGTTGATCGTGGTGGTGCCGGTGGTGCCAGGAAAGAGGTCGCCGGCAAACTGTGCGTAGGCTTGTGCGGCGGTAAGGCCATTGTTGCGCAGGGTGGAATACACCTGGTTGGTGCCATCGGCGGGTAGCACTTGGTAGCGCGGGCTGCTTGCATTGTTGTTGGGCGTATTGCCCGACCATGCCGAAGCCAGGTAGTTCACATGATAGATAAGCAGTCCCGAGCCGAGTTGGGAGGGATACCATGTGCTGGGCTGGCGGTTCTCCAGGATGTAGTATTCCCTCTCGTTGGCAGGATTGACAATGCGATAGGCCTGTTTGTCGGTGTTATCGGAGGAACCGAGGGGATAGATGGTGAGCGTCTCTGGTGTGCTGCCGAGGTCATTGATCTGCAGCCAGCCCATGAAATTCCGCTCGTAGGCGCTGTAGCCTATGGGGCGGTAGCCGTTGAGCCAGTACTGGCCGTAATCCATCACGCTCCAGTAGTCGGTGACACCAGCACCGGTATTTGAATTATAGAAGTCGGGCAGTCCGAGTGCGTGGCCGAACTCGTGGCAGAGCACACCCATACCCTCAAAGCGGCTGCCAGTGACGGTATAGATGTATTGGCCGCCTTGCTGCGACACACTGTAACTTTGAAAAATCTCGTCGCCGATGAAGAAACTGGAGAAGCGTGGACCACCCAGGTCAGACTGATAGGAGAAAGTGCTGAACATAGCCCACAAGTAGTCTTCCTGTCCTGTTTCATAGGAATTATGTTCGCCCGGACCAGCAAAGATGACGACGACAAGGGGTATCTTGTTGTCCACCAGCATAGGTGTGAAGTCCACACCCTGCACCACGGCGCTGTCGATGGCCTCCTTGATGAGAGTGTTCACATTGGGGTCACGCTTGGTGCTACTGTTCGCACCATATACGGCATAGTTGCCCGCCGCGGTTACCTTGGCTACTACATTGAACGTGGGGTTGAACATGTTGTTGCTCTGCGCCAGGAAGTAATCGCGCACGCTGCCCACGGTGTTTGGCTCGTCGCTATAGCCCGTCTCGTTGAGGTAGCGCGTCATCTTTTCTATGGTAGAGGTCTCTTGGAACTTTCTGTCGGCAAACTCCACCATGATGACGGGAATGGTGGTGGCGCCGATGCTCTTCACGGTGCCGTTGGCCGAACGCCCGTAGATGCCGAGCCCGCTGGTGGTGATGGCCGATGCCTTGAGCGGCGAGCGGCGAGCGGCAGGCGTGGAATAGGCCTGCTCTACGGTAAGGGCTTTTTCTTGCACAAAGGTGGCCTCTTCCGCATTGCGTTCGGCGGGGTTGTGTGCCAAAACACCGCCCGACACCATGCCTTCGGTAGCGGCTACGGCATAATACCAGGCGCCGTCGGTCTCGTGAATCACGGCGTAGCCGTCCTCGGTGGAATAGAAGGCCAATGTGCCGTTGCCTTCCTTGTACACGGTCACGAACTCGCCTGAGGGTTGAATGCCTGTGAGGGGCATGCGTGCGGGCCGTTGCGCCAGTGCGGTGGCGGCGGTCAGTACGAAGAAGAGAAAGGGTAAGAGACGTTTCATAGGAGCAAATTCATTGGTTTCAAAATTCGGCGCAAATGTAGGGAATTCAGAGGTTTGTGCAAAATTTTCACGCTGTTTTTAGTGTGATGTCCGTTGCGGCTGCCGCGTAGTGGCGTGTGGAGTGACAAAAGTGGCTTATTCCACGTGCAACACCAGGCCTTTGAGGTATTCGCCCTCGGGATGGTAGATCGAAACGGGGTGGTCGGCGGGTTGTGTGAGTTGGTGGAGGATGCGCACGTGGCGCCCGGTGCGGGCAGCAGCGGTGAAGACAGCCAGGCGGAACTGCTCGCGGCTCACGGCTTGCGAGCAACTGAAGGTGAAAAGCAGGCTCCCCGCTGGCATGTGGCGCAGCGCCGCCTCGTTGAGACGGGTGTAGCCACGCAGGGCTTGGCGCAACACATCGCGGTGCTTGGCAAAGGCTGGAGGATCGAGCACCACGATGTCGTACTCGGCGGTGCGTCCTCCTTGTAGGAAGCGGAAGGCATCGGCTTCGATGCCCTCGTGGCGGTCGGTGTCGGGGAAGTTCAGGCCGACGTTCTCCTCCGCCAGGGCAATGGCTCGTGCGCTACTATCCACGGTGTGCACCAGGCGCGCGCCGCCCTGCAGGGCATAAACGCTGAAACCGCCGGTGTAGCCAAAGAGATTGAGCACACGCTTGCCGTTGGCATAGCGCCTCAGTAGCGCACGGTTGTCGCGCTGGTCGATGAAGAAACCCGTCTTCTGCCCCTCTGCATAGTCAATGCGGAAGCGCAGCCCGTTCTCTGTGGCCGTGACATTAGTGTCGTCAAACTCAGGGCATTGGTACAGGTAGCCGTCCTTCGCGCCAGTGTTGGCTTTGTAGGGCAATGTCCCTTCGCTTTTATAGAATACGGCTTTCAGGCTGTCGCCAAGCACGTCGGCCAGGGCCTCGGCCAATTCGTGCCGCATGCGGTGCATTGCCACGGTGTGGGCCTGCATCACGGCCACACCGTCGAAGCAGTCGATGACGAGGCCGGGCAAGCGGTCGCCTTCGCCATGCACCAGGCGAAACGCGCTGTTGTCAACCCGCTGCAGGCCGAGGCTTTCGCGCAGAGCAAGTGCGGCTTTCAGGCGGGTACGCCAAAAGTCATGGTCAATCGTTTCCGCCTCGTTGAACGAAAGCATGCGCACGGCAATGCTGCCTATCTGATAATAGCCGGTGCCGAGCGGTGTGCCGTCGTTGGCCAGGACTGCTACGAGGTCGCCTTCTTGCAGACCGTGGGGCAATGCTTTTATTGCACCGCTGAACACCCAGGGGTGCAGGCGCAGCAAGCTTTCTTCTTTCTTGTGTTTCAGAACTATTGCGGGGAGCATGGGCGTAGCGAGGATTGGTGAATGATTTCTTAGGGGGCGAGTCAGGCGTTTTCTGTGAAATCGTGCAACTCGTAGGGCGCACCATCGAGTAGTGGCTGCAAAACACGATGCAAGCGCAGGCAGGCGTCGGCATCGGTGGCGGCATATACCTTCTGCGCCGGAGTGAGCACGTCGGCCTCCCAGTTGCTACGCTGCTGGTTCTTGCTGATACGCAGCCCGAAGACGTTGGCGAAGAGGCGGGCGAGCCCCATGTCCTCGAGGCCCAATTCCTTGGCCGTGTCTTGCAAGTCGATCCAACTGGAGGTGTTCACGTTGTGGCGGGTGCGGAACAGGGCGGCGCGGTCGTCCTTGAGCGATATGCCCACTTTGAGCGTGCCGCTGTCGTTGAGGAAATCCGCCAGGGAGTCGGGGATGCCGCTGTGGTGGATGCGGAAGAGGAAGCAGGTGTCGCGCGTGGCAAGTTGCACCAGCGCGGGCGGGCGCATGCCGCCTTTGTGAAACACGGGGCGCGTCTCAGTGTCGAACCCCACGATGCGTTCTGCCGCCAGGGCACGCACGGCACGCAACGTCTCGCTTTTGCCCTGTACCACCACGATGCGCCCTTCAAACTTGTACTGCGGCAGTGTGGCAACGTATTCCTTGGGTGTGCTGACAAAGAGGCGCACACTGGTCTCAACCCTCTGCACCATCGGCTTCAATATATATATTATGGAGTGTGCGCAGGGCGGCGAGGAGTTTGGCGCCCCAACTCAGGCGAAACTCTTCAGCCGTCTCGTAGAGGCACACCTGCATGGCTTCCTCGTGCCCCTCGCGGAAAGTCTCGGCCAGGTCGCGCAACTGCTGGTAGATGTCGGCCAGGTTCTCGCTCACGGTGCAGAGCACGGGCTGCTCGGAGTATTTGAAGTCCTCCACCTGCACGTCGAGGTAGTCGTCGTCAGCACGTAGCACAGCATTGACGTTGCGGCGCACATAGTTGTAGTCCTCCTCGGTAACGTGCGGCGCAACGTATGCGTCCAGCGCCTCAACCGGCGGGAGCATCACGGTCTTCAGATACACCATGGGCAGCAGGGCACAGAGCGTGCGGCAGAAATCCTGCTCCGACGTGGTGGCGCATTCCTCGAGATAGCGGCAGTATTCCGCACTGACGCGGACCAGGTCGAGGGTGGCGGGGGCGTAGATTGAGTTTTCCATAAAAGGGTGCGTGACGAGCAAGGGGCCAGGCGTATCAGCGTATGAACAGCAACTCCCTGTATTTGGGCAGTGTCCACATCTCGTCCTCCACGATGAGTTCCAGTTTGTCGATGTGGCGTCGGATGCTCTCCAGATACGGGGCAATCTCGTCGTGATAGGCGATGGCTTTCTCGCGGATGCTCGCGATGGTGTTGGCACGCTTACGGGCCTTCACCATCTCGTCGGTGGCTTGGGCGATAAACGTGGTGTGCTTGTTGATCTTCTCAATGAGGTCCACGTTGTAGGTGGTCAGGCGGCGCGCGTCGGCCTCGGGGAAGGTCTGCTGGATTTTCAGCACGTTGTCCACCAGTTCCGTCTGATACTTCGTGGCCACGGGGATGATGTGGTTCATGCAGAGGTCGCCCAACACGCGGCTCTCTATCTGCACGCGCTTCTGATAGGTCTCCCACTTGATGTCGTTGCGTGCCTGGAGTTCGCTGCGCTTCATCACGTTCATCGTTTCGAACATGCTCACGCTGTCTTCGCGCAAATATGCGTCGATCATGAGCGGCACGCTGACCTCGCAGTCCAGCCCGCGGGCTTTGGCCTCCACCTTCCATTCGTCGCTGTAGCCGTTGCCCTCGAAGATGGCGGGGCGCACCGCTTTGATGTCCTCACGTAGCACGTCGAGGATGGCAGCGGTCTTGGTGGCACCAGCGGCGATGAGCCTGTCCACGCGACAACGGAAGTCGGTGAGTGCTTCTGCCACGGCGGTGTTCAGCACGATCAGCGCGCTGGAGCAGTTGGCAGACGATCCCACAGCGCGGAACTCGAAGCGGTTGCCCACGAAGGCGAAGGGCGACGTGCGGTTGCGGTCGGTGTTGTCAATCATGATCTCCGGAATCTGCGGGATGTCGAGTTTCATGCCGTGTTTGCCCTCTATGGTGAAGAGTTCCTCGGTGGTGGAATGCTCTATCTTGTCGAGCATCTCGCCGAGTTGCTTGCCGAGGAATGCGGAGATGATGGCGGGCGGCGCTTCGTTTGCGCCGAGGCGGTAGGCATTGCTCGCGCTGGCAATGCCGGCCTTGAGCAGCGCATCGTGGCGGTGTACGCCTTTCAGCGTTTCCACGATGAAGACGGCGAAGCGCAGGTTGTCCTCGGGCGTCTTGCCTGGCGAGTGGAGCAGGGTGCCGTTGTCGGTGGAGAGCGACCAGTTGTTGTGCTTGCCCGAGCCATTCACGCCGGCAAACGGCTTTTCGTGCAGCAGCGTGCGGAAGCCGTGCTTCTTCGCCACCTTGCGCATCAGCGACATGATGAGCATGTTGTGGTCCACGGCCAAGTTGCACTCCTCGAAGATAGGCGCCATTTCAAACTGGTTGGGTGCCACCTCGTTGTGACGTGTCTTGCAGGGAATACCAAGTTCGAGGGCCTGTATCTCAAGGTCTTTCATGAACTCCGCCACACGTTCGGGGATGGCGCCGAAGTAGTGGTCGTCCATCTGTTGGTTCTTTGCGCTGTCGTGGCCCATCAAGGTGCGTCCGGTCAGCATCAAGTCGGGCCGCGCGTGATAGAATGCCTCGTCCACCAGGAAGTACTCCTGCTCCCAGCCGAGGTTCGCCGTGACGCGGTTCACGGCGGGGTCGAAGAGGCGTGCCACACTGGTGGCTGCCTTGTCCAGGGCGGCGAGGGCTTTCTTCAGCGGCGCCTTATAGTCGAGGGCTTCGCCGGTGTAGGAGATGAAGACGGTGGGTATCATCAGCGTGTCGCCGATGATAAACACGGGCGAGGCGGGGTCCCAGGCCGAGTAGCCGCGTGCCTCGAACGTGCTGCGTATGCCGCCGCTGGGGAACGACGAGGCGTCGGGCTCTTGCTGTGTGAGTTGCTTGCCTGTGAAGTCTTCGATCATGCCGCCCTTTTGGTCGTGCTCCACAAAGGCGTCGTGCTTCTCTGCTGTGCCTTCGGTGAGGGGCTGGAACCAGTGGGTGCAGTGCGTCACGCCCATTTCCATGGCCCATTTCTTCATACCTTTCGCCACATCGTCGGCCACACCGGGCGAGAGGGGTGAGCCCTCCTCAATGGCGCGTCGCAGTTGGCGGTAGGTGTCGCGCGGCAGGTAGCGGAACATCTTTTCCTGGTTGAACACATACTTGGCGAAGTAGGCAGAGGGACGCTCTGCGGGCATGCTTACTTCTACGGGCCGCCTGTTTGCAGCGGCTTCCACGGCTTTGAAGCGAAGAGTGGGCATTCTCGGGGTGGGTTTAAGAGTTTGGGGTGAGAAAAGGTGCTTTGTGGAATGGTGCCACGGCGGTTCAGAAAACGGCCTTATGGAGTGCCACCATCCTTGGTGCGTTGTAGTTTAAACAATATCCGTGTGACTTTAAAGTCACTCCGTGTGACTTTAAAGTCACACGTATGTA
>JAFSWM010000098.1 GCA_017444485.1 Bacteroidaceae bacterium | reverse complement strand
TTTTGTTTTAAGTTCGCAGCAGCATAGCGAGCTATGGTGCAAGAACTTAAAGCAAAAGATAACAACAAGCGCAAAAAAGCATCAAGCCGAATCCTAATCACAAAGAATATGTGACTGCCTAATTTATAGAACGCCCCTTAAACTATACTTCAAGAAATCGCGTGAACAAGAGCAAAACGATAGAAAAGATACAACAGAATAACGAACCCCTATTCCCTGCTCAAAAATAACGCCCGTTATTTTTGAGCGGGAATACATGGGGAGGGCAGATTCAAGAGATGCTGAAAGGATTAATGGAACTGCCGTTGCTGCGGCGTGTCAGATCGTCGGATATAGGCAAACGAATGGCGAGCGGTGCTGCATGGTCGTTTACGGGCACCGCTCTTGCTAAATTCATCGTGCTTGTAGCTGGCATTGTCTGCGCTCATGTCCTCGGGAAGCAGGAGTATGGGCAGTTTGGTATGGTGCGTTCCACCATCAGCCTTTTCGTAGTATTTGGCTTCGCTGGAATGGGGCTGACAGCCACCAAGTTTATTTCTCAGTACAAGAAGTCTGAAAAGGAGCGCATCCCGTCTATTTATATTCTCACCAATGGCTTCGCAGTCTTTACAGGTGCGCTTGTCACGGCTGCAGTGTTAGTTTTCGCTCCTTATATTGCGGAGAAGACGTTGAGTGCTCCCGAATTGGTCGTGCCGCTGCGTGTGGGCGCTTTGCTTTTGTTTGTTACTGTGCTGAATGGCGCTCAACAAGGTACGCTTGCTGGTTTTGAGAACTTCAAGGCCATAGCCATCAACACACTTATTGGTAGCATTGCCGAGAGCGTGCTGATGCTCGTTGGCGGTTATTACTGGGGCGTGACGGGTGCTGTGCTGGGCTTCGGTTGCGGTTTCGTGGCGCTTTATGTGGCCAATCATGTGTCTATACGAAGAACGCTTCATACTCTTGGACTTTCCCCACGTCTTTCTATGTTTGACAGGAAAGACCTGCATTTGTTATACAAGTTCAGCTTGCCAGCCGCACTTTCCTCAGTAATGGTCGCGCCGGTATATTGGATAGCAAGGACTTTACTTGTCCGTTATGATGGTTTTGAAGAATTGGCAGTTTTCGAGGCCGCAGACCAATGGAAGGTGATTATTCTTTTCGTCCCCACAGCCGTTAGTCAAATCGTGCTACCCATTCTGTCCAGCATGGCTAACGGCAGTAAGGACCGCTTTTGGAAGGTACTGAAGTACAACATTTTCCTCAACGCTGCTGTTGCAGCTGTGCTGGCGGCTTTCGTTTGCCTATTCAGCGAACATATTATGGCATCATACGGCAAAGGGTACACCAACACGTTGCCCTTGGTGTACTTGGCGTTATCCACTGTGATGACCTCTGCCTCTACCGTCGCGGGTTTGGCGATCTCAAGCCGTGCTAAGATGTGGACCGGCTTCGGTTTCAATGCGTTCTGGGGGGGCTTGTGCATCCTACTTACATATATGTTCCTCAGAACGGGGCTTGGGGCGGCAGGTCTGGGTTTGGCATTGCTGTGTTCTTATGCAGTTCATATCGTGCTGCAACTGATTTATTTACGTCTGTCTTTCAACGAGAAGGAAAGCGATGCTGAATAGCGCGGAAGTCGTATTCCTTATTAATGTGGTGTTTCTTTTGCCGAGTTTCCTCATCGGTGAAACCTCATCGGAACTATTGAGAGTGGCTCAAGGCATCACAATTATTTATGCAATAGCGTTTCTACCGCGTATCCGCACATACCATTATGTGGGGCGTCTTTGCGGTTTATTCGCTCTCTTTACGCTGCTGAGCGTACTCTCTGAATTTTTGCATTCCACGACGGACTATCTATATATCATAAGGCAGGTGTTCCACCTATTGTATTTCCCCTGCATCTTCGTGGTGTTGTCAGCCGTGCGGAAAAAGATGTATTTCTATGGTATGTTTGCCTTGCTGTTTCTCTACGTCGCTGAGCTGTTAATATTTCTTCCCAAGATGAACATTGACACATCCTTTCTGAATGGGAACCTCTTAGAGAACCGACTTATTAAAAAAGCGAAATATATTCTGCTGGACGAGGGGTATTCACTCATGTCGGTGCATACCATCCCATTGCTGTTCTTTAGTGTAATTCCTTTCCTCAGCCGAGCGAAGCGCTTGCTGCTCTCCATACTGCTGGTGTTCCTTCTCCTCTTCACTTTCACCTTTACCGTGTGGGCGGGCGTCATTGCGGCATACTGCATATTTCTGTTCGCGTCCTACAAATACGACCCGTTGCCCCGCTATTTCCTTTCCTATGTGTTACTAGGAGGAGCACTGCTATTAAGTGCGCTTTGTGTGTTCTATCCCTTTGAGACGTTCACCCTCACAACGGGCCGTTCCTTGCTTTGGGAACATGCCTTCACTGCTTTCAGATCGCATTGGCTCTTTGGCATCTCAATGGATGACTTCTATAACAACACCTACCAGGCTTTCATGCAATCTGGCCTTCAGGCTGTCACCGATTTCGAGGAAGGCACTTTTGATTTCACGTCCGGCGGATGCCATAACATCTACTTGAACGTGGCGATGAATAAGGGGTTGCTGGCTTTCCTCGTTTACCTCGCATTTCTGTCCACATTGTGGAAAGCTATACGCGCTTCAGATCGCGGCCCCATATGGATGATGGGCTTTTTCTATATGGTTGTGCGCTGTTTTGCGGAGTCCACTGGCATCATTGAGACATCCAGTGGCAAATTGGAACTAATTTTTGATATATATGTGCTCTACCTGCTCACAAACAATCCCTACCCGTCCGATAGGCATAATAGCGAAGTTTGATGGCGTCCCAGCCATTTGGAACTGTATTCGGCAGCATATTGACTTGTTGGAGAAAACGGGATGCAAGGTGATGCTTTATGTCCCAGCGGAGCAGGACAATGCCTGCGTGGAGATGCCTTATAGAAAGCGCATGTGTGGTTACGCCTCCAATCGTCTGCTCCACAGTATGCTCGTTGCCGACGAGGTTTGCGCGTTATGGGTACCAACGGCATTATCCGTGCTGCGCGTAACGATAGTAGCCAAACGGCTGCAGTTGCCTATTATTTTTTGGGTGCAGGGCAGTGTGCCTGACGAGAGTTTTATGCGCAACCGCTCACGCTTACGCTGGCTGGTGCTTTATGCCGCCGAGAAACTCGCGTTTAAGTTTTCTGCTGGTTTCGTGTTCGTGTCTGATGCAATGGCGGAGTTCTATCGCCACAGGCACTTCAAGCGTAAACCTTTTGCCGTGGTGCCTTGCCTGTCGGAATTTGCCGGCTATGTTGCCTCCGAGGAGCGTATCCCCGAGTCGTTCGTCTATATCGGCGGTATGTCACCGTGGCAATGCTTTGAGCAAACCTTGAGGCTGTATTTGGAAGTCGCCAGGCCGCAGAGCATTTTTCATGTCATCACCCGAAACGTGAAGGAAGCCTCTGACACTATAGCCCGCATCGCTCCTGGACGCTACGATATCCAAGTCTATTCAATTACTGACCGCACGTTGATTCCAATCACACTCTCTCGCTTTCAGTATGGTCTTCTGCTGCGAGAGCACGGCAATGTGAATCATGTGGCCTCTCCCATCAAGTTTCTTGAATATCTCTCTTGTGGCGTAGATGTGGTTATGACCGATGCTGTGCCTTATTATGCTGACATCGTGCGCAAGCACGGAGTGGGCACGGTGATTGACACCGAAAGCGAAAACATCGGCCTGCGTCCTTACTCCGGACGGGCGCAAGCGGTGTACGCCAGCCTTTTTAACAAAGAGCGGTTCGTGAAGGAATATGCGAATCTGATCTCTAACCTTGACAAACACAAATGAAAGGTAAACATATCTTAAACATCGGCCCGCGCTTCACGAAAGGGGCGGCTCGCTCGGGTGGCATTGTGGTGCTGTTTGAGAATTGGCTTACGTTCTGCGAAACGCAGAGCGTGACAGCTGCGGTAGTGGATAACAACAAGAAAAACTATGCTCCGCGCGTGCTTGCTCCCTTGATTATCCTCTGTAAATCCGTAGCGTCTATGCGCCGTGCCGACGTGGTTTTCTTCAACGGCACTTACAACGACTATCTCTACCTCGCCCCGTTCGTCATCCTTTTTGGCAAACTACTGCGCCGTAAGGTGGTGATGCGAAAGTTTGCCGGCAATTTTCTCGACAAGTACCAGCAGGCTGGCTGGCTACATCGCAAGATGCTTGACTTCACGGTAAACCATGCAGACTTCTGTTTTTGGGAGACGCAGGTTCTTACCAAACACTACAACTCCTTGAAGCCCGACCGCAACGCATGGTTCCCCAACGTGCGCAGCCGCACCTCATCGCTGCGGCATAAGGGCGGTTACCAAGGCAGATACATCTTCCTCTCTGGGGTGCAGGAGCAAAAAGGCATAGAGTACCTCAAAGAGGCGTTCACTATGCTTGGCGAGGGCTACCACATTGACATCTTTGGGCCGCTCTATGGTTATACGGAGCAACAACTTCAAGGTGCAAATTACGCATACTTAGGCCCTGTAGATTATGCTGATGTTTACCGCAAACTCGCAGAATACGATGTGCTGGTTTTGCCTACTTATTGGACAGCTGAAGGCTACCCGGGGATTATTCTTGAGGCTTTTTCGGTCGGCATCCCGGTAATAGCCTCGCGTATCGGCGGCATCCCCGAACTGATAGCAGACGGGCACAACGGTTTACTCATAGCACCCCAGAGTGCCGCGGCCATTGTGGAGGCCGTCCGCGTGATGGAGCGTGCCGACTACGAGAAAATGGCTAACGAAGCGTACAAGAGTTTTGACGCATACGACGAAACGCTGGTGAACCCGCGCGTGCTTGATACACTTTACGCGGTGTGCGCGTCATAAGTACAATTCTTCTTACCGCGTTATCCTCTCCGATTTCCCAATATCCACTCTATTTAGAATTTGCGGTTTTTCGCCTTAAAGCGGAAAGCCGCCACCCACACATAAGCCAACAATGAACAGTTTTTCATTGTACAGCCATCTGCCCGTCCGCGTTCAGGACTGGATTGTCGCACTCTACAGTTACAAATTGGAACGCCAGCGGTACGGCAAAGAGTTTGAAAGACTCTTGGAGACGTTCCTTGCGAGCGACACGTGGAGTGCGGAGCAAATCCTCACCTACAAGGAGGAACACATCGCCCGCATCATCGATATCGCTTATCACCACTGCCCGTTCTATCGGCAGAAGTACGACACGGCAGGCGTCACACCATCCACATTCACCTGCCTCACCGATCTGCAGAAGTTCCCTGTGCTGACAAAAGAGGAGGTGCGCGAGAACCTTGAGGGTATGCTGTCCGACGACACAGATCGCAAGATGCTTATCCACTACCACACCAGTGGAAGCACTGGCAAGGCGCTCGACTTTTACAACACGCCACAGAGCCTGCAAGCCTACTGGGCCGTGTGTGCCCGATACAAGTTGCGCTTCGGCATCAGGCGCAAAGATCCGCATCTGAACTTTACGGGCAAGTTGGTAGTGCCCCTCGGTCAAAACAAGCCGCCTTATTGGCGCTACCGCAAGGCGCAGAACCAGTATATGCTCAACATGCAGCACATCACGGCGGAAAAGATAACCGACATTATGGCCTTCATCGCACGCATGCGTTTCAAGCAGTTTGTGGGCTATCCTTCAATAATGCACACTTTAGCCGACCTGGCTATGGAGCAAGGCCTGATAGTAGATGACTCACCCGACTTCATCTGCTCCAGCGCAGAGAAGATGTACGACTATCAGCGCGACACCATCGCTAAGGTTTTCCCCCATTCCGTGTTCGTACAGCACTACGGTTTCTCCGAGAATGCAGGCAGTGCATCGATGTGCCAACAATTGCATTACCACGAGGACTTTGAGATAGGCCACCTTGAACTCCACGAACCCGAGCAAACCAAGCGTGGGCTGACAGGTGAGTTGCTCGCCACGGGGTTCTTCAACACAGGCATGCCCTTCATTCGCTATGAAATGGGCGACACCGCCACGTTTAGTGACGAAATATGCGCTTGCGGTCGACACAGCCAAGTGATAGCCGGCATAGAGGGCCGCAACGAGGACTACATCCTGATGCCCGAGGGCACGAGGATTATGCGCTTCGACTACCTCTTTAAGGATACGCACACCATAAAGGAATGTCAGGTTGTGCAGCGCGAACACGGCGCGATGGTAGTCCGCATCGTTCGCCGCGATGGCTACACCACTGCCGTGGAGAAAGATCTTACTGAGCGTGTGCGCACCATGTTTAGCCCTACCATCCGTGTGCACTTTGAGTATGTCAATGAAATACCACGTACCAAAGCCGGCAAGTTCAAGGCCGTGGTGTCGGAAATGAAACATGCATAACCTTGATGCCCAACTATTATAAATTCATACAATACCTCCGTAGCGAGGGTATAGGTGGGTTGGTTTCCAAAGTCGTCCGAATACTAAAAAGAAAACTCTTTGGCTCAGAGGGAACCATTTTTCTTAAAGCCGATAGCAGCATCATATCCATACCTGTGCGTGAGAATACAAACGTTCGCATTGAGTTCTTAAACGTGGAAAACTGCGATGACTTTGAGCGTATAAAATTTTTCGCGCACGTTCATGTTTCCGACTACCTCGCACATCCGCAGCGTATAGTGGCGTTGGTCCGAGAATGCAACGAATACATTGGATACGCATGTGCGGATTTCAGTTCCCCGCACACAATACACGGCCTCGGCGATTTCCGTTTGGACACTGGCGAGGCTTGGATTGGGCCAGTGTTTGTCAAGAAGCAATGGCGTGGCAAAGGTTTAAACCCGCTTATGGTTGCCAAGTTGCTAAACAAATTGCGAGAAGCAGGAATACACACCATTTACACCTGCATCAGTGGCGACAATGCCGCGTCGTTGGGCAGTTTCCGAAAAATGGGGTTCAAGGAATGGGGACGGCTGGGCTCTGAAAGCGAAATGCTCAACCCATTATGGAAAAAACTGACATCAACCGCTGCTTCTTCATAACACCCTTCTACATTCTCTTAAATCAAACAACGTATTATGCTTCAGCCTGCCATTATTCTAGGCTTAGGTCCGTCGGGCCTGTTCCTCACACGCCAATTGGCGAAGACACAATCAACCATTTACGGCATCGCACGCTACGATGACGTAGGCATTTTCTCCAAACACATCGCAAAGGATAAGCGTTTCTATGCCGACGATGCCGAGAGCGTGCTACGCGTACTGCATATCATTGCTGAGCAAACTGAAACTCGCCCGCTGATTTATGTATGCAGCGATCAATATCTCACGCTCATACTCACCATTCGTAAAGAAGTTTCCTCTGTTGCCGACCTTTGGGGGGCTTCTTTCGACACCCTTGCACTGATCAACGACAAGGCAAAACTTGATACATATTGTAAGGAATCGGGAATTAAGATACCTGGTACGTATTCATACGTAGATTTCTTAAAATTGGAAAAGAAGCGTTTCCCCGTCATATTGAAATGGACTGAAAAAGAACTGAACACACGTAAGAATCCTGTTGGTAAAGTGCGTGTATGTCGCAACGCATTTGAATTTAATGAGGCTGATGCGGAAGTTCGTAGCGCAGGACTTGAAGAGAAACTCTTTGTGCAGGATTACATCTCTGGAACCAATGCAGCACAATACAGCGTGGGAGGTGTTTTTAAAGATGGTTCTCCGCTGGCAGCCGTATGCGTGTGGCAGCCACGGCAATACCCGCAGGGCATTTCCGCGCGGGTTGTAAGCGAAGAAAGTCCGATAGCCGAGCGACTCCAAGACCTCTCTTTTGCTTTCGCAACCAAATTGGGCTTCTCTGGCTTCTTGGAAATGGAATATAAGATCGACACTGCTACGGACGATATCTTCCTGCTCGATATCAATCCGCGTCCGTGGGGTTGGGTGAGCCACCTCGCGGGAGCGTTCCCTGACTTCTATAAGGTACTGCTGGGGCAGAGCCCCGAGATGGGCCCGCTGCCCACCATTTGGACGAGCCCTTTACGCAACCTACTTTCTTTCCGTAACAAACAGAATGCGACGATGGTGCTCAACGAAGACATTGTTTACCGCCGTGCTTACGACATCCGCGACTCCAAAGACAGTGCCCCAAGTTGGCATATATACCTTATGGCGTTGAAGAAATTACTTAAACGCTGAAAAACGGCTACTTGCCTGTGTCACTATAAAGCATGACTGAGACTGAACGAATATACGCCGGCAAGACACTTTATCGCCACAAGGGGAATTCACTACTGCATTACAGTCATTTCTCCTTTTATCTCAATGGTCGCAAGGTGGCATCCCCCACCGTTATATGGCAGCGCAGAGTACAGAGCGAGAATAGGGCTATGGAGCGCATGCTCCGACTTGAGCCACGGTGCATAGAGAGGCTGGGCGAAGACCTTTTCGTGCTGTCGTGGCAACACCGAATATGGTTGCTCAATACGGCAACGGGGATGTTAAGAGAAATCGCAAGCAACCGCGAAGGATGGAGCGACCCGCTCAACCTATGCACTGCTGATGGCTACGTATATTGGGGCGACTATGGTGGCAACCAGAATAAAGAGAAGGTGTGCATCTACCGTTTGAATGCGGCAGGAAGCATAACCACGGCCTACACTTTTCCCGCCGGGACAATACGCCACATCCACAACTTGGTCTGGGACGGTACTGCATGCTGTTTCTACGTTTTCACTGGTGACCTTGAACCCACATCGGGCATCTATCGCGCTACAAAAGATTGGTCGGAAGTAGTGCCCGTAGCCACAGGAAGTCAGCAGTATCGCGCTGTGGTGGGTTTCTCCACTCCACAAGGTCTGCTCTATGCTACTGACGCGGTCAATGCGTCTAACCACATTTACCTTATACGTACTGATGGCAAGAGCTGCTCGCAGCAAACGGGCGAGTTGCAAGCGCAAATCCTCGCCCCGTTTCCAGGTAGTTGCATCAATGGCTGTGAGACACGCGACTACTACATTTTCTCCTCCACAGTTGAGCCGCCCGAGGGCAGGGGACTGCTCAATATGTTTGACTACCGCCTCGGGGCTGGTATCCTCAATCGTTACGCACACCTCGTCACCGTGCGAAAGAGCGACCTGTATGTGGAAGAGCGGCTCAAACTGCGTAAGGACATCCTGCCGATGAAGCTCTTTCAGTATGGAGCTATTACTTTCCCAAAAGGGCAAGAGGATGCTGACAGCCTGCTCTATAACGTGACCGCCTGCCGTGGAGACGGACACTCATTTATAATGCCGTTGGAATAAGTTTTATTTTACCAAGGTGAGGCTGTTCGCAAATCTTGTATCAGATTTACAGGCATATTCGAGTATAATAATGAACTTCCTCGTACCAAGACGGGTAAATTCAAGACTGTTGTCTCAGAGGTTAAGCACAAATAACGAGAACAATGTCGTATGGTATCATTACTCCGCTATACTCAAAACAACCTCCGTTGTAGTTTAAACTAGGTCCGTGTGACTTTAAAGTAACTCCGTGTGACTTTAAAGTAACTCCGTGTGACTTTAAAGTAACTCCGTGTGACTTTAAAGTCACACGGACCTAGTTTTATACACGTCTGAGTTCAGGTGTTCTGGCTCGGATGTGCTATTTTCTGGAAGCGCGGGTGTCATGCCTGCAAACCAACAAGAATCAGCCGGCAACGGTGCACGATGCACGTTGCCGGCATTATTATGCATGGTGGGTATTGTCGCCTATGGCGTTTCGCCCACGAAATATCGCTTGTAGTAGGAAATCATTAGCGTGGTGACGGGCAGGGCGATGATGAGGCCTATGAGTCCGAGCAGGTAGCCCCACACGCTGAGCGAGAGGAGCACGATGGCGGGGTTCAGCCCCATGAGCGAGCCCATGATGCGCGGGGTGAAAATGACGTCCTGTAAGATCTGTACCACGACGTACACCGCCACCACGCCGCCTATCAGCATCCAGAAGTTCTCCCCTGTCTCCGCTGCATGGAGCAAGGCCAGCACCGTGGCCGGCACGAAGCCCACCAGTTGGACGTATGGAATAAAACTGATGACACCAATGAAAAGTCCCAGTGCCACGGGCAGCGGGAAGCCAATGATGGCGAAGCCGATGGAGAACATCACGCAGTTGCTCAGTGCCACCAGTGCCTGCCCCCGGAAGTAGCGACTCATGCCTTGCAGCACGTCGCCAGCGAGTTGGGCAGCGAACGAACGACGGCGTGCTGGGATGAACTGAAGCCAGCCATCGGCGAATTTCTCGTAGTCCATGAGCAGGAAGAAGAGATAGAGCAGGGCGATGAGCGAGGAAACGACGCTGACCACCATGCCCGCCGTGCTCCACAGCACGTCCCACACCTTGGGCACCACGGTCTTGATGGCGCTCTGCACATCGTGCTGGCGCAGCAGGTTATCAATCTGCAACTCGTCGGCATGCTCGGTGAAGAATTTTTGCACGGCGGGGGGAATGGTCGTATTGTTTGCTCCGTGTTCTATATAGGAGAGCGCCACTTGCTTGATGTGGTCGAACTCGTCCACAAAGGCTGGGATGAACAGATAGCCGATGCCTGTCAGCACGCCGACAAGCAGCAGGAGCGTCAGGATGATGCAAGGCAGGCGAAAGCGCAAGCGGCATTTCACCTGAAAAAACGTCACCACAGGATAGAGCATATAGGCCAGCAGCCAAGCCACGAAGAAAGGCAGGAGGACGCTGCTCAGGTAGCCTATCACCCAGCAGCCCCCCACCACGAGAGCCAGGAAGATGGCGCCGCGCACGAAACGGTCGAAATTAATCTCTTTACGAAGCATCCGGAACAAAGGTTTTGTGTGGCGAATGTGCGGAAAAGGCCGCCGTCACGACGGCAAAAATACACATTTTCTTTGCCGCCGTACAGAAAGGTGCAGAATTATTGCTACTTTTGGCCGCAAAAGGCAGCACAGCCATGGGCAAACTCTACCTCGTCCCCACCCCCGTGGGGAATATGGACGACATCACACCTCGGGCCATCAGCGTGCTCGGCAGTGTGTCGTTGGTTTTGGCCGAAGACACACGGCGCGCAGGCCTGTTGCTGAAACGCCTCGGCGTGACGGCTCGCCTGCTCTCCCACCACAAGTTCAACGAGCACCACACGGCGGCGGCTCTTGCCACACGCATCGCAGCGGGCGAAGACATGGCCCTCGTCACCGATGCTGGCACGCCTGGAATTAGCGACCCCGGGTTTATGCTCGTGAGGGCCGCGGTGGCAGAGGGCGCTGAGGTGGAATGCCTGCCTGGAGCCACAGCCTTCGTGCCAGCATTGGTGTGCTCTGCACTGCCCTGCGAACGTTTCTGCTTTGAGGGCTTCCTGCCTCAAAAGAAGGGGCGACAGACGCGCATTCAGTCCCTCTGCGCCGAGGAGCGGACCATGATATTCTACGAGTCGCCCCACCGGCTTGCGCGATTGCTGTCAGAACTGTCGAGCGCCTTCGGGGAGGAGCGCCGAGCAAGCGTATCGCGCGAGATAAGCAAGGTGCACGAAGAGACGCGACGCGGCACACTCGCCGAACTGGCCCAGCATTTTACCGACAACCCGCCCAAGGGCGAAATAGTGGTCTGCGTAGAGGGCATCGGACGCAAGAAAAAAGGCGAGGAAGCCACTACCGACTAAACCAGCGCCTACAAAAACGCTCTAAACAGCAAAACCCATTTATACAACGACAAACAAACTTCAACAACAAACCATGAAATTTCTTCACATCCTGTTCGTGGCTCTGGCCGCGACGCTGGCTTTCTCATGCCAGCCCAAGAGTAAATCCGAGAAGGAGGCCGCCGATGCCACCATCGACTCTCTGCGCCGCGCACTGGCCGACTCCAAGAGCGAGTCGGGCGACCTGATGAGCACCGTTGATGCCATTCAGGAAGGCTTCCGCATGATCAGCGAGGCTGAGGGCCAAGTGAGCGAACTCAGGGCCGAGGGCGCCGTGGCCAACCGCGACTCCATCCTCGCCAAGATGGCTTCGCTGCAGCAACGTCTGCAACAGAACCGCGACCTCATCGCTAACCTGCAGGAACAACTGCGCAACTCCACACAGACCAACGAAGCCACGCGCCGCACCTTCGAGAATATGGTGGCTCAGTTCCAGCGCCAACTCGAGGAGAAACAGCAGACCATTGAGGCCCTGCAACGTACCATCCAGCAGCGCGATGCCACCATCGCCCAGCAGCAAGGTCAGATCAGCGACCTCAACACCACTACGCAGCGCCAGCAGAGCCAGATCAGCGACCTCGAAGCCAGTTCCAGCCGTCAGAACCAGCAGATACAGCAGCAGCGTCAGGCACTCGACGAGAGCCAGCGCACCACGGCAGCGCAGCAACAGCAACTGGCCCAGCAGGAAGCACAGATGAATACGGCCTACTACGTGTTCGGCACCAAGAAAGAACTCAAGGCCCAGAACATACTTAGCGGCGGCGATGTGCTACGTTCGGGTTTCAACCGCGACTATTTCACGAAGATCGACATTCGCAATACGCGCGTTATCAACCTCTATTCCAAGAAGGCCGAACTGCTCACCAACCACCCCGCAGGTTCCTACACCCTTGAAAAGAACCCGCAGAAGCAGTACGTGCTGCGCATCAACAATCCGCAAGCCTTCTGGAGCACCAGCAAATACCTGGTCATCCTGGTGAAGTGATAATCTCCTCAAGTCCGTCTTATCCACCCTTAACGTCAATAAAGCGATGAAAAAAGCCTTTGTATATATACTCTCGGCCTCGCTACTCCTGTCGGACTGCAGCAGTGTGAATGAGTTCTACGGCGCAGCCACCGGCGGCAGCCTCGGCGGTATGTTCGGCTCGGCCATCGGCGGACTCATGGGCGGCCCTCGCGGCTCCGACGCTGGCACGCTCGTGGGCATGGTGGCTGGCGGAGTGATTGGCGCGGCAGCGGTATCTTCCAACGAGGAACGCACATACAGTAGTGACCGCTACGAACGCAGTTACAACGACGAGGTGGCCTACGACTACACACCCCAGCGCCATTACAGCAGTAGCACGTATGGCAACGTCGTGGTGAACAGCGTGACCTTCAACGACGAGAACGGCAATCGCTGCCTCGACAGCCACGAGCGCGCCTACATCATCCTCGACATCATCAACGAGGGACGCAGCGACGTGTACGAAATTGCCCCGACCATCACATGCGACAATCGCCGCATCGTCATCTCCCCCACCGCCATCATCAGCCAACTGCCTGGCGGACGCACGGCACGCTATAAGGCTGCCGTCACCTCGCGAGGGCGTCTGAAGAACGGCATGACCAACTTCAGGGTGAGTTTTGATGGCGGACGCACCACGGCTCGCGCATTCAGCATCCGCACAGGGCGCTAACCGCGCGTAAAACGCACACCTAAACAATCCGTGACAGGCACACTGCCATCACGGATTGTTTTGCGTTAAACGCAAAATGCACATAGCGTTTCCCGCCGCCAAGTCGCCATTTTCAGGACATACACCCCCGTCGGGCGAAGTAGCCGCAAAGATTTGCAATAATTTTGCAGCGTGCGGGCAGAAACGGCCCGTTTCAAGCCATCACCCCCACCCCGCTCAATATCTCCAAAACTACACAATAATGCATACGTTAGGCTACAAACCGAAATTGGTCTCCACGCTGAAACAATACGACCGGCAGACATTCCTCTCCGACCTGATGGCCGGCGTGATTGTGGGCATCGTGGCCCTGCCGCTGGCCATCGCCTTTGCCATTGCCTCGGGCGTGTCGCCAGAGAAGGGCATCATCACTGCTATCACTGCCGGATTCATTGTGTCGGCTTGCGGCGGAAGCAAGGTGCAGATCGGCGGCCCGACGGGTGCGTTCATCGTCATCGTGGCGGGCGTCATTGGGCAGTACGGCGTGCAAGGGCTGGCCATCGCCACGCTGATGGCAGGAGTATTTCTCATAGGAATGGGGCTGCTCAGGTTGGGCACGATTATCAAGTACATCCCCTACCCCATTGTGGTGGGTTTCACCAGTGGTATTGCCGTGACCATTTTCACCACACAGGTCAAAGATCTGCTGGGCCTGCACATGGAAAGCGTGCCGGCAGACTTCATCGAGAAATGGGTGGCCTACGGCAGCAGCCTGGGCACCATCGACCCGTGGAGCGCGGGCATCGGGTTGCTCAGCGTGGCCATCATCGCGCTCACACCGAAATTCAGCAGGCGCGTGCCAGGGTCGCTCGTCGCCATCGTGGTGATGACTATCGTGGCCCTCATGCTGAAACAGTATGCGGGTGTGAATAGTATCGAAACCATTGGCGACCGTTTCAGCATCAGCGGTGCGCTGCCCGAGGCCGCCGTGCCACCCCTGTCGTGGGAGGGCATAAAGAGCCTGGTGCCACCCGCGCTGACCATCGCCGTACTCGGTGCGATAGAGTCGCTGCTGTCGGCCACCGTAGCCGATGGCGTGACGGGCGACCACCACAACTCCAACACGGAACTCATTGGGCAGGGACTGGCCAACCTCGTGTCGCCCATCTTCGGCGGCATACCCGCCACGGGAGCCATCGCCCGCACCATGACCAACATCAACAATGGCGGGCGAACGCCCGTTGCTGGCATCGTGCACGCCATCGTATTACTATTGGTGTTCCTCTTCCTCATGCCACTGGCACGCTACATTCCCATGGCTTGTCTGGCGGGCGTGCTCGTGGTGGTGAGTTACAGCATGAGCGGCTGGCGCTCGTTCGCCGCACTGATGCGCAACCCCAAGAGCGACATCACCGTCTTGTTGCTCACCTTCTTCCTCACCATTCTCTTCGACCTCACCATCGCTATTGAGGAGGGACTGGTCTGCGCGTGCCTGCTGTTCATGAGGCGTATGTCCGAGACCACCGAGGTCAGGGCTGTTTACGACGAGATAGACCTCAACGAGGATGCAGACATCGAAAAGGGAAACCTCAAGCACCTCACCATTCCCAAGGGCGTGGAGGTGTACGAAATCAACGGCCCTTACTTCTTCGGTGCGGGCAACCGCTTTGAGGACATCATGGGGCGCTACGGCAAGCGTCCCAAGGTGCGCATCATACGTATGAGAAAAGTACCCTTCATCGACTCCACGGGGCTGCACAACTTGGAGAACCTCTGCCTGATGAGCTCCAAGGAGGGCATCACCATCGTCCTCTCGGGTGTGAACGAAAAGGTAAATAGTGTGCTGCTGCGCAACGGTTTTGCCGAACTCCTGGGCAAGGAGAACATTTGCAACCACATCGACCTCGCACTGCGGCGTTCGCAAGAGATACTTGACGAGACTGGCAAATAAAGTGGCTTTGCGGTTTGCTTTTTCCACGCTGAAAACGCCGCAACCTGTTATATTTGGTGCGGGGAGGTTGGTAGCGGGTTGAAAAAATGCTACATTTGCGGCTCAAAAGGCAGAACGAATTACTGGTAGGTGGCTTGCATACTTCACATAGAGACATCGGGAACGGTGTGTAGCGTGGCCCTGAGCGACAGCGGCCAGGTGGTATTCCATAAGGAGGACACGGGTGGACCGAACCATGCTCGCCTGCTCGCCCCGTTCTGCGACGAGGCGGTCTCTTTTGCCGATAGCCACGCCATACCGCTCGACGCGGTGGCGGTGAGCAAAGGTCCTGGCTCGTACACCGGCTTGCGCATCGGTGTGAGCACTGCTAAGGGCATCTGCTACGCACGCGGCCTGAAACTGATCGGCGTGGACACCTTGAAACTGCTCTGCGTACCCTTGTTGCTCGCAGAGGAATTGCCCGACGACGCATTGCTCTGCCCCATGATTGATGCTCGGCGCATGGAGGTCTATTCCGCCATCTTCGACCGCGCCCTGCGTACCGTGCGCGACGTGCAAGCCGACATCGTGTGCGACGAAACCTATAACGAATGGCTCGACAGCCACCCCGTGTATTTCTTTGGCAACGGCGCAGACAAGTGCCGCAACACGCTACGCCACCCCAACGCGCACTTCATCAGCGGGTGCGAGCCGCTGGCCAAACACATGATGCCGCTTGCCGAGATGGCGCTGCTGCGTGGGCAAACGGAGAACGTGGCCTACTTTGAGCCGTTTTATCTGAAGCCTTTTGAGGCAAAACCGAGCAAAGACCTGCTCAAACAAGTGCAAGCAAACCACTAAAAGAATGGATTATAACACACAGCGTCCCGTACTGCGCATGCCCGAATATGGCAGGCTGGTGCAGATGATGGCCGACGAAGCGTTGAAGATAGAAGACAGGGCCGAGCGACAGGCCTATGCCGAAGCGATTATCGGCGTGATGCGCGGTTTGAACCCGCAAATGAAGAACGCACCAGGCTTCCGCGAGAAACTGTGGGACCACCTGGCCTACATCTGCGACTACCGCCTGGACATCGACTACCCGTGCGAGATACGCCGCCCAGAACAGGGCACACCGCCACCCATCCCCTATCCCGAGAATGGCGTGCGCTATCGCCACTATGGCACATTGGTGGAGCGTGCGCTGAAAGAGGCTGGTGCGATGCCGCACGACCAGCAGCGCACCGAGGCGCTTCGTGGCATAGCCACAAGGATGAAACGTTGCTTGGCGGAGTTCCGCGAAGAGCAGCCCGACGATCGGCGCGTGGAGCACGACATTGAGCGCGTCAGCGACGGCGCGGCTCATGCCGACTTCTCGGCACGCCCCCTGGCCTACGTCAGGATGGAACAGAAGGACTTCGGCAAGAAGCGCAAGAAGAAATAAGAAGCCTATGGCATCCCTTATCATAGAAGGCGGCCACGCGCTGCGCGGCACCATCACCCCGCAAGGTGCTAAGAACGAGGCGTTGCAGGTGATCTGCGCCACGTTGCTCACCGACAAACCGGTGCGCATCAGCAACGTTCCCGACATCGCCGACGTGAACAACCTCATCGCGCTGCTGGCTGACATCGGCGTCGGTGTCACGAAGCACGCGGCGGGCGACTACACGTTCCAAGCCGCCGACATCAACCTCTCCTACCTGCGCAGCAACGAATACCTGGACCGCTGCGCCCGATTGCGCGGCAGCATCCTGCTCACCGGACCGCTGCTCGCCCGCTATGGGCAGGCGGCCATAGCCCGTCCGGGCGGCGACAAGATAGGGCGGCGCAGGCTCGACACTCATTTCCTCGGCTTCGAGAAACTTGGGGCCACGCACTGCTACGACGAGACTGCCGGCATCTATTTCCTGCGTGCCGAGAGGCTTAAAGGCACCTACATGCTCCTCGACGAGGCAAGCGTCACCGGCACAGCCAACATCATTATGGCTGCCGCGCTGGCCGAGGGCACGACTACTATCTACAACGCGGCGTGCGAGCCCTACATCCAGCAACTCTGCTCGATGCTCAATGCCATGGGGGCGCGCATCAGCGGCATTGCGTCGAACCTACTTACCATTGAAGGCGTCTCCACCTTGGGAGGGGCTTCGCACCGCATCCTACCTGACATGATCGAGGTGGGCAGTTTTGCCGCCATCGCTGCCACCGTGGGTGAGGGCATCACCATCAAGGACGTGGTGTGGCCGCAACTCGGCATGATGCCCGAGGCCTTCCGCAGGCTGGGCATCACCTTGGAACAGCGCGGCGACGACATGTTCATTCCTCGCCACGATCACTATCAGGTGGAGACGTTCCTGGACGGCTCGTTCATGACCTTGGCCGACGCGCCCTGGCCGGGCCTTTCGCCCGATATGCTCAGTGCGCTGATTGTGGTGGCTACGCAGGCCAAGGGCAGCGTGCTGATCCATCAGAAGATGTTTGAGAGCCGCCTCTACTTCACCGACAAACTCATTGAAATGGGTGCGCAGATCATCCTCTGCGACCCGCACCGCGCCGTGGTGGTGGGCAACGACCGTGCCCTGCGTCTGCATGCTCGCCGCATGGCTTCGCCCGACATCCGTGCGGGCATCGCCATGCTTATTGCTGCGCTCGGAGCAGACGGCACGAGCGTGATTGAGAACGTGGAGCAGATAGACCGCGGCTACGAGCGCATCGAGCAGCGGCTGAGCGCCCTCGGCGCTGTCATTCGCCGCGAAGAATAAGAACGACTACCCACCTGCCTGCACCATGCTCTCTCCAAACGACCTGACACTCATAGGCACCGTGGGCCGCAAGCACGGCACACGCGGCGAGGTGCGCCTGCAACTCTCACGTTCCATCATCGGGGCGGACGACGACGTTCCCGACTGCCTCTTCATTGAGATCGACGGGCTGCCGGTTCCCTTCTTCGTCGACGAATGGCGCGAGCGCGGCACGGAATCCTTGCTCGTGAAGTTTGAAGGTGTGGACACCGACGCGCAGGCCACGGCCTTGACCGGTTGCCGCGCCTTCGCCCTCACGCACGACCTCGACGACGATGCCGACGGCCTGCGTTCGTGGCGGGCACTGCGCGGCTACGCTGTGCACGATGGCGAGGGCACGTACATCGGCGAGGTGGCCGACGTGGACGATCGCAACGACAATATAATATTGTATGTCACTGTTCCCGACGGGCGCGAAGTGATGTTGCCCTTTCACGAAGACCTTCTCCTCGACATCGCCCATGCCGCCCGCACGCTCCGTATGGCCATCCCCGAAGGTCTGCTCACGCTCAACGACTGAACCGCACTTATGAAAAACCTCTCCCTGATCGGCTCCACTGGCTCCATCGGCACACAGACATTAGACGTGGTGCGCCGCCATCCCGACAGGTTTCGCGTCCTGACACTCACCGCAGGGCGCAATGCCGACCTGCTCATTCGGCAGGCTCAGGAGTTCCACCCCGAGGCTGTCGTTATAGCCGATGTGACGCGCTATGCCGAAGTGCGCGAAGCCCTTGCCGGCACCAACACTGAGGTGCTGGCGGGCAAGGACGCACTGTGCGAGGCCGCCGTGTGGCCTGGCGCTGACACCGTGGTGACTGCGCTCGTGGGGTTCGCTGGCCTCGCCTCCACCGTGGCGGCGATTGAGGCGGGGCGCACTATCGCTTTGGCCAACAAAGAGACGCTCGTGGTGGCCGGCAGCCTCATCATGCCGCTGGCCAAGAAGTGCGGTGTGGACATCGTGCCCATCGACAGCGAACACTCCGCCATCTTCCAGTGCTTGCAGGGCGAGCCACAAGGCAGCGTGGAGAAGATATTGCTCACAGCGAGCGGCGGCCCGTTCCGCACGCTTCCCCGTGAGGCCCTCGCCGCCGTCACCGCTGCCCAGGCGCTGCGCCACCCAAACTGGACGATGGGCGAGAAGATCACCATCGACAGTGCCACAATGATGAACAAAGGCTTCGAGATGATCGAGGCATGCCACCTGTTCGGTGTCACTCCGGCGCAGGTAGAGGTGGTGGTGCATCCCGAGAGCGTCATCCACAGCGCGGTGCAGTTCGTCGATGGCAGCGTCAAGGCCCAACTGGCAGTGCCCGACATGCGCCTGCCCATTCAGCACGCCCTTTGTCATCCTGAGCGGGCGGCACTCGATGCTGGGCGTATCAACCTGTTCCGTCTGGGAGCGCTCCACTTCGAAGAGCCCGACACGGAGCGTTTCCCCTGCCTGGCCTATGCCTATCGCGCGGCAGAACAGGGCGGCCTCGTGCCCTGCGCCATGAACGCGGCCAACGAGGTGGCGAACCTCGCTTTCCGCCAGGGCATGATCTCCTACCCGCGCCTCTGCGACATCATTTTGCACACGATGGAGCGCACCCCCGTCGTCGCCGCCCCCACGCTCGACGACTGCTTCGCTGCCGACAAGCAGGGCCGCGCCATTGCCGAAGAGTATCTATGAACTACCTAAGATATAAGTACAGTACCACTGTAGACGTTCTTGAGTACTACTGTAGACGTTCTTGAGTACTACTATAGACGCTCTTGAGTACTACTATAGACGCTCTTGAGTACCACTGTAGCGCTCGCACACCCTATCCTCACGCAAACCAACCCTAAACCACACAAACCTCAACCGCATGGAAGTATTCCTCATTCGCGCCTTGCAACTCATCTTGTGCCTCTCGCTGCTCGTGCTGCTGCACGAGGGCGGGCATTTCCTCTTTGCCAAACTCTTCAAGGTGCGCGTCAATAAGTTCACCCTGTTTTTCGACCCCTGGTTCACGCCCGTGAAGTTCACGCCTAAGGGCAGCGACACCACCTACTGCATAGGCTGGCTCCCCCTGGGCGGTTATGTGCAGATAGCGGGCATGGTGGACGAGACACAAAAGGCCAGCCAACTCAGCGAAAAGGTGGAGCCGTGGGAGTTTCGCGCCAAGCCAGCGTGGCAGCGCCTGCTCATCATGACGGGCGGCGTGCTGATGAATCTGCTCACAGCCTTCGTCATCTACGCCATGGTGCTCTTCACCTGGGGCGACGAATACGTGCCGGTGGGCAACATGACGCACGGCTTCTACTTCAACGCCCAGGCCACCAGCCTCGGTTTCCGCAACGGCGATATTCCCATCAAGGCCGACGTGGAGCCCATCGAGCGCTTCGACCTCGACACCTATCGCACGCTCAGCGAGGCCCAGGCCGTCAGCGTGCTGCGCGACGGCAAAGAGGTGGTAGTCAAGATGCCCGAGGGCGGCGTGGACATGCTGCAAATGGTCAAGGCCGACCCGCCGTTCATCGCCCCCCTCGTGCCCAACGTGGTGGACAGCGTCATGGCCGGCAGTGCGGCAGCAAAGGCAGGCATACAGCCAGGCGACACCGTGAAGGCCTTCAACGGCACAGCGATGGACACCTGGAACAAGTTCGGCGAGATACGCGGGCAGATGGACGACGTGCTCTCGGCAGGCCATGCCACAGACAGCGCACGCCTGCGCACCGTCACCATCGCCGTGGCACACCAGGGAGGCACCACCACCGACACCCTCACCCTGCACCTCGGCAAGGACTATGTGCTCGGCGTGATGTGGAACTCGCCGATAAAGAACTACAAGACCGTGCGGCGCGACTACGGCCTCCTGGAGTGCTTCCCCGCCGGCGTGCAATACGGATGGAACGTGCTGAGCGGCTATGTGAACGACCTCAAATACCTCTTCACCGCCGACGGCGCAAAGAGCGTGGGCAGTTTTGGCGCCATCGGCTCACTCTTCCCCGAGACGTGGCAGTGGCAGCGTTTCTGGGAGATGACAGCCTTCATCAGCCTGATGCTCGCCTTCATGAACATCCTGCCCATCCCCGCACTCGACGGCGGCCACGTGCTCTTCCTGCTCGTGGAGATCATCACGCGCCGCAAGCCCAGCGACAAGTTCATAGAACGCGCCGAGACCGTAGGCATGGCACTCATCCTGCTGCTCATGGCGCTGGCCATCTTCAACGACTTCCGCAACTTCGTGTTCTAAACCTTTAAGCCCACCGGCACGCCTTTCACATTCACCTTCAACAACCCCACATTTATGCCTACCAAGAACCTTCTGCTCCACGCCCTGCTGCGCAACGCCAGCCTGTTGCTGCTCGGCATCTTGCTCGTCACCTTCAGCGCCGACGCTCCCAAATGGATCGTGATGGGCTGTGGCATACTCTTCATGCTTCCAGGCCTGGTCACCATGCTCGCCATCTTCACCGACCGCGACACGGTCTATATGCCCATGGTGCCTTTCACCGCAGGCGGCAGCATCCTCTTCGGCATCTACCTGCTCTGCTTCCCCGACTCGTTCATCGAGTTCCTGCTCTACGCCCTGGCCGGCGTGCTGATACTCTTCGGCACAACGGGCTGCCTGAGCGTGTGGCGCATCCGCCGCACCGACACGTCGGTGTCCGCGTGGCACTACCTCTTCCCCGTGCTGCTCTTCGTGGCTGGCATACTGGTGCTGGTGTTCTGGCACGAAGTGGCCATCCTGCCCTTCCTCATCATGGGCTACGCCCTCATCATCTACGCCCCCTTGCAGATGTTCACCGCCATCGTCATCAGCCGCGCCATGAAACGCGCCTGGCTCGAAGCACAGCCCGAGCAAGTGATGATCGAAGTGAAGGACGAAAAGACTGAAAACGACACATAAACATTACTATTTGCCGCCCGCAGGCCTTTTTCTGCATTCACAAAGAAAGGAAACGCGCCCGACGATGCGGCAAAACGAAAGCGCAAACGTAACTTTGCCGCAAACATCACCACCACCATGAAACGCATCATCCGCTTCACCAAAATGCACGGCGCAGGCAACGACTACGTCTATGTCTATACGCCCGACTATCCCATTGACAATCCCGAAGCCCTCTCAGTGCTTTGGAGCGACCGCCACAAAGGCATCGGCGGCGATGGCCTCATACTCATCGGCAAGAGCGACAAGGCCGACTTCTCCATGCGCATCTTCAACAACGACGGCTCCGAAGCCATGATGTGCGGCAACGGCACACGCTGCGTGGCGAAGTTCGTGTACGACAAGAAACTCACCGACAAGACCGTCGTCACCCTCGAAACACTCTCTGGCATCAAGGTGCTCCACCTCTTCACAGGCAACGACGGCCTCGTGGAGAGCGTCACCGTGGATATGGGCGAGCCCGTACTAGCCAACACCGTGCAGTGCGCCACCCCCGACGGTGCGCTCCGCGACGGCGAGGTAGTGGCAGGCGGCAAGACCTATCGCGGCACCTACGTCTGCATGGGCAATCCCCACTTCGTCATCTTCGTGGATCGCCTGGCCGACATCGACCTCACCGCAGAAGGCCGCGCCCTGGAGCACGCCGAGGTATTCCCCGAGCGCTGCAACATAGAGTTTGTGGAGCCCCAGGCCGACGGCTCGCTCCGCGTACGAGTATGGGAACGCGGCTCCGGCATCACCATGGCCTGCGGCACAGGAGCCTGCGCCGTGGCCACCGCCGCACGCCTCACAGGTCATGCCGGCAACGAGAGCCACATCCGTATGGACGGCGGCGACCTACACATCGAATGGCGCGAGACCGACAACCATATCTACATGACCGGCCCAGCCACCACCGTGTTCGAGGGCGAAATCTCAATCCCAGAATAATCACCTATAAAGATCAAGCAGGATATGGCAACCCTTAACGACAACTTCCTGAAACTTCAGAAGAACTACCTCTTTGTAGAAATAGCGCAGCGCGTGGCCAAATACAAGGAGGCGCACCCCGACGCCCCGATCATACGCCTGGGCATCGGCGACGTGACGCGCCCATTGGCCCCTGCCGTGATAGAAGCCCTGCACAAGGCAGTGGACGAACAGGCCAGCAGCGAAACATTCCGTGGCTACGGCCCCGAACAGGGCTATGAGTTCCTGCGCCGCGCCATCAGCGACAACGTGTTTGCACCCCGTGGTGTGGAGATCGGCATCGACGAAATCTTCATCAACGATGGCGCAAAGAGCGACACCGGCAACTTCGGCGACATCCTCGGCATTGACAACACCGTGCTCATCACCGACCCCGTCTATCCAGTCTATATCGACAGCAACGTGATGGCAGGCCGCGCGGGCGACATCGCCGACGGCAAGTGGAGCCGCATCACCTATGCCCCCTGCACCGCCGAGAATGGTTTCGTGCCAGCACTTCCTGTCGAGCCCGTGGACATGATCTACCTCTGCTACCCCAACAACCCCACTGGCACCGTGCTTCGCCGCGAGGACCTGAAGCGTTGGGTGGACTACGCCAACGAGACGGGCGCGCTCATCCTCTACGACGCAGCCTACGAAGCCTATATCCGCCACGTCGACATCCCCCGCAGCATCTACGAGATTGAGGGCGCGAGGACCTGTGCCGTGGAGTTCCACTCCTACTCCAAGACGGCGGGCTTCACTGGCCTGCGCTGTGGCTTCACGGTGGTGCCCAAGGAAGTCACCGCCCGCGCTGCCGATGGCAGTCGCGTAGCGCTCAACCCGCTGTGGAACCGCCGCCAGTGCACCAAGTTCAACGGCACGCCCTACATCGTGCAGCGCGCTGCCGAGGCCATCTACAGCCCAGAGGGAAAGCGCCAGGTGCAGGAGACCATTGACTACTACATGGAGAACGCCCGCATCATGCGCGAGGCACTCACCGCCGCCGGACTTGAGGTGTTCGGTGGAGCGGACGCACCCTACATCTGGTTCCGCGTACCCGCCGGCACTACCTCGTGGGGCTTTTGGGAGACGCTGCTCACCAAGTACCACATCGTCAGCACGCCCGGTGCAGGCTTCGGCCCCAGCGGCGAGGGATACATACGCCTCACCGCCTTCGGTAGCCGCGAAGAATGCGTGGAAGCCATGCGCCGCATAGCCGACAACCCCTTCTAAACATCATTCAGGCCGCGAACGCGTCAGTTCGCGGCCTGAACGTCGGAAGACGCCTACCAAGATTGTTTCATGTAGCACGGACCTTGTTTAAACTACATCCGTGGGACTTTAAAGTCACACGGAGTGTCTTTTA
>JAFSWM010000097.1 GCA_017444485.1 Bacteroidaceae bacterium | reverse complement strand
GGCCGTCTAGTATTTCTTGCAACAGCGCTGGGCCTGGTTCGCCGGGGATTTACGACCTTGTTGAAAATACATCCGTGTTAGTTTAATGTCACTCCGATTGACTTTAATGTCACACGGACCTTGTTTAAACTACAACGCACTTGCTGTCTTGCGCAATTGCTGTGGCGGGAACGCGTAGGGAGAAAGCGAAGCGACCGGACTGTCTGCTGCACCCTCGAAAGGGGCATGGCAGGCAGTCCGGTCGCTTTGCCGTTCGCGTTGTTGCGCCTATCCGCGTAGCATGCGGTCAATGCTCTCGGCGGCGTGCTTACCGTCGCCCATGGCAAGGATGACGGTGGCTCCGCCACGCACGATGTCGCCACCGGCAAAGAGGGTGGGGATGCTCGAACGCATATCGTCGTCCACGGCGATGGTGCCCTTGCGCCCTTGCTCCAGGGCGGGGAGGCTGGCCGGCACGATGGGGTTGGGCGACACGCCGATGGCCACGATGACCAGGTCCACGTCGAGCGTCTCGGTGGCTCCCGGGATGGGCTCGGGGCGGCGGCGTCCGCTGGCATCAGGCTCGCCGAGTTGCATCTTTTGCAGCACCACTTGGCGCACGTGCCCTTTCTCCTCGGCGAGGTACTCTATGGGGTTGCAGAGCGTGCGGAACTCCACGCCTTCTTCCTTGGCGTGGCGCACCTCTTCGAGGCGTGCGGGCATCTCGGCCTCGCTGCGGCGGTAGATGATGACGGCCTGCTCCGCGCCGAGCCTGCGTGCCGTGCGCACGGAGTCCATCGCCGTGTTGCCGCCGCCCACCACGGCTACGCGCTTGGCGAACAGCACGGGGGTGTCGGCCTGCGGGCTCGAGGCGTCCATCAGGTTCACACGCGTGAGGTATTCGTTGCTGGAGAGAATACCGGTGAAGTTCTCGCCAGGGATGCCCATGAAGTTGGGCAGTCCGGCGCCGCTGCCCACAAAGACGGCGGCATAGCCCTCGGCCTGCAACTGCTCCACGGTGATGGTCTTTCCCACGATGCAGTCTTTCACGAATTCCACGCCCTGACGGCGCAGGTTCTCTATCTCGAAATCTACAATCTCGTTGGGCAGGCGGTATTCTGGGATGCCGTATTTGAGTACGCCGCCCAGTTCGTGCAGCGCTTCGAACACCGTCACCTGGTATCCACGGCGCACCAGGTCGCCGGCGCAGGTGAGTCCTGCCGGTCCGCTGCCCACGATGGCCACGCGCTGAGCCGTCTGTGCTCCTGCCGGTGCGGGTGCGGCGGGTGCGGCAGCGCTGCCGTTCTGCACGGCTTCGCGTTCGCGGTCGGCAGCGAAGCGCTCCAGGTAGCCTATCGCCACGGGCTTGCCGCCGGTCTTGAGATGTATGCAGCGGCTCTCACACTGCTTCTCTTGCGGGCACACGCGGCCACACACGGCGGGCAGGCTGGACTGCTGCTTGATGCTGCGGGCGGCAGCGACAAACGCGCCCTTTTCGATGAGTTTCACGAAGGAGGGGATGTCGATGCCCACGGGGCAGCCGGTGACGCATCCCGGGTTGGCGCAGTCGAGGCAGCGCGAGGCTTCGGCCACGGCTTGCTCGGCGGTGAGGCCACGCTGCACCTCTTCGCGCAGCAGGTGGGAGCGTTTCTCGGCATCGAGTTCGGCCATCTCGCAGCGGGGAATGGCCATGCGCTCTTTGGGTTTCACTGCCTTGCGCAGTTCGGCACGCCAGGCGGCATCGCGGCTGTTGTCCTCTGTGCTGACACAGGCAGCCACTGCTTCGGTGGCCGAGGGGGCGGGCTGCGCGGCAAGTGGAGCGGGGGCGTTGCCCTCGGTCTGCGTGCCGCAGGCACTTTCCGTGCCAGCGGTCTGCTGCCAGGCCTCCATCGCCAGGCGCTCCTCCTCCTTGAACGCCCCGAGGCGTTGCATCATCTCGTCGAAGTCCACCTCGTGGCCGTCGAATTCGGGGCCGTCCACGCAGACGAATTTCGTCTTCCCGCCCACGCTGACGCGGCAGGCGCCGCACATACCCGTGCCGTCAACCATGATGGTGTTGAGCGACACGTCGGTGGGGATACCGTATTTCTTGGTGAGCAGGCAGCAGAACTTCATCATGACGGCGGGGCCTATGGCGAAGCACTTGTCCACGCGCTCGCGCTTGATGACCTCTTCGATGCCCTGGGTGACGAGGCCCTTGTTGCCATAACTACCATCGTCGGTCATGATGATGACCTCGTCGCTGGCGGCGCGCATCTCGTCCTCCATGATGATGAGTTCCTTGGTGCGTCCGGCCAGTACCACGATGACGCGGTTGCCGGCGGCTTTGAGGGCTTGCACGATGGGGAGCATCGGCGCCACACCCACACCGCCTCCGGCGCATACCACGGTGCCGAAGTTCTCGATGTGCGTGGCGCGTCCGAGCGGACCCACGATGTCGGCCAGGCAGTCGCCCGGGGCCATCTGTGTGAGTTTGGCGGAACTGAGGCCCACGGCCTGTACCACCAGCGTGATGGTGCCTCGGCGCACGTCGGCCTCGGCAATGGTGAGGGGGATGCGTTCGCCCTGGGCATCGGTGCGGACGATTACAAAATGGCCCGCGCGGCGGCTTTTCGCTATGAGCGGGGCTTCGACCACGAGTTTGAACACTTTCTCGGAAAACGCGGTCTTTTCTACAATCTTGAACATATCGGGGTTTGTTATGTCTGTTCGGCGCGCAAATATAGCAAGAAACTTCGCACGCGCGCATATATAGGTGTGGTATATGCTTTGACGCGTGCGAAGTTTCGCGGTCGCTCCCTCGCATTTCGCAATGTGCGGGGGGCAATAGGTTTGTGTAGCGGCCTACCGGCGCTTTTTCTTCCGTTTGGGCATGAGCCAGCCCAGCCGTTTCACCAGGCGGTAGCCCATGAGTGCGCCATCGGCAATGGTGATGGCGCGCGAAAAGGTGGCGGCAAACTGCTCGGCGCGTGTGGTGGCGGGATCGGGACGCAACAGGGCGTTGGCGTTGGCCGTCAGGCTATTGAGTTTCTCATCGAGACGCTTGTGGAGTTCGGCCTTGCGCTGTTCGATGGCTTCAGGAGAATAGTCTTGGCGTGTCATGGCATGTCAGGGAGTTTGGGCGTCGTCAGGACCAGCGAGCAGCAGCGTGCCCAGCAGCCGTGAGACGGGATTGACAATCCACTTCTTGCGCATGCGATAGACCACAGCGGCCAGCACCAGATACACCCCCGATACGATGGCGAAGGCTGTGCAGTGGTCGTGGGTGACATAGTGGCTGAGCAGGAAGGCGGTGGTGCAGGAGAGCAGTACGATAAAGATGGCGCCGATGACGAAGAGCACCACAAAGAGTATCGTGGCCGAGAGCGCGGCGGAGATCTTGCCGGTAGCGTCAAGTTTGGCATATTCAAGGCGCATTTCGGCATATTCCTTCGACTCCTTGAAGAGTGCCACGATGCGGTCGATGTTCTTTTCGCTTGATAGCATGGGGGGAGGCTTTTAGGTTCGCAAAGGTACGCTTTGTTTCAATACGCTGTGACTGTGCGGGCGAAAAACGAGGCTTGCGGTGCGCTTTTTGCTTGCAAATCGTGTTTGCTTGCGGGCGGAAATCCCATGTTCCCGCAGGTGGTTCAGACGGTGATGCGCCGGATGCTGGTGGGCACGGAGCCCTTGATGATCTGGCAGTCGCGGTGCATGCCGGTGAACGTGTTGCGGGTGGGTGCGTCGTATTCCTTGGTGTTGTAGTTGCTGTCGAAGTCGAGGTAGGTGCACTCCTCGGGCACGTAGATCCACATCAGGCGGGGGGCGTCCTCCACAGCCCAGGGCTCAATGGTCTTCACGCTTGCGGGGATGACGAGCGTCTCGATGGCGCTGTGGTGATAGACAGCGTTTTTCTCTAACCGCGTGAGTTTGGACGACAGTTCCACCCATCTCATCGCCGTCGGCACGAGGCAGAGTTGCACCTCGTCGCCGTTGCGACGGTAGAGGATGCCGTTCTCGCTGTAGAGCACGCTGTTGTCCTCATGGACATGGACGGCCTCCACACCTTTGCCGTAGTAGTCGATGCCGATGTCGCTGCCGTCGCCCACGTGGGTGATGTTAGCGCCGAGATACACCACCTTGACAGCATCAGGAAGCGCCTTGCGGGGATTGAACGACGAGATGCGCAGGTTGTTTATGCTGAACGGCACGGTGAGCAATGCCCCGCCTTGTTTCACCTCGGTGACAGCGAGATGGCCGGCATACCAGGTATAGACGAAGTTGTCGTCCTCAAAGAGGTTCACATCAATCATCATAGGGAAGTAGTCGTTCTTATACTGCGCTGTGGCCGTCATCAAGAAGAAGCGGCTATTGGTGGCGTCCACCACATACCACCTGTCGTCGGCCTTGGCGTAGTTCCAGGCGTGGCCCATCCAGTAGGGGCCCATATAGCCGTTTACGTTGATGCAACTCAAACCGGCCAGGTGGCACATCACGTTGGTCAGGTTGGAGTAGCCTTGACATACGGCTTTGAGGTTGATAAACGTGGAATAGGCCGACTGGTCGAGGACTTCGCCCTGGGTGTCGTACTTCACATTCTGTCTCACCCAGTTGTAGATGGCGTCGAGTTTCTTCTTCTCGGTGTCGGCATCCTCAATGATAACCTCCACCTCGGCGGCGAGGAATTCGAGTTCCTCCTCAGTGGCCATACCCTCGGCAAGCAACGCGCCCGTGGTGTCGCCGGCCTTGGTGATGCAGTTTCTGAGCCCTTCGCTGGTGGAGAGGCGGGTGAGGTTGGTTGAGGCATCGCTGCTGGCGAACATTGCTGGGTCGGGCTGAGCAGGGGTGTAGAAGATGGCGGAGGCCTCTTCCGATGTCTGGGCTGCATCGTCAGCCATCAAGTCGTCGTCGCTGCTGCATGAAAACATCAGGCCGCTGGCAGCGAGCGCAAAGAGAAATGTGTAGCGTTTTTTCATTTTAGGTTATAAGGTTTTAGGTTTTTAGGTTTTAGGTTATTAGGTTTTTAGGTTATGAGGTTATAAGGTTATTAGGTTTTGAGGTTTTAAGGTTATGAGGTTCTTAGGTTTTGAGGTTATAAGGTTAAGAGGTTTTAAGGTTTTTAGGTTTTTAGGTTTTTAGGTTTTTAGGTCTTTAGGTTTTAAGGTCATCAGCCCGCCCATTGCAAGAGTTGGGAGCGCGGGCGTCCCCGCCCGCAGGATTTGCGTCCCCGCCCGCAGGAATTGCGCCAAACGTCCGCCCTCAAAGATTAGCGAACAAGAAAACGACTATTATTAAACAAACGCATGTACAAGGTCACCTGGGACAAGGAGACGGGAGGCGTGTTGCTCCATTCGCGCATCGTGGAGGGTACGCTCGGCGTGGTGCCGCGTCCGGTGTTCTGGGAAGAACTCGACCTCTTGGGACTTCATTGCTTGGGGTGGTCATACCCTCATACGGCGGAGCCGCTGCTATGGGCCGTCAACAAGCAGTATTGGTATCGCGGCGAACTGATGTTCGAAGCCAAGGGCGCCAACATCTACGATGCCGCCACCATCATGTTTCAGCCTGGTAAGGAAAAGGCACGGCTGAAGCCCGTCAACCTGAAGAAGATGCTGAAGCGCAATGCCGAGTTCATGTTTCTCCTTGAGAGCGAGGCCATAGAATTCATTCGCGAAACGTTCAGCCAATACGCCAGTGCCCGCCATGGTGCGGAGCAGGGCGACGCCGCCCCGATAGACTACGAAACGCTAGCGGCGCGCGTGGAAAAACGCAGCCGCCAGAAGATGGCCATCGTGCGCGAGGACTGCGACAGTTTTGAGATCATGCCCCTTGATACCGCGCGCGAGCAAGGCAAGCGCGTGTTCCACACCACGAAGATCGACAAGTTCCTCGCCTCGTTCTCCGGCGGCAAGGATTCTCAGGTGGTGCTCGACCTCTGTACGCGCGCCATCCCGAGCACCGAGTTCGAGGTGATCTATTCCGACACGGGCTACGAGTTGCCTCCCTCGCTCGCCCTCTTCGACGAGGTGAAGGCGCACTACCGCCGCCTGTTCCCCGACCTGAAGTTCTCGTTGGTGCGCAACCACGAGAGCGTGCTCCACTACTGGGACAAGATCGGCACCCCCAGCGACACCCACCGCTGGTGTTGCTCCATCATGAAAACCGCCCCCATCTACCGCTCACTCAAAATAGAAGGGACAAATAAGCAGGCAAAGTCTCTTGCTTTTGAAGGCGTTAGGTCTGAAGAAAGTAACACCAGAAGCAATTATGAGCGCATCGGAAAGGGAGTTAAACATGACATTGTAATAAATGCCCGTCCTATTTTGAACTGGAATACGATAGAAGTATTCCTTTTTTCTGTTTGCTCACGACTTACCCATCAATAAAGCCTATAGATTTGGCAAGCCAAGAGTTGGCTGTTTAATTTGCCCTTTCTCTTCGCCTTGGGACGACATGATTATAAACAAGCAGTACAAGAAAGAACTTGAACCTTTCTTGTCTCGCCTTGTAAAATGGTCCGAGCAACGCCATATTCCCAACTTAGACGAATATATAAAGGAACACAAATGGAAACTTCGCGCAAGTGGAAACAATGTTGATAATGGGACAAGGGTTTCTTTTCCCAAACAATTTCCTACATTTGTCGCACAAGTCTCTAAGCCCCAAAAGCGAATAGAAGATTGGCTTCCAGTTTTATGTGAGTGTAGTTACAACAGCCACAAAAACAAGACAATTGGAGAATTTCGCTTTAACAAGATTGTTTACCACTTTAATATTGAATACAAGTCTGACAACGATTATACTTTTACCTTATACGAGGTTAACAATCCTCTCCTTGTTCAACTTCTAAAAAGGATTATATACAAAAGTGCTTACTGCATAAATTGCGAGGCATGCGAAGTGGAGTGTCCAACGGGCGCTCTATCCGTTTATCCTAAGATTATCATTGATAAAAAGAAATGTATCCATTGTCACAAATGCTTGCAATTTCATGACCAAGGGTGCATTGTCGCAAATTCATTAGTTATGACAACACTATCAAAAACAAAGGGTGCAGGTATTTCAAAGATAGGTACATTTGGCATCCACGAAGAATGGCTGCAAGAATATCTTGCTGACCCAAGCAGTTTTTGGTTAAACAATTCCTTGGGTAATAAGCAGGAACAGAGTTTCAAGGCATGGCTTGTAGATGCGGAAATAATTGACTCAAAAAAGAACACAACTGCATTTGGTGAGTTTTGCATATCACACTATGAAGATGAACACGGTTTAATTTGGGAATTAATCTGGACAAATTTTGCATATGGCTCTGTCCTATCAAATTGGTTCATTAATACGATTAAGCCCGAGCAGGTTTTCTCAAAGCCTATGCTTGACGAACTTGCGTTAAACGAATTTGATGGTGCTAAAAATACAATTACATATGCTATAGGAGGATTTATGCAGGTATTCAAGTATTCTCCTATTGGCGACATTCTTAATCAAGGGCAAACAGATGATAATAAGAGTTATACTCGTAAACAACATTCAGAACTTTCAGAAGTAGCATTGGCTTACTCCATATATAAATATGCCGAAACCAAAGGTATATTATCCCTCAGCGTATCTGACTTCTACGGAGAAGAATGTGAAACGGGTCCTGCCAAAGAATTCGGAATAACTAAATCTATTTTTACCAAACTTCTTCGTCAATTAAACTCTGCAACAAACCGCGTGCTAATTGCAGAATTGAACATGGGGCTTAATAGTATAACATTAAGAGAAGACTTGAAATCAATGGACATACTCAAACAATTGGTTTTGTAAGTTATGGTGTCTCGCCTTAAAATAGAGTATTACAAGAACTTGCTTCATACAATGAAAGTTGCAAAGGCAAAAGGTAAGATCAATCTTGCCAAGCCTATTTTCATGCTTTCTATTCTACAAGGCATTCAATACGGGACTATAATTGACAACCATATCACATTGTCTGAATCTCTTATTAATACTTATAAGGCTTTCTTCAACAAATATAATCAAACCTCCCTAACGTCACATATTTATCCGTACTACTACTTAAAAAGCGAAGAATTCTATCATCTTGTTGGCGATTGCGACCGCAAAAATCCCACCTCCAAATATCTTCGTGAGCATGTGGAGTACGCTTATTTGGACGAGGAGTTGTGGGAGTTGCTGCAGGACGAGGGGGCGAGGAACGAGATAAAGGACGCGATCGTCAATTTCTTCATCAAACCCAGCACAACGCGCTGAAAAGAAAATAAGCCACATCACCGCTCCGACAACAAAAGAAAAACGACAGTTGCGGTCGGCCATCTGCGCAGAGCGAAACATGTTTCTACAAACGAATAAAAAACGACTAACCTATGCCATACAGTACCATCGTGACGCTCCGCGAGATGCGTCCGGCCTACAACATCAAGGAGGAGAGCCTCGGGGAATGGAGGTCTTTCATCGCCAACGACCAGTTCAACGGCGTGCTGCAAAAGGCTATACGTGCCGTGCGCAACAACGACGCCGACGACCACAAGTCGCTCTGGATTGCCGGCACATACGGCACCGGCAAGAGCCACGCCGGAGCCGTCATCCAGCACCTACTCTGCGACCCCGTGGAGAGCATCCGCGACTATGTGGAGGAGGAATACCGCAAGGAGGAGTATGCCCTGCTACGCTACGGGCTGCTGCAACTGCGTGAGCAGAAGCGCCTCTTCCCTGTGAACATGTACGGCTATCAGAACATCTCTCACGAGGAGGACCTCTCCCTGCAGTTGCAGCGCGAGATCAAGCGTGCGCTCCAGGTGGCTGGCGTGGACATCACGGTGCGGACGGACTTTGACATGTATGTGCAGCACATCGAGCGTCAGGAGGCATTTTGGGAGAGCCTCATCAGCCAGAACGCGCCGCTGGCGAGCGTGGCGCCCGACACGCGCAAACTGAAGCAACGCCTGGCGGCGGGCGACACCAAGGTGCTGGACTGCGTGCGCCAAGCACTGCGCCTGGGTGGATACGACATACGCCTGCAGAGCAACAACCTCAAGCAATGGATCTTCGAGGTGCAGCAAGCCCTGCGTGAGAAGACGGACTGCTGCGGGCTGCTGATCGTGTGGGACGAATTCACTGAGGTGATGACCTCGAGCATCGGCACGCGGCTGCTGGTGCAACTCCAGGAGATTGCCGAGGCGATGATGAACTCGGAGAACGACTCGTACTTCCTCTTCATCTCCCACCCCTCGGCCCTCAACACCCTGAGGGAGGAGGAGCGCGAGAAGACCAAGGGACGCTACCACTATGTGGCCTACAACATGGAGCCGGTCTCTGCCTTCAAAATTATGTCGAAGAAGTTTCGCGTGGTGGACAGCGAGCAATACGCGAAACGGCAGGAGCGTTTCTTCAGCCTGCACAAGGACCTGCTGAATATGTTCAGCAGCGCGAGCGCCGACGCGCAGCAGACACAGGAGAACATCATGAACCTCTTCCCGATGCACCCTGCCACTGCCAACCTGGCGACATACTACGCCCGCGAGGCGGGGTCGAGCAGCCGCAGCGTGTTTGAGTTCCTGGCCAGCGACGAGGTGCGCGCCTTCCTCGACGACGAGCGGGCCTACAACGACGAGCGCACCATCACGGCAGACGTCCTGTGGGACTATGTAAAAGCATTCTTCGAGAGCGACAGCACGCGCTTCGGCGCCGTGACGGAACGCTTCAACAGCCACCACCTGGCCGTGGAGAGCCAGGGCGACAACCACCTCAAGGCGTTCAAGGGCATCCTGCTGCTCAACGCGCTGAACAACATCGCCAACAGCGACACCGTCACCCCCAGCACGGAGAACATCGAAAACCTATTCTGCGGGACAGAGGTGGAGGCCGAACTGCCCGCTATCCTTGACTTCTTCAACGACAAGAGCATCATACAACGCCTGCCCAACGGCAACTTCTCCATCCTCTTCACCGCCCTGCCGGGCGACGAGATACAGAAGATCAAGGAGGAACTGAAACGCACGCGCTTCCAGTTTACCGACCGCGTGATCGGCTTCGGCGAGACAGCGACCAACATCTTCAAGCGCAACCTCTCGCAGGTGGCACGCCCGTATGCCTTCCATTTCTTCAGTGTGCAGAGCAACGAGTACACGCTGGTGAACCAGATAGAGAACATAAAGAAAAAGGCGCAGCCGTATGAGACGTTCCTGGCCATCATGGTGGCGCGCAACAATGAGGAACTGTTGCTGCTGAGAGAGATTGCCGAGCGTAACAGCAAGGAGGAACGCTTTGCCACCGTTGTCTTTGTGGTCATCGAGACGACGCTGGGCGAGAAGGAATATGAGCGCTTCATCGAGTACCAGGCCAACGCGCAGTGTGCCCAGAGCCACGGCCTGCCACAGCAGCACCAGACCTATACGAAGCAGGCCGAGGAGATGATACAGCAATGGGTGAACAAGATGCGCGGCAACAACGTGGCGTTCTACCTGTGTGGCGACTGCATAACCAACGTGGGCAGCCGCATGACGAGCACCATCAACGGCAGCATCGCGCCGAGCATCTTCACGAGCGGCCCGGAGTCGCTGGAGACGATACGCACCAGGTCGAGCAACACCTTCTGGCTCAAGGCGTCGTCGAAAGCCACGGTGGACACCATACTGAACTACAACACGAAGCAAGACATCCTCGCCAAATGTCGTGGCGCGATGCGCCACGTGGAGTTCCTGCTGCAAGACAGTGTGGACGACAACCTGGAGTGGAAGGAGACGGTGTCGCCAGAGCACCCGCTGAAAAAGGTGTGCGACTATGTGGACGAGTGGCTCAGCGGACGCCACACGAACAAGAACCAAAGTTTCAACCTCGGCGAGAAATTGATAGGGCTGACACAGCCACCCTTCGGCCTGTTCCAAACCTACGCGCCGATGGCTATGGTGGCTTTCGCCATGCGCAAGTATGCCAACGTCATCTACGACACCAACGGCAAGCAACGCACGGCGCAGCACCTGGTGGAGGATGTGGTTGAGATGTTCAAGGCCTGGGAAAAGGGCAGTGTGAGCAACAAGTTGAACTTCATGTTTGAGAGCAAGGAGGCTGGGCGGCTGTGCAAGAGCCTGATCCGTATGTTCTCGCTGAGCAAATTGCAGGGCTACTCTGACATCAGCAGTCTGAAGGATGCACGCTGGGCGGTGCTCCATGCCTATTGCAAGGAGAAGGGCTATCCGCTCTGGGCCTTGAAATATGCGGAGGAGAGCACGCCGGAGATGAACGCTTTCATCGACAACCTCATCCGCGTGGTCAGCGACCCCGAGAGCATCAAGAACCCGAGTTTGCTCTCCGACACGGTGGCGGGCTACGACGAGTTGAAGACGGACTTCGGCAACCTGCTGATACCCGCTGCCGACAACTTCCGCAAGGGCTTTGTGGCCTACATGCAGAGCATCGACACGGTGGGCGTGCGCGACGACGAACTGGACGACGCGCTGCAATACCTGCACTCGCACCTTGAGAGCGAGGTGGGCCTGTGGTCGGAAGAGGAGGTGAAGGACAAGTTGAAGGACTGGCGTATCGCCAAGTCGGCACCCGCCGAGGTCGCCCCACCCGATGAGGACACCGACGTCATGGCTACCGAGCCGCCCTTCGACACCACCCCCGCCAGTCACGCCGAGCTGGGCGAGAAACGCCGCAAGGCCATCCACCGCATCAGCAGCCACAGCAACCTGCGCCAGGCCATAGAGAATATGATCAACAAGGAAGAGGGCTACATCATCGACATCTTGCTGAAGTATGTATAAGGAGGCGTTCACAGAGATGGCCGCCCTGAAGGCCTATGTCCGTGACGACAAGGAGGCGACGGGCCTCGGAGCCGCCACGCGGAACAGGTATCCCATCCGCTTCGTGCTGTTCGACAACTTCCGCGACTGCTACGACTTTGTGGAATTCCTGCAGACGGAGCCTGGCGCCCATGTGGAGAGCGTGGACCACTGGATTGACGGCGACTACCCTGACCTGCTCATCACGCATGTGGAACTGGCCGAGCGCATCGCGGAACACATCGCTGGGAAGAGTCCCAACGACTGCGTGATTGCGCCGTTCTCCGAACTGGCTCGCTTCTACGAGAACGATGAGAAGAAGGCTTTTGACGCGCTGATAAAGACCATCAAGGCCATACAAGCCTCGCCGGAAGCCCAAAAGAACCACCAGCGCGTGTACATCCCCCTCGTGGGGCTGGAGGGCAAGATGGAGGTGTTCAAGGACGACAGCCAAATCCATATCTGGCGGCTGGTGTCGGAGGACAAGGACCTGACGTACCGCCTTGTGCTTACCGACGGGGAGGACTTCGGTGTGAAGGGCTTGGAAGCGAGCCATACGGTGGTGAACAACATCCGCGAGTGGCTGAACATTTGGAAGGACAACGAGCGACAGGTGTCGCCGCAGATCATCTGCACGTCGAGGGCCATCTTCGCCAACGCCCGCTATGCCCAGCCCGACAATGCCTTCTCCTACCAGGTGTGCCACACGGCCTACGAGTTTCTGACGGCAGGCCTGGGCCTGAACTTCGGCAACATCCGCCCCTCGGAGAGCGATGGCGACAACTGGGATCTGCTGGCGGAGAGCATTGACGTGGCAGGCGGCTTCAGTTTCAAGAAGTTCGTCAGGCAATACTTCAGCATCGACGACATCGCGTCGCACGAGGACTTCATCCGCCTATGGTTCGACCACCCGTATATCTTCAATCGCTGGCTGCTGGCGCGTTTCTATACCGACCAGGAGCATGCCGACGGCTATCTGTGCCGATGCCTCGAGGCCACGACGTCCTACGGCACAAACGAACTGATAGAGCGCATGGCGGGCGACATCACCGAGATAGCGCAAGAGATGGCGGTGCGCAAATACTGCCTGACCTATGCCGCACAGCGGCAGGTGAGACTGTCGGACGCCGCCGAGAGCATGGTGGCCAGAGCCCTGCAAAACCTGCCCGACAAGATGGGTTATGCGGGGGCTTTGAAATACTTCACAGGCATCACGCGCAAGGAAAAGGAATTTGCGGTGAGTTGGCTGGGGCAAGGACTCATCACGCCCGCCGATGTGCAAGCGTTCTATCCCGACCTGTATGCCTACCTGTCGGAAGACATCGGCATTGGCGCCAGTGCCGACATGCCCCACTGGGTGGGCGACTATATTGGGCAGTACAAGAAGGCGAAGATTGCCAACCGCTACACGCCCGACATCAAGCGACTCATTGACGAACTGAACGGTTCGGAGTCGGCATTCGACGGGTGGTACAACACCTTCCGCTCCACATACACCTTATTGAAAGACCGCAGCGACATCGAGGTGTTCTATTGGATTGACGGCCTGGGCATTGACTGGATCCCCCTGGTGAAGAGCATCGTGGGGGAGCGTAAAGACCAGCAAGTGTTCCTCAACGAGATCAAAATTGCCCGCGCGTTGCTTCCCACCAAGACGGAAACCAACAAGAACGACTTACTGCGGCTGCTTCCCGAAGGCGCACAACTCGAGAAGTCGGGCGACCTCGACTCGCTGGCGCACCGCTCGGACAATATCAGCCCCTTCACGATGATCAAAGAGATAGAGGTGGTGCGTAGGAGCGTGGAGGAGATTTTGCAGAAATACAGCGGCAAGAAGATTGCCATCGTCTCCGACCATGGCCTGACGTATCTGTCGCAGATGGTGGGCGGGAAGAATTTGGCTGGTGTGGAAAGCGACCATCACGGACGTATCGCCGTGCGCCAGCAGGCAGGTTCGGGTGCCGACAGCAGTTATTTCCGTTTAGACGAGCGGACGCTCTGCGCGCTGAAGCATGAGTCGCTCTGCGGCAAGGTGCCTTCAGGGCAGGGCGCACACGGCGGCTGCACGCCCGAGGAGGTGCTGGTGCCCGTCTTTATCATCTCGAGCGTGGCGACGCGGGCAGAATGGACGTTTAGCCTGCTCACTCCTGAACTGAGCGGCGCAAACGCGCGCCTGCGGTTTGAGATCAAGAATATGCCACCCGCCGACATACCATATATTATATATAATGGTGTGAAGTATGTTGCGCACGTCGTGTCCACCGACATCTACGAGACTGACGAAATCATGGTCGATGCACATGTGACAGACTTCACGCTGGTGCTGGGCGACACCTCGCGCACCATGAAGGTCAAAGTGACGACCGGCGTGCAAGAAGAGGACCTGTTTGACTTCTAATCCCCCTGAACTTCCATGAAAGCATCCATCAGCGACAAGATACGGCAACACTTCTCGGCCATGTCCATCTATAAGGACCCCGCCTCAACGGGTAGCCTCTTCGCCGGGCGCAACCTCCCTGCCTTTGTGAGGGACTACCTGCTCAAGCGCCATCTGAACGTACAAACCGGCGAGGTGGACAAGGCGGGGCTGACGCAGTTCTTAGACAAAGTCATCCCGTCGCAGCAAGGCAGCGTGAAGGACAGGCTGCAGAGCGGGGAGGAGGTGACGCTGTTGGCTCGCTTTGTGGTGTACATCGACATCGTGAGGAACGAGCGCCAGTTCGCCATCCCCGACTATGGCATCAAGCAGCGCGAAGGCATCATCCCTGAATACGTGTACTCCCGCAACAGCGGCGAATTTGTGGAGGGCGAAAAATGGGGCGTCATCAAACTCTGCCTGCTTCCCGACGCGGATGGGAAGAAGAGCCACATACAAATGGTGGACTACAAGCCGTTCAAGCCATACAGTTCGGTGGACGTGGCGTACCTCGTGGAGGCACGGCGGCATTTCTCTACGCTGGAATGGATTGACGTGTTGCTCTCCGCCATGGAGTACGACCCTGATGGTTTTGCGTCGCTGACTCAAAAGTTGGAGTTCCTCACTCGCCTATTGATCTTCATCGAGCCGCGGCTCAACGTGATAGAGTTGGCGCCGAAGGGGACTGGCAAGAGTTATGTATTCGGCAACCTCTCGAAGTATGGCTGGCTGGTGAGCGGCGGCAAGGTGACGCGTGCGAAACTGTTTTTCGACAAGGCCAAGCAGCAGAACGGCATCATCAAGAACCACGACTTCACCGTGTTTGATGAGATTCAGACCATCGTGTTTCAAGAGCCCGCCGAAATACAAGCGGCCCTGAAGTCGTATTTGGAAAGCGGAAAGACCACCATTGACAACAACGAGTTCTCTTCGGAGTGCGGGCTGATGCTGATGGGCAACATCCCGCTGACGGCGCGCCACACGCCCGTCTCGCCATTCTATTTTGGCAACCTGCCCGAGAACTTCCGAGAGTCGGCCCTGCTCGACCGCTTCCATTGTTTCATTGAAGGGTGGCTACTGCCGAGGGTGGACAAAAGCATGATCTTCAAAGGCTGGACCATCAACGTGGAATACTTCTCGGAGATTCTCCACACGATGCGCATCCAGAACACCTACGGACTGCTCTTCGACCGCATCGTGCGCTTTGAAGAAAAAGCCGATGTGCGCGACAGCAACGCGGTGAAGCGCATCGCCACGGCCTATATGAAACTACTCTTCCCGCACTGGCAACGGCCTGAAGACGTGGACAAGGAGGAGTTCAACCTCTACTGTCTGGAACCGGCCATACACCGGCGAGGCATTGTGAAAGAGCAATGCCATCACATAGATCCAGAGTTCAAGAGTTACATGCCAAATATAGAATTAAGGTTTTGAGGTTTTAAGGTTGTGAGGTTATTAGGTTGTGAGGTTGTGAGGTTGTGAGGTTATGAGGTTATGAGGTTATGAGGGTGTGAGGTTATGAGGACTTGAGGTCCTTAAAACCTAATAACCTCAAAACCTTAAAACCTCAAAAAGCCTTGTGGGGCTTCGCGCCGTTTCGTACTTTTGCAGCCACGCTCCCCTCCGTAGCGGGCATATCATCCGCAAACATCATCCAGTTTTTTATCCTCTCTTACTTAAAAATTCGAGACACCATGAACCTTGTAGCGATAGTGGGACGGCCCAACGTGGGCAAGAGCACGCTTTTCAACCGCCTCATCGGGCAGCGACAGGCCATTGTGAGCGATGTGGCTGGCACCACGCGCGACCGCCAGTACGGTAAAGCCGAATGGACAGGGCGTGAGTTCAGCGTGGTGGACACCGGCGGCTGGGTGGTGAACTCCGACGATGTGTTCGAGGAGGAGATCCGCAAGCAGGTGACGCTTGCCACGGAGGAGGCCGACCTCGTGCTCTTCCTCGTGGATGTCAAGACGGGCGTCACCGACCTTGACGAGCAGGTGGCTTCCATCCTGCGCCGCAGCGGGAGTAAGGTGATGCTCGTGGCGAACAAATGCGACGACAACATGAGCCGCTACGCCGCCTCCGAGTTCTATAGCCTTGGTCTCGGCGACCCCTACCCCATCAGCGCGGCCACCGGTGGCGGCACAGGCGACTTCCTCGACGAGGTGCTGAAGCGCCTTGGCGAGGACACCAAGGCCGACACCATTGACGAGAGCATCCCCCGCATCAGCATCGTGGGGCGCCCCAACGCTGGTAAGAGCAGCCTCATAAATGCCTTCATTGGCGAGGAGCGCAACATCGTCACGGACCGCGCTGGCACCACGCGCGATAGTATACTGACGCGCTACGACAAGTTTGGCTTCGACTTCTACCTCGTGGACACAGCGGGCATACGCCGCAAGAACAAGGTGCGGGAGGACCTTGAGTTCTACAGCGTGATGCGTGCCATCCGCGCCATCGAGAACAGCGACGTGTGTGTGTTGCTCATCGACGCCACGCGGGGCATCGAGGCACAGGACCTCAACATCGTGAACATCATTCAGCGCAACAGCAAGTCGCTCGTTGTGGCGGTGAACAAATGGGACATCGCGCAGGACAAGTCGCAGGCCTCCATCAAATACTTTGAGGACACTATCCGCGAGCGCCTGGCGCCCTTTACCGACTTCCCCGTCATCTTCACCAGCGCGCTGACCAAGCAACGTATCTTCAAGGTGCTTGAGACAGCGAAGCAAGTGTACCTGAACCGCAAGCGACGCGTCACCACCTCGCGGCTCAACGCGGAGATGTTGCCCATCATCGAGGCCACGCCGCCGCCCTCGATGAAGGGGAAGTACATCAAGATCAAGTACTGCTCGCAAGTGCCCGACACGCAGGTGCCCACTTTCATCTTCTACGCCAACCTGCCGCAATACATCCGCGAGCCTTACAAGCGGTTCATTGAGAACCAGATGCGGCTGAAGTGGGACTTCCACGGCACACCCATTAACATCTTCTTCCGGCAGAAGTAAGGGCTGAGGCGTTCTTCATTGAACATTGAACATTGAACATTGACCGTTGACCATTGAACGTTAGCAATCGTCAGTCCGCCTATTGCAAAAGTTGGGAGCGCGGGCGTCCCCGCCCGCAGGTATTGACCATTGACCATTGGCAACCATCAGTCCACCTATTGCAAGAGTTGGGGGCGCGGGCGTCC
>JAFSWM010000096.1 GCA_017444485.1 Bacteroidaceae bacterium | reverse complement strand
GGGTATAGCACCGCCCGCCGGTATAGCATAGAAAGCAAGAAGCCCCAGCCGCACACAAACCTCCACCACAGCCACCAGTTCCTCGCACTCCACATCAAAGTCAGCAGCCACCAACTCCTGGCTCAAACCATCCCACTCCATGCGGAAACCATCCCGCGCAGCCAGCGCCTCCAAGAGCATCAGCCACACCGCATAACCACTCGCACCACACCGCCTACGCAGCGCCCGCACACGCATATCATTACGAAGCCCCGCCCCATGCGGAAACCAATCAGCAGCCCCCGCACCACCACCGCGCAAACCCGTCCCCACAAAGGCCAACCCCGCTCCCGCGTTCACGCTCCCCGCTCCCGTGTTCCCGTTCACCATAACCCCCGCGTCCTTACCCATAAAGGCGTCCCCCGCTTCCGCACTTCTTGTGCCCGCTTCCGCACTTCTTGTGCCCGCGTCCGCACTTCTTGTGCCCGCGTCCGCACCGCTCCCTTTCGTGCGCGCACTCCCATTGGTGTCCGCACCGCTCCCTTTCGTGCGCGCACTCCCATTGGCGTCCGCACCGCTCCCTCTTCCGTTCGTCCTCATTTTTCCCATTTTTAACAGAATATGTTATATGTTTAGTGGGGACAAAGGTAGGGAGAGGAAGAGGGGGTTGACTTTTTGGTGTATAAGCCACTTTTTGGGTAATGTTTTTGCGGGTGTTTTAGGTTTTAGTACTTTCGCCGGTGAATTCAAAATCATTAGGAAATGAGCAAGAAGCATAGGACTTCCCCCTCGGTGTCTCGCCCTGCTATCGGGGCACCTGCGAAAGTGGCTGGAAAGGCAACAAGCAAAGAGGTTGGCGCGTTTTGGCAGTGGCTCCCGTCGCTTGTGGGCTTTTGTACGGTTTTTGTACTCTTGGCATTTGTTTATGGTGATGTGCTTTGGCGTGTGGAGCAGAATAGTTATGTCTCCGCTGATGCTGTGCAGATGAAGCACTTGACGGATGTGAGCATGGGATGGATGTTCTATGCTGGGCGTTGGGTGCTGACGTTGTTGCGCTATCCACCAGTGGGTGGTGCGGTTCTGGCCTTGTTGCTTGTGTCGTGCTCTATGATGTTGGCCGATGTGACGCGTATCCCTCGTAAGTGGGCTTGGGCGGCTCATCTTGTTTCATTTGTGTTTTTCGCTTGGTTACTCTATCGTGGCTTTAATCTGTACTACCGCAGTGAGCCGTCTTGGGTGGTACTCATTCCTACTTGGGCGAGCCTATTGCTGATGGTTGCTACGCTGATAAAGGGTGTTCTACCTGGAAAGCGCCTTTTGGTTTCTACCGCGCTTTGGCGACGTGTGTTGTATGTTGTCGGCTGTGTATTTGCCTTAGCGGGTTCGGCTTGTGCTTTCTTCTTCCTTCCATGGCCTGCGGCTACTTGGCTGTCGCTGTTTATCTTTGTTTATTGCTTTGCTATTGTCCGTTGCGTCTGTTTGGTTGCTGACGGGAGTGCATCTGCCGCCTCCATGAGTGTGGGTCAGTCGCTTACTGGCGCTGGTGTTTTGATTCTCTTAGGGGTTGCATCATGGTTTGCTGCGTATCAGATAAATGACAGTGTGATTGCCACGGCGCGTATGCAGCGGTTGATGGAGGAGCAGGATTGGGAGGCTATGTGCCAGACGGCTTTGGAATTAGATCGCCCCACACGCTCTGTTGCAGCCTATTACGCGTTGGCCTTGGAGCATCAGGATGCCCTACTTGAAGGCCTGTTTGATTTGCCTTTCGACTTCCCTAAGGTGAAATTTGACGAGGACCAGCCTGCTGACGAATACACGCTGTTCAATCCCGACTGCGACCTTGCAGCGGGACTCATCAATAGTGCCTATCATGAGGCATTTGAACTGACGGTAATGTCGGGCCTTCGTCTTCACTGGCTCAAGACGATGGCAAAGGCTGCTGTGCTGAATGGGGAGGAGCGGCTTGCCAGGAAGTATATCGCCATTCTGCGTGCTAATCCTTTTGAGGGTGAATTCTGCGACCGCATAGAGCCGATGATTTCCGACACGACTCTCATTGCTCAGGACAACGAACTGTCCCATGTTCTTCAGATGGGTATCCGCGATAGGCACCCGTTTGAGCAACTCTTCCGCAAGCCCGTGTTCCTGGGCTACAACATGGGGCTCACTGAGGGGCCCGATGCCGTGTTGCGCACCTCTGCTGCTGCCTGTCTCTATAGTAAGGACCTCAACGCCTTTGTCCCCCGTGCACAAATCTTCATGGCCAAGAGGTGGCCGCTCCCCGACTGTATGCAGCAGGCGTTGGTGATCTATAGTCTGAAACACGGCGGGGCTGACTTCCTCAAACAGTTCCAAGGTGCCATCAGCCCCATGACAGAGCAGACCATCGCTGCTTTCAGCCGTGATGTGGCTCCCTTTACAAAGGATAAGGAGGCTATGCGTCGTGAATTGAAGAAAGACTGGCTCGGCGCGTATGTCTATTACTACTACTGCGAGAACAACAATCCTGAACAGGTGCGCAAGCATGAGAGTGCGGGTGTGAACTGACAGGGCCCGCCTTCAATGTGGAATCCTAAAACCTATCATGCGATGAAACGCTATACATTCTATCTCTATATCGTGGCGGCAGTTCTGTGCATTTCCTGCAAGCCCGAAGTCAAGGTGCCCGAGGGTGCCCGTGCCGTGGAGGAGACGGCTGTTATCTATCCGGACTATCGCGATGTGACCATCCCGCCTAACATCGCTCCGCTCAACTTCCTCACCGAGAATGCTGGCGATGCTTTTGTGGCCGCTATTGAGGGCCAGGGCGAGTCGCTCGTGGCAGCTGCGGGCAGTGACGGCAAACTTCAGTTCGACGCCGTGGCCTGGACAGCCCTGCTGAGTGCAAACAAGGGGCAGCGGCTCACCGTGACGCTCTATGCCAAACGAGATGGCGAATGGGTGAGCCTACCCGCATGGCACCTTGATGTGGCCCAGGAACCCATCGACCGCTACCTTTCCTACCGCCTCATTGAGCCCAGTTATGAACTCTACCGCCAACTCGGTCTCTATCAGCGCGACTTGGAGAGTTTTGACGAATTCGTCATCTACGAGAACAACCGCTCCTATGAGGAGGAGCACAACCACTGCATCAATTGCCACAACTATCAGGGGTACGACACGCGGCGGATGCTCTTCCACGTCCGCGCCAACCATGGTGGCACCATCTTTGTGGATAACGGCAAGGTGCGCAAGATGAATATGAAGGTTGATTCCGTGCTTTCCAATTGTGTCTACCCCACCTGGCACCCCTCGCAGCCCTGGGTGGTATTTTCCTCAAACCTCACAGGCCAGGCCTTCCAGATGCAGCACAAGGACAAGATTGAGGTGGTGGACTACGGCAGCGACCTCGTGTTCTTCGATGTGGAGCACAACACACTGACCAACATCCTCAAGACGCGCACCGACATGGAGACCTTCCCCTGCTGGTCGCCCGATGGCAGGAAACTCTTTTACTGCTCGGCTCATATGCCCCGCTTTGAGAACACCCCCGACAGCGTCCATGCCGACATCGTGCTGGCCTCCTACGACAGCATCCGCTACAACATCTATTCCATGGATTTCGACCCGCAGACGCACCGCTTCTCCCAACCGCGGCTTGAGGTGCGGTGCGACTCCATGGGGCTCAGCGCCACCGTGCCCCGCGTGAGTCCCGATGGCAAATACCTGCTGTTCACACTAGGGCAGTTCGGGCAGTTCCACATCTGGCATAGTTCGAGCGACCAGTGGGTGAAGAATCTTGAAACCGGCGACATCTATCCGCTCACCGAATCCAACAGCCCCGAGCAGGATAGTTACCACACATGGAGCAGCAACGCACGCTGGTTCGTCTTCTCATCGCGGCGCGAGGATGGCAACTTCACCCGTCCCGCCATAGCCTACTTCGGGCCCGACGGCAAGGCCCGTAAAGCCTTCATCCTGCCGCAGCAGGACCCCGAGTACCACAGGCTATTCTTCAAGAGTTACAACGTGCCCGAACTCACCCGCTCGCGCGTCAGCGTCAGCCCCGAGCAGTTCCGCCAGGTCATATACGACGACGAGGCCACAGGACAGGCCGTGTACAAGCCCTAACAACCTCAGCCTATAAGTGTGCGGCAAGTACAGATATAGGTTTTGAGGTCATAAGGTTTTGAGGTCATAAGGTTTTGAGGTCATAAGGTTTTGAGGTTATGAGGTTATGAGGTTATGAGGGCGTCGCGCAGCCCCTTATAACCTTATAACCTTAAGACCTTACAACCTTCAATAGGTGTGCTATGAGTACAGTTATAGGTGTACTATGAGTACAGTTATAGGTGTACTATGAGAACAGTTATAGGTGTACTATGAGTACAGTGCGTCGCCAGCAGTTTAAAAGCTCTGTGGGCAGGACGGAAAAGCGCCCTGCCCACAGAGGGAAATAGACCTTTACGGCAGCGTTTATTCTTCGATCAGTTCGAAATGCTGGAAGTCCTTGCAGGTGGTCCAATCGCCGCCCCATTCAAAGCCTTCTTCGGTGAAGAGTCGCAGGCAGAGGTCGCCGCGGTCAATCTTGTAGGGAAAATCCTTGGTGCGGTCGCAGTATTCGGCGGCGGTGGCGGGCTGTATGAAGCGTGTGCCATCGGGCCGGTCCTTGTAGTAGGGGTTGTAGAGGGTGTTGATATCCACGGCCAGCCCTCGTGCATGTTTCGAGAGCTTGGTGGTGCCGGCCACGGGGCGGTAGCAGAAGCAGGATGAATTGTTGTCGCGCATCTGTGTCTCGTCGTCGGCATCGTACACGTCGGGGAGGAGCATCCGCTGTATCGGGTACTTGGCCTCATAGAGCTTCCGCAGGATACGCACCAGGCGGTCGGCAATCTGAGCGTTGCAGATCATCTCGCCGATGTGGATTTGCTCGTCGTAGTCCCAGTGGAGGGCGCGGATGTGGCGCAGGTCGTCGCGGCCAATATAGGGGTTCTCCTTGTAGGTCTTGCCCTGCATGCGTTGCCACACGCCGTCGGGGATGGGCTCTGCGGCGAAGCACTTGTCGAGTCCGCCGAATGCCTCAACAGCCTCGGCGGTGACGGTCTGGCCTGCTTGCCAGGCTGCGAGGGCTGACGTGTCGGGCGTGGTCGGGTTCTCATCGCTGCTCGTGCATGCTGCCAGCAGGTTTGCCTGGCAGAGTGCCAGGATGGCGCAGGTGGCCATGATTTTTGTCAGTTTCATAGTTGGTGTGATTCTTTATTACGGCAGTTCGTCGCCGCGTATGCCGAGGGCGGCCATGAGGGAATAGGGTAGGGGAGTGCCTTCGGTAGGGCTGAGGGTGAGGTAGGAGAGGGGAGCGTCGGGATAGTCGTCAGCCAGTTGGTGGATACGCTCGCCGTAGGCTTTCAGGTCGGCTACGACCACCATGCGCTCACATTGCTTGCCACGAAGGAGTCCTTGCAGCGTTTCGCAGAGCAGCGTTTCCTTGGTTCCGAGGTCGGGCTGCGCGGGGCAGGCGGCCAGGAGAAATTCCCCCACGGAGCCGTTGAAGGCCTTGCCGTCGATATCCGAAGTCAAGCCGTGCGGGCGGAAGCCATCGAGCAACTGTGTGTCGGCCTCATGGAAGAGGTACACCTGTGTGGCCGTGCCCTGTTCTGCCTTTATGCCTCCGTCAAGGGCCGCACATTCCAACCACCGTGCCAAATCGGCCTCAGGAATGGGGCGGCGCACGCTGTTGCGGAGGAAAGCAGACAGGTCGGCCACGGTCTGGCAGACGAACTCGCAGTCTATCAGGATGGCATTCAAGTTTGAGGCTTTGAGGTTATGAGGCTTTGAGGTTATGAGGTTTTAAGGTTGTGAGGTTTTAAGGTTGTGAGGTTTTAAGGTTGTGAGGTTTTAAGGTTATGAGGTCGTCGCGCAGCCCCCTCAAAACCTTAAAACCTAACAACCTTAAACTATTCTTTGTCAGCGAAAGTGGTGTATCCGGCAGCAATGAGGATGTTGTACCATTGCAGGAGTTTCTTCATGTCGCTGAGGTGCACGCGGTCGCGGTCGTAGTCGGGCAGGGCCATCGCCATGAAATCCCGCAGTTCGTCGGGCGAAGCGGTCTTGTGGTTGAGGGGCGAGGACTTCTTGTCGAGCGTGTTTGCGATGTTTTGGAAAATATCCATCAGCGGCACATCATCGGCATCAGTGTACATGCTCACATCGTTCAGCGAGGTGATACGGTCGCGCGGGCTTGCAGGGAAGCGGTGCTTGGTTTCGTCAAGGCTTTCTACGATGATGCGTCCGGTGCCACGGGTGAGCAACCGGAAGAGGCCGGGGCGTCCGGCAATGGCGAGAATAGTGTCTTGCATAGTGTGTTTCGTGAGTGTTGTGCCAACTCTGAGGTTTTAAGGTTTTGAGGTTTTGAGGTTTTGAGGTCGTCGCCCAGCCCCTTATAACCTTATAACTTTCTCTGAGTGTGACGATGTGGTATGAGGTTTATATTGTTGTTCTAACAGTCTTTGTCGTTGTAGATGACGATGTCTGCCCTACGGCGTTTCTCCTCCTCGGGCATTTGCAGGCTCATCCAGCGTCGTGCCTGCTCCGCGCTGATACCATCGCGCCGCATCAACCGCCGCAACCGCACAGCCTCGCTGGCATAGATACAGATAGAGCGCTCGGCAAGGCGGTCGAAACCGCTCTCGAAGAGCAGGGCACACTCCATAAAGGTGTGCTGCGTGGTTTGCGCCCGTTGCCATCGGAGGTAGTCGTCAGCCACCTTGGGATGAACGATGGCGTTCACACGGGCAGCATGGTCGGGCGAGGCGGTGAGATACGCAGCGAGCACCCGCTTCTGCAACGTTCCATCGGGGAGGTAGAGGTCGCCCGCCACCAAGGCTTTCAGCGCTTCGCGTACCTGCGGGTCGGTTCGGATGATGCGTTTGGCTGCCTCGTCGCAAGAATACACCTCGTTGCCGTGGCCTCGCAGTTTGTTGCAAAACCAAGTCTTTCCGCTGGCTATACCGCCCGTGACCGCGTAGTGCATTTTTAGGTTATAAGGTTTTGAGGTTATGAGGTTGTAAGGTCCATCAGCCCGCCTATTGCAAACGCTGGGAGCGCGGGCGTCCCCGCCCGCAGGTATTGCTTTAGGTTTTAAGGTTTTAAGGTTTTAAGGTTTTAAGGTTTTAAGGTTTTAAGGTTTTGAGGTTTTAAGGTTTTTAGGTTTTGAGGTTTTAAGGTTTTGCAAATGGTCAATGTTCAATGTTCAATGTTCAATGAGATTGAATCAGCCTCCTCCGGCACTGTCTCAATGACAAAGTCTACGGTGCGCGGGCTTATCCTGACATCGCTAACCCCGTCGGGCACGCTGCGCACATTGATTTCGGTCTTGTTGCCTCGCATACTGAGGAGTTGCTCGTAGGCAAGGGTTATGACAAAGCGTTCAGGACCGATGTGTTCGTATTGGCTCACACCCACCTTGAAGGTCACGTCCACGGACGAAGGGAAGGTGCGAAGCACGCGGTTGGCGGGGAAGTTGAGCGAATGGATTGGCACGCGGATGGTTTTCTCGGTGAGCCGGTCGGTGATGACCGTGACTTGTACTTCGGCAGGCACAGACTTCATCCCGCGCATTATGGCTACGGGCTGTTTGCTTCTCACCGTGTCGCGCACGTTGTCTATCTGAAGCGGGGAGATCGTTACGGAACGTAGCGTGTCGAGCACCGATGACGGAGCATAGACGGTGACGAATTCAGGCTGTAGCTTTGTTTGTGTGACAAAATAGCCGTTCGCACAGCGCACGTTTCCGTCAAAACGCACTGGTACACGTTTGCTCGCACCGAAGTTGTAGTAGAACTCAAGTGTGTCGGGCTTGATACGCACAATTTGTGTAGGGGAGGAGAATTGTCGGCTCAGTTGTCCAAGGAATTCAGCACCCGTGAAGCGCCCGCGCCCTTTTCCTGCCTGATGATCCTTATAACTCACAATGATAGGCATCGGCTTCGGACCATAGAGATACGGGAGCAGGCGAACGCCTTTGTCGCGCAGAGTGATGCGCAGTTCTTTGGGCAGTTCGGTGGTGATAACCACGTTGCTCGGCACGTCGCGCAATTCAAGCGGTACGGCCACCTCCACCTCATAAGTGTCGTTGAGCGTGACGGCGAGCCAAAAAGCCGCTGCCAGTGCCAGGAAGCCGAGGAAGGTCAGTGTGCCGCGTGCCTTGACGCGACGCATGACGACGCGCCCTGCTTCTGAAAAGGAACGACGTGGGGAGGTCATTGCGGGTGTGACAAATGTGCAAGCGGATTTTATGCCACAGGCTTCTCGCCCTGAGGCACGATGGCGGTGCGGTCGAAGAGGAGTTTCACACCCGTAGCCACTTCAAGAGTCACGGTGTCGTCCTTCTCGCTCACACTGCGAATGGTACCATGCAGGCCGCCTACAGTAACCACGTCCTGCCCAGGTTTCAATGCGTTGCGGAAGTTGCGGAGTTCCTTCTGCTTCTTGTTTTGCGGACGTATCATGAAGAAATACATGATAGCGAACAGTAGCACAATCATGATAAGGCCGCTGTATTGGGCAAAGCCACCTTGTTGGGCCTGGAGGAATGAGAAAAGGATTGCCATAATGATTTGTGATATAAGAATGTTTTGTGTTTATAGGTTTATGAAATACGTGACCACACTTGCCGTATATGCGCTAATCGTCAGTGTGCGCAAGAGTTTGGGGCCCTCTTGCCCGTCGGCCTTCACTTCATCAATCGGCCTTCTTCTCGCAGATGTTTGGCTATGGTGTCGAGCAGGGCATTGATGAAGGAGGGACTTGGGGGTGTGCTGTACCACTTGGCCACGTTGATATATTCGTTGATGGTAACGCTGGCAGGAATCCCTGGCACGCCCATCAGTTCGGCAAGTGCCGTGTGCAGGATAACGATGTCCATCAGTGGAATGCGTGAGTTGTCCCAACGGTCGCTGCTGTAGCGTTCTATCAATTCTTGGGCTTCTTCCTGCCCGTCTATGGTGGCACGGAAGAGACGCATGGCGAAGTCGCGGTCTTGCTCGTCGCCCCATGCTGAAAGCAGAGGCTGTGCCGCATTTCCATAAGGACGTAAGCGCTTGATGGTCTTCAGTACGAAAGTATCAATGACTGCTTTGTCGTCGTTCCAATAAAGGCTGCGGGTTTCAAGTACCGACTCAATGTCTTCGCACGTGGTGATAATGGTCTTGTACAGACGGCGCACAATCTCCTGGTCCGCTTCCGGGGATAAGTCCCCTTTCTTGATATAAAGGAGGAAATCCTCGTTCTCAATAAAGAGGTGTGTCAGCCGTTTAATCAAGGCTTCCTCCTCGTCGTTGATGTCCTGGTTCTTTTCTCGATAGGCAGACAGTTCCTCGTTGTCGGCAAGAGTGAGCAACCACTTGTTGTCAGCCAGCGTGCGTTCCGCCGATGAGGTGGGTAGTTTGAGCCCGCGCCTTTCGTTGCGCGCCTCAATGTTCTCGGCAAGTCTCTCAGCGTAACGGCGGATGTAGGTGAGGAGTGTGAGCAGATACAAATAGAGGTCGTGCGCTCGCTCCAGCGACACAGTGAATTCCTTTTCGGCTTCATTGGCTGTCTTACCTCCGCTGACGCGATAGGCATAAAACAGCTGCACGGCCTTATAGCGAATTAGTTCTCGGTTTATCATTTCGTCAATTTTGAGCCGCAAAAGTACGCAAAGCACGTTGATAGGCCAAGTGGGGCATTATATTTCATGCCCCCCCCGTTTGCGCTGATCGGCTTTCCTATTAGTCAGGCTAGTGTGTCACTTCTTGAGCAACTGATAGGCTTTCCAAATGTTCGGCACGCCATATCCGAACACATTGTCAGGATGCTCAGCGCGGTCTCCGCTCATACGCACTGCACGACAGATATCTTCGGGGCGCGCATCGGGACAGGCTTGCATCAGGCAGGCCACACCGCCGCACAGTATGGGACAAGAGAAACTGGTGCCGTTCACCTGGGTGATTTCACCATCGGTGTCAAAGACGTAACAAGCCTGTCCCATGGCCATCACGTCGGGCTTGACACGCCCGTCTGCACTGTGCCCCAGGGAGGAGAAGTATGTGTTGCGCTCCTTGGAGTCCACCGCTCCCACGGCGAGCATGTTGTCGCCATCGGCGGGTGCTCCGATGAGTTTCCAGCGGTCGTTGCCGCTGTTACCCGCGCTGTTGAGGCAGACGATGCCCCTGCTGGCGCATAGGCTGGCGCTACGGCTGTTCACGAAGGTCTTACCATCGAGTTGCCAATAGGGATGGGACATGGATTTGTCGTCAAAGGTGGTGTAGCCAAGCGAACTCGTCACGATGTCGCACCCAAGGCTGTCGGCGTATTCCACTGCGGCACACCAGTTGTCCTCTTCGATGGGGAACTCGCTGGCTCCGTCCTCGCTGAGTAGCAGGTAGAACTGTGCGCCGGGGGCTGTGCCGATCTGAATGCCAGGCTTGTTGCTGGCGATGCAGGAGAGCACCATCATGCCGTGCTCACCTTCGAGATAGACGTCGCGTCCGGGGTTTACGAAGTTGCGTGTGCCCAACACGGTGACGTTGTCAAGTCCGGCAATGCGGTCGGCATTGTGGAATCCGCCGTCGATTACAGCAATGGTCACGCCCTGGCCGTTGAAGCCATAGGCATGCATACGCGGCACTCCAATCATTTCGGCCTGTCGGTAGGCACCACCATAGCGGTTTTCCTCGGATAGGTTGCGGTCAGTCACACGGTCACGGTCGGTAATGACTCTGATGCTGTCGGGAGCAGTATAGACGTGCACCACACTATCCACAAAAGGAAGAGCAAGCAAGGCCTCGGCAGCGTCTTCGCGGGCAGAAGACACCACGGCAGTGTTGTTCCATTTGCTCACGCAATGGATGGGAAACCCTGCCTGAGTGAGTTTGCGTAGGTATTTCTTGGATACGGGCAGGTCGTATTCATCCACACTGATACCGAATTTGGCACGGCGGTCAAGGGCCTTCTGAGAAAGGAACTTCTCAGGACGGCTGAGGGAGTGTCCGTTTCCTTCCTTGTCGTGGAGATATACGCGATAACTGCGAGAGGGCGTGAGTTGCTGGTATTCCCTGTTTTGCTGGGCTGCCACGGTAAAGGCGAAGCAGGCGAGCGAGAAGAACAATAGGATTTTTTTCATGAGTGAGTAGTGGGTTTTGTTTGCTGTGCAGCCGCTCAGAGGGGGAACTGCTGAAGTATGGGGTCGTTGTATTGCTGCTGAAGGCGTTTCAGTTCACGGCGCAGTCGTTTTGTCTGGCTGTCCATGCCTTTCTGCCCGTAGAGGTTATGGAGTTCGTGCGGGTCGGTCTGCAGATCATAGAGTTCCCAGCAGTCGATGTCGCGGTAGAAATGTATGAGTTTCCAGCGCCCGTCAAAAACTCCGTAATGGCGCTTCACGCTGTGTTCGGCAGGGTACTCATAATAGTGATAATAGAGCGCATTGCGCCAGTCGCGAGGATGTTCGCCACGCAGCAAGGGCAGGAGGGAAACGCCGTGCATGTCGGCGGGGACGGGGGCACCAGCGATGTCGAGGAAAGTGGGCGCATAGTCAATGTTTTGCACCAGTTCGTTGATGTCGCCGCGCAGGTTCATACCCTTGGGCAGCTTCATGACGAGCGGGGTGGCAAAACTCTCCTCGTACATGAAACGCTTGTCAAACCATCCGTGTTCACCCATATAGAAGCCTTGGTCGCTGGTATAGACCACGAGCGTGCTGTCGTCAAGCCCGCTTTGTTTCAGATAGTCCAGCACGCGCCCCACGTTGTCATCGAGCGACTTCACCACCTTGGCGTAGTCGCGCATATAGCGTTGGTACTTGAACTCGGCCACAGCGGGTGTGCCATCGGTAGTGCGCCCGTCAGCCATCTGGGGGAAACGGCGATAGAAGTCGAGCGACAGGCTGTCGTAGAACCAATTGTATTCCATCTGTTCCCTACCACCGAGGCGGGAAATCATGCGGCGGTAGTTGGGCGTGAGTCGTGTGTGGAGGTCGGGGCGGAACATCTTGATGTCGTAAACGATGTCCATGTCGCGGTCAATGTGCATCTCCTGTGCAGCGGCGGCTTCACGTCCCTCGTAGTCGTCGTAGAACGTATAGGGTAGCGGGAAGTTTACGTTTTCGTACTCGCGCAGGTATTTCAGTTCGGGTAGCCAGTTGCGGTGGCAGGCCTTGTGATGAATGAACAGGATGAAGGGTTTGCTGCGGTCACGCCCTGTCTCCATCCAGTTGATGGCTTTGTCGGTGATGATGTTGGTGAGATAACCCTGCTCCGCCACAGTGTCGTTTTGCATCGTGATGAAGTTGGGGTTATAGTAGTCGCCCTGTTCTGGCAGAATGTTCCAGTAGTCAAATCCAGTGGGCAGGCTCACGAGGTGCCATTTCCCAATCATCGCCGTCTGATAACCAGCCTGCCTCATCAGTTTGGGCATCGTCTGCTGTGTGCCATCAAAGATGCCGTGCTCGTTGTTGGTGAAGCCGTTGGCATGGCTGTGCTTTCCGGTGAGCATACAGGCACGACTGGGTCCGCTGAGCGAGTTGGCCACATAACTGTGCGTGAAACGCACACCATCACGTGCTATGCGGTCGAGGTTGGGCGTCTGCACATAGCGCGTGTCATAGCACGACATCATTTGCGCCGTGTGGTCGTCGGTCATGATGTAGACGATGTTGTATCTTTGGGCCGCGCTGGCCACGGGCAGAGTAGCAAGTGCTAATGCCGAGAGGCGTAGGGGGGAGGAGAAAGTGGACTTCATGATTAACAAGGTTTACAGGTGGCATGTGCCGCTTTATATAAGGAATGTTTTCGTTAAGCCATAAGCGCAAAGCAAAACTTGGCGAGAAAACGTCTATTGAATAAGTATGTCCTCGTCCGCCGCGAAATCATGTGTAAACACGGCGGACGGGGACTACGCGCTACCAACGTATGCAGTAGCGTTGTGTTGTCAGAAACTCTCGCCGCTGTAGGCGTAGGCCAAATCTACAAATTGCTTGGCCAGGGCTTCGGCCTCCTCTTGCGTGTGGGCCTCGGAGTAAACGCGAATGATGGGCTCGGTGTTCGACTTGCGTAGGTGCACCCATTTGTCGGCGAAGTCCACCTTCACGCCATCGATGTCCGTCACCTGTTCGTCCTTGAACTTCTCTTTGATGTTGTTCAGGATACCCAGGATGTCTGTACCTGGGCTGAGGTCTATGCGCTGCTTTGCCATGAAATACTGCGGGTACATGGCACGCATCTCGCTGGCTTTCTTTCCGAGTTTTGCCATATAGGTGAGGATAAGGGCAATGCCTACGAGCGCGTCGCGTCCGCTGTGTGCACGGGGGTAAATCACTCCGCCGTTGCCTTCTCCACCGATGACAGCGCCCGTCTCGTACATCTTTGTCACCACATTCACTTCGCCCACAGCACTGGCGGTGTAGCGGCAGCCGTATTTCTCGGTTACATCGCGCAGGGCACGTGTGCTGGAGAGGTTGGAGACGGTGTTGCCCGGAGTGTTCTGCAGCACGTAGTCGGCCACGGTCACCAATGTATATTCTTCGCCGTACATGGTGCCGTCTTCGCAGATGATGGCCAGGCGGTCCACATCGGGGTCAACCACGAAGCCGATGTCAAAGTTGCCTTCGCGACGCATCATGTCCATGATGTCGCCCAGGTTCTTTGCCAATGGCTCGGGGTTGTGGGCGAACTCGCCAGTAGGTTCAAGGTTGATGCCTTTCACCTCGGTCACACCGAGTTGCCCCAGCAGGCGCGGCAGGATGAGGCCACCCACGCTGTTCACGGTGTCGAGAGCCACGCGGAAGTGGGCATTGCGAATGGCTTCCACATCCACCAATTCCAGATCTTTCACCATTTGGATGTGGCGCTGGTCGTAGGAAAGGTTCTTTACATATTGTCCCAGATGGTCTACGTCGGGGTAGATGAAGTCTTCTTTGTTCATCAGTCGCACCACAGCCTGTGCCTCTTTCGCGGGTAGGAACTCGCCGCGCTCGTTGAGCAGTTTCAGCGCGTTCCATTGACGGGGGTTGTGGGACGCTGTGAGAATGATACCACCGCAAGCATGCTCTGCCACCACAGCAATTTCCGTGGTAGGCGTAGATGCCAGCCCGATGTTAACCACGTCGTATCCTAGACCCATCAGAGTGCCGCATACCACATGGCTCACCATTTCGCCGCTGATACGGGCATCGCGCCCCACCACAATTTTGCGTCGGATTTGGCCTTGTCCAGCTACATTCTCACGGAGTTGGGCGAAGGCCGATACGGCTTTTACAATGTCAAGGGGATTGAGCGTGTCGCCCGGCTTGCCGCCGATAGTGCCTCGGAAGCCCGAGATGGATTTAATCAGTGTCATAGTATCAGATATTTTTTGTGTTAGAATAATTTGCGCTTTGTTCGGCGCAAAGTTAGTGTTTTCTGCAATAAATGTAGGTGGCGCAGTGCGCAAAAGCCCACTTCACGCCCTTATTTTGTCAAAATGGTGTGCGCTTTGTGTTTTTACTTAAGTTTCAGAAGTTATGATGTGGAGTTAAAGGAAGGAGTACGGGGGAGAGTCTTCTCAACGCAGCAAGATAACTTCCCTTCATAACTCCCGATTATTCTTGTATCACCTCTTCAAGGCACGTTTTCAGGGGGCGCAGTCCGATCTTCTCATAGAAACGCGTGGCTGCGGGGTTGCAGGCCCAAACGTTGAGTTGGATGGCGCAGCACTGTTTTTCCACGGCAAGTTCCCGCACTGCATTATAGAGTCGCGTGCCGATGTGCTGCCCTCTGCATTGGCTGTCCACACACAGGTCGTCCAGATACAGCGTGCGACGGGCATGGGTGTTGTCGGTGGCGGGATGGTCGTGTATTTGACAGAAGGCATAGCCCAATACGTAGTCGTCCTGGTCTGTGGCGATGAGAATGGGAGCGGTTTCTGTTTGCCCAACGAGGAAACGCAGTTCTTCATCGCTGTATTTGCGGTGTTCGGGGATAAAGATGTCGGGGCGGCCAGCGGCGTGAACATTGCAGACCTGTACAAGGAGTTCACCCATGCGGGGGATATCGCGCATGTCGGCGGGGCGTATGATGATTGTGGTTTCCATCGATTTCTTGTTGTGACGCTTGTTAATTATTATAGGGCAGGCGGATTTCTTGGTCGCCGTGGTAGGTGGTAATGGTAAAATACACCGAGTCTTGCCCTTGACGCAAACGTTGTTCCTCGGGCCGTGAGGCGTCGGCATATTGGTAGATGGGACAAGAGAGGTGAGTCTCGCGGGTATAGTATTCGGGGTTGTCTCCTCGGTCGTGGTAAAGGTGGAGGCGCAGGCAGCGAGTGCCGTCGGGCAATTCTTCGATGCCTTTCTCAATAAAGGCAAAGGCGTGGGGTTCTGTGGCTGTTTGCAGGGCTAGCCGCATATTGACATATCGCCCGCTGCTCCAGAGTGCGAGCACTTTCACGGGGTCACATTTTTGCTTTTCTTCTGCGATGTGCCGAGGCATAGGAGAAAGCACGGCGGCCACCTGTTGCAAATGCACGTTGTTTTCCTCGGTGTAGAGTGCGCGTACCAAGACACGATAGAGGCTGTCGGCTACAAGGCCGCTGTGGGTGGATGTGACGTTGCGCGGTGTGTTGCCGTCGGGGATGAACGTGACGGCTTTGCCGCCATCCCCCGTCAGCAGTTCACCGAGCGTAGTGACGTAGGGCGGGGCGGTCTCTCCGTCGTCATCGGAACAGGAGAAACAAAGGGGGAGGAGGAGTATGAGTAGCGCAACGGGACGCATAGTTTTTTTGAGGTTGTTAGGTTGTGAGGTTATGAGGTTTTTAGGTTGTGAGGTGAAGTTACTTTTCAGCGCTTCGGCGGGCGGGGACGCCCGCGCTCCCAACCCTTGCAATAGGCGGGCTGATATATGAGGTTGTTAGGTTTTAATGTTTTTAGGTTGTGAGGTCCTTATAACCTCATAATCTCAAAACCTCATAACCTTATAACCTCATAACCTAATAAATGATTGCGGGCGGGGTTGGCGTACATGGTAAGGATGCACTGACGCAGGAAGGATTCGTCGGGATTGGGCAATGACACGAGGCCTATCCGTTCGTCGATGTAGTTCTCAAATTGTGTACGCTCCTGATCGGTATAGCCCGGGTGCTTGGTGCCTTCAAGCAGGTCGAGCGCAATGAGGTTGGTGGGGAAAATCTTGTAGTTGCGGTGTATCTCGTTGTCAATGTGGCAAGCGAGTGCCGTGAAGAAGTCGGCTTTCGGAAGTGTGCCATGTGCCTCAATCCAGTGGTTGAGGGGCTGGCAAATATGGTAGTGCACGCGGCCTTTGAAGCCGAAGATGCCTGTACGCATGTTGTCAAGGTCGTCCTGACGCGACTTTTTGAAGGCAGGGTTGTCGCGTTTTTGCTGGAACTCCTGGGCTTTGAGGTAGTCGCAGGGGTCGTATTCATAGGAGATAGAGAGTGGTGTCAGCCCCAGTGCAGCAATTTGCTGTGCGGGTGTGCCGTTGCCGCCCATGCACATCATTTTGAGAAGTGCTTCTTGTGTGCGGTCGTTGCTGTCCTTGGCGCGTCCCTCGCGTTGGGCAATCCAAATGTTCTGCCCCTTGGTGCCAACGGCGAAATGCATGTATTCGCTGAGCAGTTTGGAGGCGGCCAGCGTCTCGCGCAGGGACAAGCCGCGCCGCACGATAAAGGCTTTGTTTACCCTGACGAGCCGCTCTATCCACGGATAGACCAACAAGTTGTCGCCAATGGCTATCTCCACCGTGTCGGGGAATCCCGCATCAATGAGGAGTTTGGCGAGGAACGCGCTGTCGAGCACAATGTCGCGATGGTTGGAAATGAACGTGTGGGGCTGAGCCTTGTCGGTGATGGCATCTGCGTTGATGGTGACACCGTTTGTGAGTTTGTCGGTCAGCCCTTGCACGAGCGGATAGATGAATGTCCGCTGGAAGTCGAGGTTAGAGCGACATGCAGCAGCCTTCTGCATAAGGTCCGTTGCGCCGCTTCCTGCGGCGAAGCCTTCAGGAAGGTAGGCCAGGGCTTGTAGGAACTGCGAGTCGGTAAGCAACTCCTGCAAGGCTTGTTGCAGTTCTTCTGGCTCAACGGGGCGGATAGGGTCAAAGCGGCTGGGTATTTGCATGGTGGCAGGTCAGAATTTCCCCTCGATGATGTCGGAAAGCACGTCTTTGATGTCGAACCCGGCGGCGCGCACCTGTTGGGGGATGAAACTGGTAGCGGTCATTCCGGGCGTGGTGTTGATTTCGAGCAAGCAGATTTCTTCCTTTCCGGCTTCGCCTCGTAGGATGTAGTCGGCGCGAATGATGCCGTAGCAACCGAGACGACGATATAGGGTGCGTGTCAGTTCTTGCACACGTCTTGCAGTCTCGGGGCTGATGCGAGCAGGCGTTATCTCGTCCACTTTGCCGTTGTACTTGGCGTCGTAGTCGAAGAATTCCTGGTCGGTGACCACCTCTGTCAGTGGGAACATGACGAGGTCGCCAGCGCCCTGATAGCATCCGCAAGTGACTTCCGTGCCCTCGAGCAGGCTTTCTATCATCACCTCATTGTCTTCGGCCAACGCTGCGTTGATGGCTTCGGTGAGTTGGCTGGCGGTCTTCACCTTGGTCACACCGAACGAACTGCCCCCGCCATTGGGCTTCACGAAGCAGGGCAGCCCGAGGCGCTTCACTATGGCTTCGTCCGAGGGGCGGCTTTCCCCTTTGCGAAGCAGCAGACTGTCGGCAATGACGAGTCCAGGTTGCGTGCGCAACAGGTCGCAGAGCGTGTGTTTGTCAAACGTAAGGGCCTCGACCATTACGCCGCTGGTGGAGTAGGGCATACCTATCAGGTCAAAATACCCTTGCAGCACACCATTCTCGCCAGGTGTGCCGTGGATGGTGATGTAGGCAAAATCGAAGGTGTGGCGGCCATCTGTGGCAGTAAAACTGAAGTCGTTGCGGTCGATGGGGTATTTTCCATCGGCATAGCACGCGTGCCACTCCTTGCCGTGGAGGACACAGACGGTGCAGTCGTACTTGTTCTTGTCCATGAAGGACATCAGTCCCTCCGCGCTACGCAAGGAGACTTGGTATTCGGACGAGTCGCCGCCCGCTACGATGGCTATTTTCTTTTTCATTTTGAGGTTGTTTTTTTTCATTGACCATTGATGATTGACCATTGACCATTTTTGCAAAACCGAGAGCAAAGGTATTAGTAATGTTCAATGTTCAACGGTCAATGGTCAATGTTCTAGTGGGTTGCAGGATTGTATTCTTTCCAGCGGGCGAGCAGTGCCTGCATGTCCTCGGGGAGGGGACTTTCGAAGTCCATCTCCTTGCCGCTAATCGGATGCTTAAATCCGAGAGTGCGGGCATGCAGTGCTTGCCGCGGGCAGAGTTGGAAGAGTCGGTGAACAAACGTCTTATAGGCCGTGCCGGGCTGTCCGCGCAGTATCTGCGTGCCGCCATAGCGTTCGTCGCCGAAGATGGGGTGTCCGAGGCTGGCCATGTGTGCACGGATTTGGTGCGTGCGCCCTGTTTCTAAGCGGCATTCTATCAGTGTGACATAGCCGAAACGTTCCAGCACACGCCAATGGGTGACAGCGGGTTTGCCCTGCTCGCTGTCGGGGGGATAGACAGCCATTTTCAGCCGGTCGCGTATGTCGCGGCCTATGTTGCCTTCCACGCGTCCCTCATCGGCGGGGTTACCCCATACAAGGGTTGTGTAGAGGCGGCGTGATGTCTTATTGAAGAATTGCAGGGAGAGGCGAGTTTTGGACTCGGGCGTTTTGGCCACCACGAGTAGCCCGCTGGTGTCTTTGTCAATGCGGTGCACAAGGCCCACTGTGGGGTCGTTAGGGTCGTAGTCCGACACGCCGCGCATGTGCCATGCCACGGCGTTCACCAGTGTGCCGCTGAAATTGCCTGCGCCGGGGTGCACCACCATGCCGGCGGGTTTGTCCACCACGAGCAGTGCCTCGTCTTCGTAGATGATGTGAAGGGGAATGTCCTCTGGCACGATGGTCGTGTCGTGCCTCGGGCGATCTAATTGTAGGGTGGCTACGTCGCCAGGCTTCACCCGATAGCCTTTCTTCACCGGCTGTCCGTTCACGTGGATGAACCCCGCTTGGGCAGCGGCTTGGATACGGGCGCGGCTGGTGTTTGGTAGGTGTTCCATCAGGAACTTGTCTACACGGAGCAATTCCTGGCCACGGTCGGCCACCACGCGCATATGTTCGTACAATTCGTCCGCGCCGGGTTCGGTGATAGGCTCTTCGCTCATGGTCAGCGTTCTTCCTCTATTGGCTCTTCCACCAATATCTCCGGGTTGTCCAGCACGATGTCGCCTGGGCCGAGCGTTCCGAGTTCGCTTTCCAGAATGGTGTCCGTGACGTATTCGGCTGTCGCGCCGTCTTCGTCCTGACCATTATACTGGTCCACCTCCTTGCCGTTGCCCACCACCAAGGAGATGATGGTGCCGGCAGAGATGCGCGTGCCGGCGGCAATCTCTTTGCCGCCCGCTTTCACCGCATAGACCCACTCCTTGTCACCGTTGCGCCATTCCACCCTCACGCTGTCGAAGCCCATTGACTTGAGCAGGGCCTGCGCCTGGCGCATGGAGGAATTGTCAGCGATGTCGGGGAAGGCCACAGGGAGGGGGCTCGCGGCGTTCACCGTGAGATGCACCATGCGCCCTGGCTTCACCGTCTGCCCTGGTGCGAGCGACTGTTCGAGAATGATGTCAGGGCGTTTTGCTGCCACATAGTCCGTGTCGCTCACCTCTACTCCGAGGCCCTCGCGTTCAAGGATGCGTATTGCCTCACGCGCGTCCTTCCCGCGCACATCGGGCACCTTGACCGTCTCGCCATGATGGGTGTAGATATGGAGCGCATAGTAGCCGCCCGCCACAAGGATGGCGGCAAGCAACAGCATACCCAAACAATTGGCCCCCACGAAGAAGCCTGGAATTTTCTCGATATATTTGGAAAGGCGCATATAGGTCTGCGTTAAGTGTTGTGACGGGCAAAAATAGGGAAAATATGTTTATCGCTCCGCATAAAACCTGCAGAAACCGCCAAAAGCCGAATGCTTTTCATATATTTGCCGCACAGAATTCAAAAAGGCACACAAATCATGTTCACCCCTTCCGACAGCCAACGGAGCAACCTCCTGCCCGAAAGCACCCTCTTGCACGGACGCTACAAAGTGCACCACTACCTCAGCAGCGGAGGCTTTGGCAATACCTACTACGCCCTTGACACCCAGTTGAACAACAAGGTGGTAGCCGTAAAAGAGTTTTTCGTCAAAGGCATGACGCACCGTGAGGATGACCTGCGCACCGTCACCGTTTCCAATGTTATCAACAGCGAGCAGTTCGACAAGTTGCGCCGCAAGTTCCACAAAGAAGCCGAGCGCATGGCCAATCTCGGAGATTGCGACCACGTTTGCAGCGTCACCGACCTGTTCGAGGAAAATTCTACCTCCTACTACGTGATGCAGTATATCGACGGAGAATCACTTCAACAGCGCGTGTCAGAGCACGGCCCCCTGCCCGAAACGGAGATCAAGCAAATCCTCGTACAGATGCTCGACGCCCTCGACGACATCCACGCCAAAGGTATCTACCACTTCGACATCAAGCCCGGTAACATCATGATTAACAGAAAGGGGAAAGCCGTGCTTATCGACTTCGGGGCTAGCAAGATTATACAGGACGATCAGGAAGCCACGCACAGCGTCACCTCCCTGTGCTACACGCCCTATTATGCCCCTGGTGAGCAAGTGGCTCAGGCCTACGACAAATTCGGCCCCTGGACCGACTTGTATGCCCTCGGCGCCACCATATACTACCTGCTCACCGGCCTTCGTCCGCCCATCGTGAGCGACATCGAGGATGATGGAGCCGACGCCTTCAAGTTCCCGCCCACAGTCTCGTCAGCGATGCGGGAGATTATACTTTGGCTGATGCAGCCCGCCCGGAAACGTCGCCCTCAAACCGCCGCAGAAGTCGTGCCCCACGTCATGGGGACAACGACCTCCGCGTCCACCCCCGAAGAAGATGAACCCGACAGCATTGAGGCCGAAGACGTTCCCGATGATGCTCCCGCTGATTATGCGATAGATCCCGACACCGGCGAGGTCACCAAAACGAGCGAACCGCCGCTCACCGAAGACAAAACCATCGTGGAGACCGACCCCGCCCAGGCAGGAGGTATAAACCAATTTTACGGGAACCCAGAGCCGCCTGTAGAAAAGCCGAAGCGGATGAATGGTTTCCTCATAACCTTGATCGCCGGCCTGATAGCCTTCGTGGGCGTGGTGGGCGGATGGTGGTATGTGAAGAAAGCGAATCGTCCCGACACCCACATAGCGCCCGACACTACGCCCCCCGTGGATTCCGTCGCCGCCGACCTCCCCAGCGACACGCTGGGCACAGCCCCCGCTCCGTCTGCCCCGTCGCCCGCAAGCCCGCAAGCCAGCTCAGCCCCATCGCATACCGGGGGCCCGCCAGCTGGCACAACTCAGGCAGGAAGGCACGCAGACCGACAGTCCACCAATAGTGGCACTCAGACCACGCCGTCAGTGACCAGCCGCCCCACGCCTGCGCCGAGCCGCTCCGCCCCTGATGAATTATCTATTGGCGGAGGCTCTGGCTCTTCTAGACCGGCACAATCGAATAGCAGTGACGAACTGAGTATCGGCGGTAACTGACCTTTTCATCACGAGCACTGCGGGGATTTGCTTCGACCGAAGCAAATCCCCGCAGTGCTTTTGTGCCTCCGATGCCTGTCGCAGGCGGAAAACTTGCGCTCTCAGGGCAGTGCAGAAAGGAGATAGAAAGGCTGATGACAGAGTTGGGAAAAACTACATCGGACCTTGTTAAAACTATCTCCGTGTGACTTTAAAGTCACACGGACCTAGTTTAAACTACAACGGATGTAGTTTCACACTTGGAGCGTTCGATTAATTTGGAATAAGGATGCCCGTAAAAATGCGTCCGCTGCGGATACCTTGACGTCGGGCAGAAAAGAAGCGCTGATGGTGGGTGTAGGTGCAAAGGTTGCAGCGGTGAATATGGTCTGCGGGTACGCCGAGGCGGATAAGTTCAAGGGTGTTGGCACGGGGAAGGTCAAGGTGGTAATGCCCGCCCGTTTTGAAGGCTATCTCGCCCATGGGAAATCCTGCCTCGCTGAATAGCCCAGGCAGTTCGTCGCCCACCTCATACGCATTGCCGCTAATCCCGGGGCCGATGGCGGCAAAGAGTGCTGCGGGCCGCGTGTCATATTCCTTTTGCATCATGGAAATGGTGCGCTCCACAATGCGCCCTATCGTGCCGCGCCAGCCAGCATGTATGGCGGCCACGGCCCGATGGGCTGCGTCGTACAAAAGGACGGGGATGCAGTCGGCGGTGCTCACCCCGACACAAAGGTGGGGCTTGTCGGTGATGAGGGCATCAACTCCTCGGAGCGTATGGAGCGCGGCGGGAGTGTCGAGGCGGCGCACCTCGGTGCTGTGGGTTTGGTGAGGCAGGGCGATGTGGCTGTCGGGGATGCCGAGGAAGGCGGCCAGCAAGTGGCGATTGATTTCAATATTCTCGGGACGGTCGCCGGTGTAGGGGCAGATGTTGAACGAGGCATATTCTCCTCGGCTCACCCCGCCGGCGCGTAGCGTGCTGAACGCGGTGACCTCGGGATGAAGCGGCAGGGGCAGAACGAATGCGGGGACGGCGGTGGTCATTCCTCGAGCGTTTCGAGGTCGTATTCTTCCAACTCTTCTTCGTCCTCCTCCACGTCTTGTTCCTCCGCGTCGTCCCATTCGGCAAAATCGCTGTGGAGGAGTGCGGCTTCGCGGTCGCGGTGCACGATGTCCTCGTTTTGCAACTCAAGAGCGTGGGCTCCGCCTTGCTCCATGGCTTCCCAGAGCAGGTCCTTGAGCCGGTCAATGCCCTTGCCCGTTACGGCGGAAATGAAAATGGTGGGCACGCTGTCGGGCAGGCCGGGACGAAGCATCTCTTCCAACTCGTAGTCGATGAGGTCGCTCTTGCTGACGGCCAGCACCCTGCGTTTTTGCAGCATGGCGGGGTTGTATTTCTCCAACTCGTGGAGCAGGATGCGGTAACTCTCGGCGATGTCATCGCTGTCGGCAGGGATGAGGAAGAGCAACACAGCGTTGCGCTCAATGTGGCGCAGGAAACGGAGGCCCAGGCCGCGTCCCTCGGCGGCTCCCTCGATGATTCCGGGGATGTCGGCGATGACGAAGGAGCGGCCTCCGCGATAGGGCACCACACCCACGGAGGGCTCGAGGGTGGTGAATGGATAGTTGGCTATCTTGGGGCGCGCGGCAGAGACCGCCGAAACGAGCGTGCTCTTGCCGGCATTGGGAAATCCCACGAGCCCCACGTCGGCAAGCATCTTGAGTTCAAGCACAATGGTCTTTTCCTGCATTGGCTCCCCGGGCTGGGCGTAGCGTGGCGTCTGGTTGGTGGCTGAGCGGAACTGCCAGTTGCCAAGTCCGCCGCGCCCTCCCTGAAGCAGGATGACGGTCTCGCCGTGGCGCGTCACGTCGCAGAGGTACTTGCCGGTTTCAGCATCGTAAGCCACTGTGCCGCAGGGCACTTCGATATAGCGGTCTTCTCCGTCGGCCCCGTGCGCATTGTCCTTGCCGCCGTTCCCACCATTGCCGGCAAAGATGTGGCGGTCATAGCGCAGGTGCAGCAGCGTCCAGTAGTTGCGATTGGCCCTCAGATAGACATTCCCACCACGTCCGCCATCACCGCCATCGGGACCGCCTTTGGGATTGTATTTGGCGCGATGCAGGTGCATAGAGCCCCTACCGCCCTTTCCTGAGCGGCAGAGTATTTTGACGTAGTCGATGAAGTTGGTTGAGGCCATGGATTGAGGCTTATAAGCCTAAAAGATATTGTCTATTACGGCGCGCAGGGCGGCGTTGATGTCGTCGAGTGCGCCATAGCCTTTGACAGCGTGGCGCAAGCCCTCGGCTTCATACCAGTCGATGAGCGGCTGCGTTTGGGTGTGATAGACCGCAAGGCGCTTGGCGATGGTCTCGGCATTGTCGTCGGCGCGCCCGCTGACCTTGCCTCGGTTGATGAGTCGCTCTGTGAGCATCTCGTCGGGAACATCGAGTTCAAGCATCGCATGCACTGCCGTGCCGCGAGTGGCGAGCATGGTCTTGAGGGCCTCGGCCTGGGGAATGGTGCGGGGGAAGCCGTCGAAGATGACGCCCGACTGCTTGGGCAGCGCGTCGTAGGTGGCTGCCAGAATGTCTATCATCAGGCCGTCGGGGATGAGTTGCCCGTTGTCAATATACGCCTTGGCAGTGCGTCCCAGATCGGTGTCGTTCTTGATTTCGGCACGGAGCACGTCGCCGGTGCTGATGTGGTCAAAACCATAGTGCTTGACAAGCAAGTCGCTCTGCGTGCCTTTGCCCGAACCTGGCGCGCCGAAGATGACGATGTTTTTCATTGTCGCGAATAATGAAGTTGTTTTAACGTGATAAGGTCTTAAGTTTTTTTCATTGACCATTGACCATTGTCAATACCGGCTGCAATGGGTTTTGCTAATGGTCAATGGTCAATAGTCAATGTTCAATGAAGAAACCTCATAAAACTGAATAGATGTCGCGCAGCCCACGTCCGTAGCGGTCGTAGTCCAAACCATAGCCCACAATGAAATCGTTGGGAATGCGGAAACAGCAGTAGGGCACGTCGAGGTCCACTTGCAGATTGCCGGGCTTGAGTAGCAGTGTGCAGATACGTATCTCTGCGGGATTGTGCTTCTTCACCTCTTCGATGAGGTTGGTCATGGAGAGACCAGAGTCAATGATGTCTTCGACGATGACCACGGTGCGCCCTTCCAGGCTCTCATTCAGTCCAATGAGTTGCGACACGGTGCCCGTTGATGCCGTGCCCTCGTAACTCGCCACTTTGATAAATGAGATTTCGGCAGGGATGGTCAGGGCGCGCAGTAGGTCGGCGGCAAACATAAAGGCTCCGTTCAGCACGCCGAGCAGCAGGGGATTTTTCCCTTCCAGGTCTCGGCTGATTTGTGCTGCCGTTTCGCTGATGCGCTTTTGGATGTCGGCCTCGCGAAGGTAGATCTTGAAGTCGCGGTCGAGAATTCTTACTGTTTCCATGATGATTGCATGTGGGATTTGGACGTGCAAAGGTACATTCTTTTCATTGACCATTGATGATTGGCCATTGACCATTTTTGCAAAACCGAGAGCAAAGGTATTAGTAATGTTCAATGTTCAATGTTCAATGTTCAACGGCCAAGTAACCGCCCTAAAATAGGAAAGGTCGGCGGGGTAAGTGATTTTGCGAGCGTTTTCGTCGCCCGCTACGAGCGCATAGCGTGCGCTGGGGAGGTATTTGTGTACGACGGAGAAATCGTCGGTGGCGCGGAAGGCAGGGTCTTTTGTGGCCTTGTCGTAGGCAGCGGCGATCGTGGCGAGCCTGAAGCCCTGCGGCGTCTGCACCCTGCGCACCGTGCAGCGGTCGGGAATGCTGGTGACGTGGTCACCAGTGGCGAGGAGGATTGTGTCGGCAGCAGGCATCACCACGTTCACGGCTTCAGCGGTCAGCAAGGCGCGGCACACATCGCTGATGACACGCTGTGGCACGAAGGGACGCGCCGCATCGTGCAGGAGCAAATCCACATCGCGGGAGTCGCACCAACGAATGGCTTGCAAAGAAGAGCCGGTGCGGTCGCTGCCGCCGCAGACCACGTCGCGAACCTTCTTCCAACGCGGTGTTTGCCACACCTGTTCTTTTAGTCGTTCCACATAGTCCGCGTGGCAAACAATGATCACCTCGTCCACATCGTCGCATTGCACAAAGGCATCAACGGCATGTTCCAAAACGGTTTTTCCAGCGATTTCAAGGAACTGCTTGGGCTTTTCTGCTCCGAGTCGCAGCCCCGTTCCGCCAGCCAGGATGGCAGCCACTACGGGGCGCGTGCGATGTCCTGCTGCGGCAGATTCCGTCGGTGTGTTTGCTTTCGCCAATTCCCAGGGTTCAGGGGTGTAGTGCTTCAAATCCTTCTCGCCCCCCAGCACCGCGAGAGCGTTTCTGGCGAGTGCGGCAAGTTCGTCCTCGCCAGGATAGATGGTGACTGCGGCTATGTGGCCCACGCGACGGGTGATGCCCTCGGTGACGTAAGGCACATGTGCCAACCCGCCAGTGATGAGGATGGCATCCACCTGCCCGCTGAGCACCGCGCTTTGGGCAGCGATTTCCTTGGAGGTTTGGAACACCATCGCATCCACTGCAAGGCGTGCCTCAGCGTCTCCTGCTTCCACGCGCTGCATCACCTCGCGCATATCGCTCGTGCCGAGATAGCCTTGTAGTCCGCAGCCCCGCATGATGTGCTCCTCCATCTCCGCTTCGGTGAAGCGCCCGCTGTAGCACAGCCGGATAAGGGGCAGCACGGGCAGCGAACCGCTACGCCCCACGCTGAACGACCCCTCGCCGTCAAGAGCATTGTTCACATCGATGGCGCGTCCCTCACAATGGGAAGCCACGCTGATGCCGCTGCCCATGTGACACACAATGAGGCGCAGGTCTTCATACCGCTTCCCAACGCTGCGTGCATAGCGACGTGCCACCGCTTTCTGGTTCAGTGCGTGCCAAAAACACTCCCTGCGTATCAGCGGGCTGCCGCTGAGGAACGACACCTCGTCCATTTCCGTCACCACACCAGGGTCAGCCATCATGGCCGGACAGCCGCATTGCTGGGAAAGTTCGTAGGCCAGAATGCTACCCAGGTTGCACGGGTGCTGGCGAGGGGCGTTTTGTAGGGCGGTGCACATCGCCTCGTCCACCTCATACACCCCACCGGACAGGGGGCGCAACAGGCCACCGCGCCCGATTATGGCGTCAAAACGGAGAGGGAGCCCTGCCTCACGCAAAGCCTGAAGCACCAAGCCGCGGCGGAAAGCCCTGGCCGCGGCCATGCCACTCAGGCTTGAAAGTTGTTGGGCACTGTGTAGGATAACCTTCTCAAGCAAGGCCTTGTCGTCTTCATAGACGCCTATCTTGGTGCTGCTCGCTCCGGGATTGATGGCAAGTATGCGCATAAAGTCAATTTAAGGAAATGGCTGCGGTGGCGAGGCTGAGGAATTTGCTGCGCGCATCGTCGCCGCGTGAGGTCAGCACCACCGGCGCGGTGGTGCCTTGTAGAATGCCAGCCACAGTAGCATGGGCAAAGAATGTGATGGTTTTATAGAAACTGTTGCCGGACTCCAAATCGGGAAAGACCAGCGCGTCGGCATATCCCCTCAAGGGGGAGCGGATACCTTTGGCTCGCAAGGCCTCGGGGTCGAGACAGGTGCGTACATCGAGCGGTCCGTCTATGATGGTGGCGCCCCATGCGCCCTGTGCTGAGGCTTCCGCCAGCGCACGATAGTGTAGCGTGAGGGGGAACTTGGGGCTCACCTTTTCTGTGAAATGCACCAGCCCGATGCGAGGCGCGGATATTCCGAAGTTGCGGCAAAGGGCATCAATGTAGCGCACCTGCCACTCGCGCTGCTCGTCGGTGGGCTGCGGGATGACGGCCACGTCGGTGATGAAAAGCAGGCGAGGAAAATCAGGAAGTTCAGCCACAGTGATGTGCGACAACACCCTTCCAGGTGGCAGCAGGCCGTGCTGCTTGTCGAGGACCGCGCGCAGCAGGTTGTCGGTGTGGAGCAGGCCTTTCATCAAGATGTCCGCCTCTTCGTTCCGCACCAGTTCCACGGCCATGCGAGCCGCTTCGTCCTCGTCAGCGGCAGGCAGGTAGGTGATGTGTTCCGAGTATGGAGATAAGCAAGCCTTTAACGCTTCGTTGGGCTGCGTGCCGACAAGGATGCCACGAGCAAAACCCTTGTCGATGGCTTTGCAGAGCGCGGTGACAGTGCTCTCGTCTGCAGCGTTGATTACGGCTACGCGCAAACGACGGCCTTGTGAGGAGAGCCGGCTGACCAAATCAGAAAATGTACGGACGGGTTGCATATTAAAGAGAATGTGACAAGTGATTGGCCTGTGGGCGGTGCATGTCGCACGCTTTGCCTTTGAGCCAAGGGCCTTTACAAGCGGTTATTCTTCTCCTGCAAAGAGCGGGTCCCAAGCGGGTAGCACAACGGGAGTTTGGTCGAGCAGACGGAGCGTCTCGGCGGGGACGAAGCGGCGTTCCACTACGAGGCGGAACATGTAAGCATCGAACCACTCGTCGGTCATGATGAGGTGGCCGGCTTTGCCGCTTGTGGCGCCCCAACTGTTCTCCACCTTCCACTTCACGGGCTTGCCCTCAGCGTTGAGGTCCACGGCCATCAGCGTCATGGCGTGCGACGAAGCCGAGGCAAAAGTGCGGATGCGGTCGGCCTTGTTCATCGGGAAGTCGGTGCCGAGCAATGCGCCGTAGTCGAAGTTTTCAAGGCTCAGCACGCCCGTCTCGCTGTCGTATTGCTTACCCACGTCGCACGAGAAGTACATCATCGTGCTGTCCTTGATGCTGGCCACAGCCATGGCTTTGATGTCCTCCATGGGTAGGTTGATGTACGTCCATCGGTGGCCGTCATAGACGTGCTGGTCGTATTCAATGGTATAGGTCTTGTAGTAGGGCCGCGAGGGGTCGTTCATCAGCATCACATAGCCGTCAGTGAGGTCTTTGCCCACATACTCTTGGTAGAACGAGAGCGGGGTGTAGCGCTTCGTCTCCACCGCTGTGCCATCGGGCGTGCGACGCGTCCAAACGAAATCTGTGGGCGGCGTGCCGAGGCAGAGCGTGAGGATGTGGTAAACTGTGCCCAGCATCTCCGTCTTGCGGGTTTCAAGTTGCGAGGCCCTGGCCTTGTTCGCCACCATGGCGCGCAGTTCGAGTCCCCATTCGCGCAGTTTCAGTTGCAAGAGTTGCGACATGCGCGACGTGTTGTTGGCATTGTAGCGCTCAGGCATCACCTCGGCGGGTACAAGGCCGTATTTAGTCACAAGGTCCTGCACGCCGCAAAACGTGCCGCCGTCCGACAGCGGGTTCTTAAAGAGCCATTCCACTGTGCGGTCGTTCATGGGCTTCGAAGCGTTGTCGATGACGGCCTGCAGGAAGAGGTTGGACTTCTCCAACTGGTCGAAGAAGAAGACGTAACTTTGCGAGAAGAAGAAATCGCCGAGGTCTTTCTCCTTGATGGCTCTGGCCCGCATCACGTTGAGACCAGTGAAGAGCCAGCAGCGACCGCTTGATTTCTGGTCGGTGACACCACGCGATGGCACGCTGTGAGAAAAGTGCGTGTCGTTGGCCGCAGGGTTTCCGGCGGTGCGCGCCAATTGATTGAGGCTTGTGCCTGCCATGGCATTTCCGATGGCTCGGTCACTGACACTGACGGGCGAGGCCGTGCGGATTTTGTCCAACATCTCAGGCGAGATGCCTTGTGCGGCAGCCCACAAGGGGAGAGCCGACAACAGACTAAAGAGGATACGTTTCATCATCAGGGGCATATTTCCTATAAATAGCGTTGAAAATGGCATAGAAGAGGAGTGCGGTGGCCCACCCGCCGAACACATCAACGAGGTAGTGCGCACCGATATATACCGTAGAGGCACAAAGCAAAACGTAGAGCGGTAGCATGGCTAAGAAAGCGCCGCGCTTCATCTGCCAGAACAGAATCATCAGCACGGTGCTCATTCCGACGTGGCTTGAGGGGAATGCGGCAACAGGGCGTTCGCCGCCGTTGTGCGCCATCTCTACAAGGCTGTGGAAGAAACCAGGCACTTCGTTGCCTGTAATCGGCGTGTCGGGGTGCAGGTTGAAATAGTCTCCCAGCGAGGGGTAGGGGCCGTGGGGAATGAGCGCAGGGTCGATGACGGTGAAATAAAACTGCGGCCCGGCCACGGGGAGGAAAAGGTAGATGGCGTAGTAAGCGAAGAATCCCGCCGTGACCACAAATACGGCGCGCCCCATCTCCTCGCGTTTACAGCACAGTGGGATAAGCGCGCCGAGCGCAATCATCAGAAAATAGGAGAAATAGCCCGCGTTGAACAATTCGCTCCATACCTTTCCTGTAAAGAGTCGGCTCATCTCGTACGCGGGTTGGCAGCCAAACAGCGTATGGTCGGCCTGTGCAAAGTGATGGTCAAGGTTGGGCAAATGGCGTGAGAACTCGAAGGTGTCGGGATACCACACGCCCAGCATCAACAAGGGGAAGACCAATCGTGCCAACATCGTCAGGCGATTTGGCCATACCTTATATATATATAGCAAAGCAAAGACTGCCGCAACGACAATGATGCGCAGACTCAGCAACGCCCATGGCGCTTCCATCCGTGGCCACCACATCAAAACAATGACAGCGGTGAAGGCTGCATAAATCAGCGTGGCCCAATCGGTCAGCAAGAGTCTCTTCATAGCCAGCCCGACTGTTTATACCACGCCACGGTTTCCTTCACGCCGTGCGTCAGGTCGTATTCGGGCGAGAAGCCCAACTCCTGGCGGGCCGCAGTGATGTCGCAGCGCCAGTCGCGTTGTGCCAACGTGTGGTACTTGTCCATGTTCAGTGTCACGGCCTTTCCTCGTAAACTGCCGAACCACCCGTTTACAGCGCATACCATTCGTAGCACCCAGAGCGGCGCAGTGATGTGCAACACACGGCGCTTACCCATCTCCGTCTGGAGCAGGTCGCTGAATGCACGGCTGGAATACTCGCCGCCATCCGTAAGGAAGTAGGCCGATCGGCTCTTGCCCTCAGACAGTGCAAGTAGCGCGGCAGCGGCCACGTCTTTGACATAAACAAAGGTGATGACCTGTGGCTTGAAGCCCACGGCGAAATCAATGCCTTGGCCGATGCTTTTCGCCATAAGGAAATAGTCCTTCTCGCGTGGGCCGTAGACTCCCGTGGGGCGCAGTGTCACGTAGTCCAACCCTGGTATGGCCGCCAGAGCCTGTTCTGCCGCCAACTTACTGCGCCCATAGGCACTATTGGGTTGCGGCTCGGACTTTGACTCTCCCATCACCGACAGGGAACTGAGGAATACGAATCTGCCCCGCAACTTGCCGGTCTCCATAAGCGCTTTGGCCAGCATGCGTGTTCCCTCGCAATTGATTTTTTGGAAATCCTCCGTACGGGCCGCCTTGGTGACGCCAGCGCAATGGATGACACCATCGAAGGGCTCTGCGTCTGACAACACCGCAGAAAGGCGTGACTTGTCGCTAAGGCTGATATCAATGAAGCGTATGCGCTTGTCTTGCAAATACTCGCGATTGGAGCAGCGGCGCACCGCTGCCCAAACTTCCGCACCTGCCGCGAGCGCCGCCTCTACCACAAAACTACCGATAAAGCCGCTTGCGCCCGTGATGAGAATGCGCTTGTCATTCAAATTCATGGTGCAAAAGTAATGAAACGCGGGGGCTGTGGAAAGTAAAACAGTTCCTTTTTGCTTTCTTACAGACGGGCGCGCCATCCGAATGGGCGGAAATCCTTATTTTTGCGCACAAATGCCGTTTTGGTGTGCAGATATTGCTGCCACAGCGCACAAAAATCTTTCTTCTTATGTACGCTTGGATAAAGAAAATCACTCCAGCCCTTGTGTTTTGCCTAATGACCATGTCCACATGGGCGCAGGACGTACCAGCCCCCGCTACGCTGGAGGACGGCTTGCAGGTGGCCCCGCTCAGTATGATGGAACTCTCAAAAACCATTTGCGGATGGGGCACGGTAAGGGCCAACAGAAGCATTGATGGCAATCCCATCACGCTCGCAGGAAAGGAATACGCCTGCGGCGTGGGAACCCATGCCACTGCCAAGATCGTCGTGAAACTGAACGGCAGTGCGCTGCGTTTTCGCTGTCTGCTCGGCATCGATGATGAGACTGGCGGAAAAGGTGCTGCCGACTACTGCTTCACCGGACAAGGCGAGAATGGCTTGCGCACTGTCATTGCCGAGGGTAGCGTCAAGGGCGGTGAGACGCCCGTAAACATAGACCTCGATGTGAACGGCTTCAAGTACCTCATCATGGACTTCCCCCAGGGCGGCAGCGACGAGTTCGACCATTTGGACTTGGCAGCCGCACGCTTTCTTTGGCACGACGATGATGGGGCGGCCTCACCGCCTTTCATCGTGTCGCAGGACGAGATGGGGCAGGGGCTGGCGTGCGCCACGCGGACTTTCTCCCTGCCTGGCGTGCGCTATATGCATCGTTTGAAACCAGTGCATGCCACAGCACAAGTCAGTGTCAGCGGATTGCCAAGCGGTTTGGCTTGGAACGCATCCCGCAAGCGTGTGGAGGGAGTGATTGAGGCTGAGGGCGAGTATACCTATTTCGTGACGGTGCGCGATGACAGGGAGACGTTCTGCGACACCGTGCATCTATGCGTGAGCCAAGACCTCATTCAGCCCGTCCCTTTCATGGGATGGCTCTCGTGGAACGTGTTTGAGGAAGAGATCGACGAAGAAAAGATGCTTGCCATGGCCCATGCCGCCCAGCGATACGGCCTTGACACACTCGGCTACCGCTACCTTTGTCTTGATGACTGGTGGCATTGCTGTGCCACGCGCCCTGCCGATGGCCAGCCCGACTACGACCACGCGAAGTTCCCGCACGGCCTGGCTTGGCTTGCCGACAGCCTGCACCGCATGGGCTTCAAACTCGGAATCTACAGCGACGCGGCGGCACAGACCTGCGCCCGCGCCTTCGGATCATACGGATTTGAAGAGACTGACGCCAAGAGATATGCACAGTGGGGCGTGGACTTGCTGAAATACGACTATTGCGGTGCTCCCACGGGCCAGCAAGAAGCCATACGCCGCTATAAGGCGATGGGCGATGCATTACGCCACAGCGGGCGCGACATCCTCTTCTACATCTGCGAATGGGGACCGCGCGAGCCTTGGAAATGGGGCAGCGAAACCGGTGGCACGTGTTGGCGCACCACCTACGACAGCCGCGATTTCTGGGACTGGCGCGCCAAGGCCGATGGTGGACACATCGGTGCCATGCAGGGCTACGACGGCAACAAGCACCTCTGGCCCTATGGCGGCGTGAACCGCTTCAACGACGCTGACATGATGATGGTGGGGCTGCACGGAACGGGCAAATCGTCGAGCCACGACTTCGCATCCTATCTGACAATGACAGGCCAGACGTCCTATTCAGGAATGACACAGGAGGAGTATCAGAGTCAGTTCTCTCTCTGGGCCATGATGGCTTCGCCGCTCACCCTCTCCTTCGACCTACGAAGTATCCGCGCGGACGACCTGCGCATCATATCCAACAAGGAAATGATTGCCATCAACCAAGATCCTATGGGGCAGCAGGCCGAGGTGGTGTGCGACACCATCGTGGGACAGGGGACTGCACCCTGTCGCTTTGAGGTGCTGGTCAAGGAATTGGCAAACGGCGATGTGGCCTGCGCAGTGCTTAATCGTGGTGACAGCCGCGCGGCGATCACCATTACTCCCGCTATGCTTGGTCTTGAAACCGGTGCTTATGCCTTCCACGACGTGTGGGGCGTAGCCAAACAGGATGTCACGGTCGGCGAGACGGGCCTCGGTGTCGTTGCCGACAGCCACCAGACGCGCGTGTTCCGTGTTCGGAAACTCTAAGCAGCCAATCCTGCAAACGCGGGCGTGCTAAAAATGATGACGTCCCGTCCGCAGCACGTATTCTAAGTAAATCTCATCACTTCTCTACCTATGCAAAATTCATTTGCCGAAAAACTCCTACAGGCTGAGGCCGTGCGCCTGCAGCCCGACAACCCTTTCACCTGGGCCAGTGGCTGGCATTCGCCCATCTATTGCGACAACCGCCGCCTGCTCTCATTCCCCGACATCCGCACCTTCGTCAAGGACGGCATTGCTGCATTGGTGCACACCCACTTCCCCGAAGCCAACGTGGTGGCAGGCGTGGCCACGGGGGCCATTGCAATAGGCGCATTGGTCGCCGACACGCTGGGGCTGCCCTTTGTGTATGTGCGTCCCAAACCCAAGGACCACGGCATGGGCAACCAAATTGAAGGGCGACTCCCCGACGGTGCGCGTGTAGCGGTGGTCGAAGACCTTATATCCACCGGCGGAAGTAGCCTGAAGGCCGTGGAAGCCCTGCGAAAGGCGGGGGCGCAGATTGAAGGCATGGCGGCCAGTTTTACCTATGGTTTCCCCGTTGCCGAGGCAGCCTTCCGCGAGGCTGACGTGAACCTCGTCACGCTTTCCGACTATCCTCATGTGCTAAACGCTGCCTTGACGAGGGGATATATTACCGCCGAACAGCAGGCTATCCTCGCTGTCTGGCGCGAGAACCCCGCAGAGTGGGGCAGAGTTATTCATTGACCATTGACCATTAGCAATCGTCAGCCCGCCTATTGCAAAGGTTGGGAGCGCGGGCGTCCCCGCCCGCCGAAGCGCGGGAGGAGTAACTACTCCCCGCCCGCCGAAG
>JAFSWM010000095.1 GCA_017444485.1 Bacteroidaceae bacterium | reverse complement strand
TTTAACGTCACTCGGTGTGAATTTAAAGTCACACGGACCTTGTTTAAACTACAACGGACATAGAACGACAGAGGTGGGATCTGGAACTTTCTGGGAGCACAATTAGACACCTGCGCTCCCTGACACCATGCACGAAGCCCGACACGTTGCTTAGCGTATCGGGCTTCGGATGTGATATGTAGCAAATTCAGAGCTTACACTTCGCCTACCTGAATGAGGTACTCCGCAATCTGCACGGCATTGAGTGCCGCGCCTTTACGGATCTGGTCGCTGACGAGCCAGAAACTCAGGCCGCAGGGGGCGGCGAGGTCTTGGCGTATGCGCCCCACATAGACGTCGTCCTTGCCGGCAAGGTGGAGCGGCATGGGATACACGCCGGCCTGCGGATCGTCCATCAGCGTCACGCCCTGGGCGGCGGCGAAGGCCTCGCGAGCCTCAGCGACAGAGATGGGGCGCTCGGTCTCCACCCAAATGCACTCGCTGTGGCTGCGCAGGCTGGGCACACGCACGCAGGTGGCAGAGGTGAGCACGTCGCTGTGCATAATCTTGCGCGTCTCGTTGTACATCTTCATCTCCTCCTTGGTGTAGCCATTGTCGGTGAACACATCCACCTGGGGGATGACGTTGTAGGCGAGTTGGTGGGGGAACTTGCTAACGGTGACGGGCTGGCCAGCGAGCACCTCGCGGTATTGCTGTTCGAGTTCGGCCATGGCTGCCGCACCGGCACCGCTGGCACTCTGGTAAGAGGCGATACGCACGCGACGAATGTGGCTCAGTCGCTCGATGGCTACGAGAGCCACGACCATCATGATGGTGGTGCAGTTGGGGTTGGCAATGATGCCGCGCGGACGGACCAGGGCGTCGGCGGCGTTCACCTCAGGCACTACGAGGGGTACGTCCTCGTCCATGCGGAAGGCGCTGCTGTTGTCGATCATCACCGCACCATGCTTGGTGATGGTCTCGGCGAAACGGAGGCTGGTGCCGCCGCCCGCACTGACAAAGGCGATGTCCACGCCCTGGAAGTCGTCGTTCTCCTGGAGCAGGCGCACCTCGATGTCGAGCCCGCGAAAGTTGTAGGTGGTGCCCGCACTACGCGGCGAGCCGAAAAGCAAAAGTTCGTCGATGGGGAAGTCGCGCTCGGAGAGGATGCGCAGGAATTCCTGTCCCACTGCGCCGCTGGCGCCTACGATGGCTACTCGCATATTCCTATTGTGTACAAATAAATGGATATATTCTTAACTTAAGTTTCTGAAGTTATGATGTGGAGTTAAAAACGGGAGTTATAAGGGGGAGTTATAACGAGCCAATACTTCTTTGCCTCCTATTTTACCCCTACGCAGCAAGGTAACGGCCCTTTATAACTACCCTATTAACTTCCTTCTATAACTTCCCAAGAATAACTTCCGAAACTTGAATTCTTAATGACATCGCTGCCGAGGATGTGGTTATGCCCAAGGTGCGACAGCGGCGCAAAAGTAGCAAGAAAGGCGGATTGCGCGGCGATTTGCAAGCCTAATCAGCCGTTTCTTTCTAATTTTGCCACCGAATAGCGCACTGCGTATGCCAATCGTTACAGACCCGACGTGGATTTTCTTCATCGTGCTGGGCGTGATACTCTTCGCGCCGATGCTGATGCGCCGCCTGCACATCCCCTCCGTGGTGGGGATGATTCTTGCGGGTGTGCTGGTGGGGCCACACGGTTTTCACGTGTTGGACTACGACGACAGTTTCGAACTCTTCGGAAAGGTGGGGTTGTACTACATCATGTTCCTGGCCTCGTTGGAGATGAACGTGCAGGACGTGAGGCAGACGCGCTGGCAGACGGCCATGCTGGGCTCGCTCAGTTTCCTGTGTCCCGCCGCGATGGGGCTATTGCTCGCGCGGCTGTGGGGCTTCGGCTGGGCCTCATCGGTCCTCATCGGGGCCATGCTCTCGTCGCATACGTTGGTGAGTTACCCCATCGTGATGCGCTATGGCCTCTCGCGCCGCCGCAGCGTGAGCATCTCCACTGGTGCCACCATCCTGGCCGACGTGCTGACGCTCCTGACGCTCGCCGTAGTGGCGGGCTTGCACAAGGAAGGTGCCGGAGCAGTGGGCATAGCACGGCTACCGCTGATGGTGACGGCCATCGGTGCGATTATCGTCTTTGTGTTCCCGAGGCTGTGCCACATGTTCTTCCGCCGGTACAACGAAGTGGTGGTGCAGTACGTGTTTGTGCTCGCCCTGGTATTCCTCGGCGCGGGGCTGATGGAACTGGCGGGGTTTGAGGGTATCCTGGGGGCCTTCCTCGTGGGCATCGTGCTGGGCAGGCTCATCCCGCCGTCATCGCCGCTGATGAGCCACGTGGAGTTTATCGGAAACAGCATCTTCATCCCGTATTTCCTCATCGGCGTGGGTATGATTATTGACCCCGCCGCTTTCCTGGACTGGCGCGCCACGCTACCGCTGTCGGTGCTGATGCTGGCAGTGGCCGTGGGTGGAAAATGGGTGGCAGCGGCTCTCACCGGCCACGCGTACCACATTGCCACATCGGACCGCAACCTGATGTTCGGCCTCACCACAAGCCGCGCTGCCGCCACGCTGGCCGTGGCGCTGGTGGGTTACAAAATAGTGTTGCCCGACGGCGAACCGTTGCTGAGTGGCATGGTGTTCAACGCGGCGATGATCGTGATACTCGGCACGTGCGTTGTCAGTTCGTTCGTCACCGAGCGCACCGCACGCCACATCGCCCTGACGAAGCCGGAGGACAACACCTCGGCGCAGAACGCAGGGGAACGCATCCTCGTGGCCCTATCGCGCGAGGACAGCATCAAACCGCTGATGGAACTGGCGCTGATGATGCGTGACTCACATCCGAGCGTGCAACTCTCAGCCGTGAGCCTCGTCCTTGAAGACAATCCCGAACTGCACAAGCAAAGCCAGGGCTTCCTGACCGAGGCTGCCGCCATCGCCGCATCGGTGGGCGCACCGCTGGCCACACACAACCGCTGGGCCGTGAACCGCACCACCGCCCTCTACCACACCGCCATGGAAATAGGCGCGAGCACACTGCTTATTGGTCTGCACCGCAAGGCACGTGTCAGCGACTCCTTCCTCGGCAAATTCACTACCGACCTGCTCGAAGCCATGCAGCGCGAGGTGCTCATCTACCGGCCTGTGATGCCGCTCGCCCTGACACGCCGAATACACATCCTCGTGCCGAAACGCGCAGAATACGAAAAAGGCTTCGTGAGATGGCTCGGCGCCTTGGCGCGGATGGCCGACCAATGTAGCAGCGGCGCGGACGTGTATGCCACAGCACCCACCATACGCGCCATGCAGGAACACTACGAACGTAGCGGCACGCGCCTCAGCGCTACCTGGACAGAATACAACGCCTGGGCCGACCTCTCACCTATCGTACACCGCACACGGCAAGACCACCTCGTGGTCATCGTGATGGCGCGGCGCGGCACACTGTCCTACCACAAATATATGGAACAGGTGCCCGTGCAGGTGGAACGCTACCTGAGTACGCGCAACCTCATACTGCTCTATCCCGACCAGCACGACGCCTCCGCAGAACGCACCGCTCTGAGAAGCGGCGTGCCACTGAGAATCAGGTAACACCACAGGGCGAGCGACTGCTTAGGGAACCGCAACTGGCACACCCCTCCTTGCACGCAGCGCAGCAAACCCACAAACTCCATAAACCACGACTGGAAAAATGATTTCCCTCCGCAACATACACAAATCGTTCGGCACACTCGAAGTGCTGCGCGGCATCGACCTCGACATCGCGGCGCACGAAGTGGTGAGCATCGTAGGGCCCAGCGGGGCGGGCAAGACCACCCTGCTGCAAGTGCTCGGCACGTTGCTCAAGCCCGATGCCGGCAGCGTGAGCATCGCCGACACCGACGTGCTCACGCTCGGACGTTCCAAACTGGCCCGCTTCAGAGGTAAGCACATCGGCTTCGTGTTTCAGTTCCACCAACTACTGCCAGAGTTCACCGCCCTGGAAAACGTGATGCTCCCCGGCCTCATCGCTGGGCGCAGCAAACGCGAACTGAGAGCCGAGGCCGCCAGCCTATTGGAGTACATGGGCCTGGCCGACCGAGCCACGCACAAGCCCAACGAACTCAGCGGCGGCGAGGCGCAACGCGTGGCCGTGGCGCGCGCACTGATCAACAACCCTGACGTGGTGCTGGCCGACGAGCCCAGCGGTAGTCTCGACACAGCCAACAAACAAGAACTGCACAACCTCTTCTTCCGCCTGCGCGACGAGCGGGGGCAGACCTTTGTCATCGTCACCCACGACGAGAGCCTGGCCGCCACCACCGATCGCACCATACACATGCAAGACGGCCTAATCGTTTAACACCACAACGACGCACAACAAGCCCCCTACAAAGAGAGGACGTGCGGCACAGGCCACAATTCTTATTACTTTTGCAAACGCTTATGCGAAAGATACTTCTGACACTATCACTCTGCGCGGCACTCGCAGCGCCGCTCACCAGCACAGCACAAGTGGGCGAGGCACGCAGCGACCTGGCCATCGGCGGCAGCGCAGGCGTGGCACTCAACCGCATAGACTTCGACCCGAACATCAAGCAGACGCTGCACGCCGGACCTACCTTCGGACTGGCGCTGCGCTACTCGTGCGAAAAATATTTCAGCACCTATTGCGCGCTGCAAGCGGAAGTAAACTTCGCTCGCCTGGGCTGGACGGAGGACATCTTGAACAGCGCCAGCCAGCCCCTGCCCGACACCTATCGTCGTGACATCGACTATGTCCAGGTACCCTTGTTGGCGCGTTTGGGATGGGGCCGAGAACGCAAGGGCTTCATGTTCTACCTCGTGGCCGGACCGCAGATAGGCTTCTGCATCGGCGACCACGCCAAGCAAGGCAGCACGTGGACGCTCAATGAAGAAGGCGTGCCTGACCGCCCCGGCGGCCTCACGGCGCAATACACCATGGACGTGGAGAAGAAGTTCGACTACGGCATCGTGGGCGGACTGGGCGTGGAATGGCACACGGGGATAGGACACTTCATGCTCGAGGGACGCTACTACTTCGGCCTGGCCGACATATACGGCAACGCCAAGAAGGACGTATTCGGGCGCTCGGCCCACGGAACCATCTACGCCAAACTGACATATCTCACTGACATTCTGAAATAACAAGTGCTTGCAGCCAACGACATATCGGTTTCATTTGGCGCAACGCCCCTATTCAGCGGCGCCACCTTTGTGATAAACCCCAAGGAGCGCGTGGCCCTCACGGGTAGGAACGGAGCGGGGAAAAGCACCCTGCTCAAAATCCTCAGCGGCCTGCAAGCCCCCACATCGGGCAGCGTGAGTACCACGAGCGGAACGAGCGTAGGATACCTGCCACAGGTGATGCAGACCACCGACAGCCAGTCGGTGCTCGACGAAACGCTCACGGCCTTTGCCGACGTGCACCGTCTGCAAGAAGAGGTGGATGCCCTGACACGCGAGATGGCGGGACGCACGGACTACGGCACACCAGAATATGCCGCGCTGCTGGACCGCTTCACCGCCGCCACCGACCGGCTGGCACTCTCAGGATCAGAAAGTCTCAGGGAGGAGGCAGAGCGCACCCTGCGGGGACTCGGGTTTGAACAGCACGAATTCTCACGCCCCACAAGCGAACTCTCTGGCGGCTGGCGCATGCGCATCGAACTGGCGAAACTGCTGCTGCGCAAACCGGAGGTGCTGTTGCTCGACGAGCCGACCAACCACCTCGACATAGAAAGCATACGCTGGCTGGAACGCTACCTGGCCAAGAGCAACGCCGCCGTGATGGTGGTGAGCCACGACCGCGCCTTTCTGAACAACGTGACCAACCGCACCATAGAAATCGTGTGCGGACGCCTCACGGACTACCGCGTGCCGTACGACAAATACGTCAGCCTGCGCAAAGAGCGGCGAGAACACCAGTTGCGCGCCTATCAGAATCAGCAAAAGGAGATTGCCGAGATGAAGGCCTTCATCGAGCGTTTCCGCTACAAGTCCACAAAAGCCGTGCAGGTGCAAAGCCGCATCAAGCAACTCGCCAAAATCGTACCTATCGAAGTGGACGAGGTGGACAACAGCGCACTCAACCTGCGCTGGCCTCCCTGTAAACGCGCGGGTGACTTCCCCGTGATCTGCGAAGACGTAGGGAAACGCTATGGCGAGCACACTGTCTTCACCAGCGCCACACTCACCATCAGACGCGGGGAGAAGGTGGCCTTTGTGGGCAAGAACGGCGAGGGGAAAACCACACTCGTGAAATGCATCATGGGCGAGATACCCCACGACGGCACACTGCGCATCGGCCACAACGTGAGCATAGGATACTACGCCCAAAACCAGGCACAACTGCTTGACGGCGAACTGACCGTCTTCGACACCATTGACCGCGTGGCCACGGGCGAAGTGCGCCTGCGCCTGCGCGACATTCTCGGGGCCTTCATGTTTGGCGGCGAGGCGAGCGACAAGAAAGTGAAAGTGCTCAGCGGCGGCGAGCGTAGCCGTCTGGCCATGATAAAACTGCTGCTCGAGCCCGTGAACCTGCTTATCCTTGACGAGCCGACCAACCACCTGGACCTGCGCACAAAAGACGTGCTGAAAGAAGCCATTCGCGCCTTCGACGGCACCGTCATCCTCGTCAGCCACGACCGCGACTTCCTGGATGGCCTCGTGGAGCGTGTCTATGAATTCGGAGGAGGAAAGGTGCGCGAACACATTGGCGGCATATACGACTTCCTGTCGAAAAAAGAAATAGAGACGCTCGACGAACTGCACACCTTGCGCAACGAAGCCAGTGCGCACACCACAGCGCCACAGCCCTCTGCGACCAGCCCCACGGCTAACGCACCGACAGAGAAAGCCGCTGCACGCCTCACCTACGAGCAACAGAAAGCCGCAGCACGCGAACAGCGAAAACGGCAGCGCGCCGTGGAGCAAGCCGAGGCAGAAGTGGCACGCATAGAACAGGAAATCGCTGACATAGAAACAACCCTCGCCTCCGGCGCCACCGATCCTGAACTCTACACGCGCCACGCAGCCCTCACAAAATCTCTCGATGGAGCGATGAATGCCTGGGAAGAAGCCGCAGCGCGGTTGGAAGAATAAACAAGCCCCTATTAAGAAAGCGAGCAAGCCACACAGCCACCGACCTACTCATCACCAACGATTATCTCCATGCTCTTTCTCCCCACTTCACTCTGCGCCGCCTCCAGCATATCTGCTTTTGTTCCCAACGAAAGCGGGGTGGTGGCGGAATACGCACGAGGCCATTGGCGCGATGTGCCAGGAATGAAGGTGCTGTTGCTCAACTTGATGCCAGAGAAGCAGGTGACAGAGCGCGACATCGCTCGGATGCTGCGCGGCGCGGGGCCAGACATCGTGCTCGTGCCGATGAAAATCAGCGGACAGACCTATAAGAACACGCCGCAAGAGCACATGGAGGCATTCTACACGGACTTTGAGCAGGTGGAAGACGAACAATGGGACGGGCTGATCGTGACCGGTGCGCCGGTGGAACACCTCCCCTTTGAAGAAGTGCGATACTGGCCGCAACTCTGCCACATCATGGACTGGGCTGAGAACCATGTGGCGTCCACGCTCTACATCTGCTGGGCAGCGCAGGCCGCACTCTACCACCGCCATGGTGTGCGAAAGAACTCTCTACCGACAAAGAATTTCGGCATATACACCTACACGGCTGCAACGACTCACCCCCTTTTGCATGGATTTGCTGAAACGCTGCTCATGCCCGTGAGCCGCCACACGGAGGTATGCGTAGAAGATGTGCGGGGCGTGAATGCCTTGCAGGTGATCAGCGACAGTGCAGACGCAGGCATAGGCATTGTGTGCGAAGACAACGGCAGATCTGTTTACGTCACCGGACACCTGGAATACGCCCGCGAGAGGCTCGGATTTGAGTACCGCCGCGACCTGGCCAAAGGACGGCCCATCACGGCGCCAGCCAACTACTACCGCGATGGCGCACCGGAAGAAATCGACTTTGCATGGCGCGACGATGCGCTGCGCTTTTATCATAACTGGATTAACAACGTCATCAAACCCCATACGATGGACTGCGAGAGAACAAACCAACAGTTTGAGGCAGTGATGAAAGGCTGCCGCGAAATCTTTGTGAAGAAACTGCACGACTATGGCACGGCCTGGCGCATCATGCGCCCCGAAAGTGTCACAGACCAAATCTATATCAAGGCGAACCGTATCAGAGGCATCCAAGTGAAAGGCCATGCCGAAGTGGACGAAGACAGTAGCGGCGACTTCCAGGCCATCATCAACTACAGCATCATCGGCCTCATCCAACTCGAACTGGGCTACGGCGAGGAGAGCGACATCGCTCCCGCCGAAGCCACCGCACTTTATGACAAATACGCTGCCGAGGCGCTGGCCCTGATGAAACGTAAGAACCATGACTACGACGAGGCATGGCGAGCCATGAGGATATCGTCGTACACCGACCTGATCCTGATGAAGGTGTTCCGCACCAAGCAAATCGAGGAACTAAAAGGGAAAACGCTCATCTCTGAAGGTGTTGGCGCAAACTATATGGACATGCTCAACTACAGCGTCTTCGCCCTCATCAAACTCTCGGAACAAGCATGAAGCGGTGGCTATCGGCCTTGGCGGTGAACCTATGCCGCGTCGCATTGGGCGTCACCTATGTGGCCAGCGGGATGAGCAAGGCGCTCGACCCTGCGGGGATGGAGCATAAGGTGGCGGCATACCTGCGCAACTGGGACATCCTGCTATGGACGGAGGGGACGGCTTGGCTCACAGCGATGGTCATCGTGCTGGCGGCGATAGAGTTCATGCTCGGCATGTGGTTGCTCATAGGTATGCGCCGGCGGCTCACCACGCGGTTGGTCACCTTGTTCACCGCTGCCTTCACCATCCTCACCATATATATATATATTAAGGAGCCCGTACCCGACTGCGGATGCTTTGGCGACGCAGTGAAGTTGTCGCACGGCGAGACGCTGCTGAAAAACGTGGTGTTGCTCGCGCTCTGTGTGCCGCCGCTACTGCGCCCGCTCACAATTGTCCGCCTGATCCGCCGAGGCAGCCAATGGATGCCTTCGCTCTACGCCGCCGCCTTCGTGACAGCCTGCGGGATATACAGCAGTAGTTACGCGCCGCTCGTTGATTTCACCAGTTACGTCCCCGGATACTCCTTCAACGCGGCGATGGAGGGAAAGTTTGGCGAAAAGGGCATAGAAGACGCATTCAACTTTGCCGTACTCGACACTGCCGAGAACGACATCACTCCTAACGTGACACTCGGAGACGGCTATACCTTCCTGGCCATCGCCACCAACCTAGGACGCACCGACCGCAGCGTGAGCGACCGCATTGCCGAAATCCACGAACGCGCTGAAACAACGGGCGAGTTCCGCTTCTACTTCCTCACCGCATCCGACGAAGCGGCTTGGGAAAAGTGGAAAGACGCCACCGACGCAACCTACCACCCGTGCCACACCGACGAAGGCGTACTCCATGCCGCCGCGAAGACCGATCCTGGCCTCCTGCTCCTGCACGCTGACACCATCGTGGGCAAATGGACAAAGAACAACCTGCCGACAATCACCGACAGAAACAATTTGCCCGTCCCCGTACAGAAACTGACACAAAAACCGCAAAAAACTGGGCAAAAACTGCTGAAAATCGCCGCGTGGCTGTTTATTCCCGTGCTTTTCCTTATTTTTGCCGACAGTTTGGCGGCAGGTACAGTCACACTACGACGCCGCAGCCTCAAAAGGTTGGCAAGGGCACGTATCAACCAACCTGCCACGGAACATATCGCTACAGAAGCAGACTCTAATAACGCGGAAATCAACCAAGAAACCTAAAAAAACCAATAATCTTATACAAACTATGCGCAAAAAGATTGTAGCCGGCAACTGGAAGATGAACAAGAATCTCCAGGAAGGCATCGCACTTGCTAAAGAACTCAACGAAAAACTCACGGCTGACAAACCCGTGTGCGACGTGGTGATTTGCACGCCCTTCATCCACCTTGCCTCGGTAGCAGGCATCATCGACAAGAGCATTATCGGCCTCGGCGCTGAGAACTGTGCCGACAAGGAAAAAGGCGCCTATACGGGCGAAGTGTCCGCCGAAATGGTGAAAAGCACTGGCGCAGACTATGTGATTCTCGGCCACAGCGAGCGTCGCGCATACTACGGCGAAACCGCCGAAATCCTCAAAGAGAAGGTGAACCTCGCGCTGGCTGGTGGCCTCAAAGTGATCTTCTGCATCGGAGAAGTGCTTGAAGAGCGCGAAGCCGGCAAACAAAACGAAGTGGTGAAAGCACAAATTGAAGGCTCACTCTTCGACCTCACAGCCGAACAGTACGCTAACATCATCCTGGCCTACGAACCGGTATGGGCCATCGGCACGGGCAAGACCGCCACTGCCGAACAAGCAGAAGAGATGCACGCCTTCATCCGCAGCGTCATCAATGCCAAATTCGGCGCGGGGGCAGCCGAAGACACCACGATTCTCTATGGCGGAAGCTGCAAGCCCAGCAATGCCAAGGAACTCTTCGCCAAACCCGATGTGGACGGCGGTCTGATTGGAGGCGCAGCCCTCAAAGCCGACGACTTCAAGGGCATCATCGACGCCTGGAAATAATCCTTCCACTGAAAGAACCCCCATCCTCCCCGTAGCCATGCTCCGCAGTTTTCTCCTCCTCAGCCTGCTCTTTTTCGCCCTTGCCGCAAGCGCTCAGGACATCCCTGAGCGACAGCCGGCAGGTACGGGCGGGCAGGTAGTGGTCATAGAAGACCAAGGAAAGCCGCAAAGCAGCAACACCCCTGCAAGCGGCACGACAGGGCAGACCACGGATAACCGCTCCGAGCAGCAACCTGCCACTACTCCCGACCAGGCCCAGAAGCCTGAGGCAGGAAATGCCACAGAAGCGGGGAAAGAGGGTGACAAACAAGAAGAGGCACGTCCCGAAGCACCACGCGTGCGCCGCGTCTACAAGAAAGACACCACGCGCCGCGTAGTGCTTCGGCGTCGTACCAAAGGAGGCACTGGAGCGACAGCCGCACGAGAACTGCGCGACGGATACCGCATACAGATCTTTACCGGTGGGAACCGCCGACAGGACCGCATGCGTGCCGAAGCCCTCGGCGAACGAGTACGGCAATACTTTCCCGAACTCTCCACCTACAGCCACTTCGTCTGCCCGCGGTGGACTTGCCGCGTGGGCGACTTCGAAAAACCCGAACAGGCCAACCGATACGTCTCCCTCATCCTGCGTTCAAAGGTTTCGGTAGAGGCGCGTGTCATCAAGTGCAAGGTATGGCTACCCAAGAAATGAGATGAACGAGGAAAAAGCCATAAAAAACATCAAGGCCAGCGTGCGCAACACGCTCATTGAGATCGGAGAAAACCCCGAGCGCGAGGGGTTGCTCAAGACGCCAGAGCGCGTGGCCAAAGCAATGATCGACCTCACTCGGGGATACAACGAGGACGCCTCGGCTGTGCTCAATTCCGCACGGTTCAAGGAAGACTACAACCAAATGGTAATCGTCAAAGACATTCCCTTCTACAGCCTTTGCGAACACCACATCCTCCCCTTCTACGGCAAAGCCCACGTGGCCTATATCCCCAACGGTTACATCACAGGGCTCTCCAAAGTGGCACGCGTCGTGGACATCTTTTCCCATCGCCTGCAAGTGCAGGAACGCATGACCACACAGATCAAGGAGTGCATCATGAACGCGCTGCAACCCCTCGGCGTGATGGTGGTGCTTGAGGCCAAGCACATGTGCATGCAGATGCGCGGCGTAGCCAAAAGCGACTGCGTCACCACGACTAGCGACTTTTGCGGAGCCTTCAACCAAGCCAAAACGCGCGAGGAGTTCCTCAGCCTAATTCGCAACAGCAACAAATAAATTCTAACCGCCTGAACAATAAAACAGCTCCTCCCTCGTTAGATAAAAAAGAAATGCGGCAGTAGCTCAGTTGGCAGAGCATCAGCTTCCCAAGCTGAGGGTCGCGGGTTCGAGCCCCGTTTGCCGCTCCACCCTCAAAATCAATCACAAAAACAAGCCGCAGGGCTAAGCGAACAGGGCCGAACAAGCCCTGTTTTTCTTATATATGCGCTCAGTCTGTGTGGATGAAGAAGCCCAGTCGTAGCAGGAAGAGACGCGTTTCAGTAGAAATATAAAACCGAAAAACACACGTGCGAGCCGTAATGGCGATGCGAAAGCCGTATCTTTGCAGCGCGAGCGGCTGCACACCTACCCCAAGACGAAGTAATAGGCACCACGCTCGCCCGAACGATTACCAGGAGAGGAGATTATGCAAGTTCGTATTCACCCATCGTGGCGAGCAGTGTTGCAAACGGAGTTCGACCAGCCCTACTTTGCCGAACTTGCCGCATTCGTGCGCCAAGAATACCGCACTGCACGCTGCTATCCGCCCGCTCGCCTCCTCTTCAATGCCTTTGAGCAGTGCCCTTTTGACGAGGTGCGTGCCGTCATCCTCGGCCAAGACCCCTATCACGGCCCGGGGCAGGCCGAGGGGTTGTGTTTCAGCGTGCCCGACGGCATGCCGCATCCGCCATCGCTGCAAAACATATTCAAGGAGATAGAATCCGAATACGGCACGCCCGTCCCCGTGAGCGGTTCCCTGCTGCGGTGGGCCAAACAAGGGGTGCTGCTACTCAACGCCACGCTCACCGTACGCGAAGGTCGTGCTGGCTCACACCAAGGACGCGGCTGGGAACGTTTCACCGACGCAGTAATCAAGGCCATTTCCGACCATCGTGATGGCATAGTCTTCCTGCTCTGGGGTAGTTACGCAGGTAGCAAAGCCGCACTTATTAATGCCGACCGCCACTGTATACTCCGCTCAGCCCATCCCTCCCCACTCAGCGCTTACAGAGGTTTTTTTGGCAGTCACCACTTCCAACTTGCCAACGATTACCTACAAAAGCACGGAAAACGACTCATACAATGGTAGGCCTCCCCATGATACAAGTGGGCGACGTCATCGTCTCGCCCGACGTCTTCACCGAGTGCTTCTGCTGCGACCTCACTGCATGCGGCGGAGCATGTTGCGTGGAGGGCGAAAGCGGCGCGCCGCTCCTGGAAGAAGAAGTTGCGGAAATAGAAGACGCGCTTGACAACACATGGCCATTGCTCTCCGCAGGCGCTCAGACGGAGATCGACAAACAAGGCGTGGCCACAATTGATGCCGATGGCGACCTCGTCACCAGCATCGTACACGGCAAAGACTGCGTATTCACCTGCTACGACGGGGCAGGATGTTGCCTATGCGCCCTTGAACGAACATGTGGCTTCAAGCCCATCTCGTGCGCCCTCTACCCCATCCGCGAAAAGCGGCTGTCAAACGGCCTCGTAGGCATCAACGTTCACCGATGGAGCGTCTGCGGCGGCGCACGAAAGAAAGGCCGCGAACTCGGGCTGCGCGTCTATCAGTTCCTGCGGGGGCCACTCATCCGCCGCTTCGGGCAGGCGTGGTACGACGAACTACTCACCGTGGAGGGCGAACTCAAAAAGCAAAACCTCCTGTAAGCAATGCCATCAGCACACCCTCTGAAAATCACACGCAATACGCGGCTCAACCTCATCACCATCTACACCCTCAAGGTGATGCCCGCCCTGCTTGCCGCCTGCTACATGACATACTATCTGCTCCTCTCCTTCGACATCGAAGTACTTGAGCTCTATCGCATAGCCGACGTCTCGATGTTGCCACTCATCTTCATGTACCTCTGCTCCTACGCGTTCAGATTCTGCGGTTACCACCGCGTGTTCCTGCACTATATCCTGCTCGCCAACCTCATAGAATACTGGGAGGAGGCCTACGGCATCCCCGTCAGCAACCAGACGTTGCTCAACATCCGCCTGCTGCTCATCGTACCCACACTCCTCATCGCAATCTACTATTACTATGCTAAACACCATCAAGAAAATCCTGCTGCAACTTGTTGATGACATCGACGCAGGCAATTCCAACATCACCAACGAGGAAGCCCTCCAACTGCTCGACACACTCAAGGCCATCCACGAACCGAGAGTCAGCAAGTATCAAGCCTGCGAGATGCTCGGCATCAGCCGTGCCACGTTTGACAACCTGGTGCGTGCCGGCAAACTGCCACGAGGCACCAAGCAGCAAGGCTTCAAAGAACTCTCATGGAAGAAGAGCGAAATCATGGCCTACGCCACCAAACAGAGCAAACAGAAGCCCGATCAGACAAAGTCCGATGAAGTTTAGAACCTTGTTTCACACTTGAAGCGTCCAAAGAATGCGGGCGGCAAACACGGTCAGAAAAGGCGGCTCGGTGGGAATAGAGCAATCGCCTGCACCCTACTCTACAGGCCTTATTATCAGGGCGCTTATCGAATCAGTTTTCTGGCCTTCGCTTATCGTTTTCGGGAAGTGGTTTCGCCCGCAGCCGACGGCGGCATTCATGGCTGGCGGGGCGGCAAATATGCATATAATGGCGCATGGGGCTCGTTTTATGGCGGAAAAAACTTAATTTTGCGCCTGCAACTCCAATCCGAAAACAACAATGTCATTTTTTAGCAAACTTTTCAAACGAAAACCTAAAGCCGGGGAGGTAGGCTGGCGCGTGGGCGGCATTGAAGACTTCATGACGCTCATCCGCGTGTACTACCAGAGCCTCATGGCCTCCACCCTCGGCATCACCAACCTGGCCGCGCTGCCCGATCTGCGCATGTTTAAGCAGACGCTCAAGGTACCCACTGCTGGCAACCGGCTCGGGGTGAGCGAGAAGAACAAGAGCCGCAAGATGCTTATAGACATCTACGGCCTGAGCGAGGACTTCTTCAAGGAGATCGACGCCAGTGTGAAGAAACGCTGCCGCAACATGCAGGCCATGCAGCGCTATCTCTACCAGTTCCAAGGCTTCTCGCAGGAACTGATGATGCTCATGGGCAACCTGATGAAGTGGAAGTTTCGTCTGCCCGGCTTCATGAAAGGCACGCTACGTGCCATGACCGAGCGCACGGTGCGCGATGTCCTCACCAAAGACAACTGGAAGGACGCCGGTGTACGCCAGGCCGTGGCCAACGTGCGCCAGGGACAGGCCACACTCGGGTACAGCCCCGAGTGGATGACCGAATATGTGTATAACGTCGTCGTGCTGGCCAAGAAGGAGCCCAAGCCCACCGATACCGACGAGAAGAAATAACCCCCACCCCACACGATGGCCACCCAGGAAAGGCAGGCTCTGCAAGAATTGGAGACGCGCGTGCGACAACTGATGTTGGACTTCCGCACCCTGCGCGCCGACAACCTTGCCCTGCAAAGACAAGTGGCCGAGACTGAGGCACGCCTCGAAACTGAAAAGGCACGCGCCGCAGAACTCAGCCGTCGGCTTGATGCGCTACGCACCGCGCGAGTCATCAGCATGGAAGAAGGCGACGTGAAAGAGGCACGAGCAAAAATCAGCCGCATGATCCGCGAAGTGGACAAATGCATCGCCCTGCTCGCATAGGGCCGGCACAAAGACAGAACGTCATGGCTGCAAACGGAGGCAAGATACAAATCAGGCTCAACGTGGGGCGCACCGTGGTGCCCCTCACGGTGCCGATGGAGAAGGAACACATCTATCGCGAGGCGGCCCTTGCCATTCAGGACAAACTCAACCGCTATCGCACCAAGTATCCCGAACAGGGCGAGGAGCGCTACCTCACCATCGTGTTGCTCGACTTCGCTGTGCGTGCCCTCACCGCAGAACAGGCCGCCGACATCGAGCCCTACGAGCAGGTCATCAGCAAACTCAACGAAGAGATGGCTCGCCTCCAAGCCGAGTGAGCCTGCACACCGCACAACACCAATCAAGAACGCATACCTTTTATTATTTACCATTAACTCCAAACATCATGTTAGTTAATATAATTGTAGGACTGGCCGCCGTCATCATAGGATGCACGGCCGGATACTTCCTATTCCGTTACGTAGTGAACGGCAAATACCGCCAAGCCATCGCCGAGGCCGAGAAAGAGGCCGAGGTGATGAAGGAAAAGAAGCTCCTCGAAGTCAAGGAAAAGTTTCTCAACAAGAAAGCCGAACTGGAAAAGGAAGTGCAGCAGCGCGGCCAGAAGATTTCCCAGATAGAGAACAAACTCAAGCAGCGCGAGATGAGCCTCAACCAGCGTCAGGAAGACCTCTCGCGTCGCAAGCAAGACCTTGACGGCCGCCAGCAGCGCCTTGATCAGCAGCGCACCGCCCTGGTGAAGAAAGAGGAGGAACTCTCAAAGATGCAACTCAAAGAGCGCGAGAAACTTGAGGAACTCAGCGGCCTCACCGCCGAGGAAGCCAAGAACCGCCTCATCAAGGCCATGGAAGACGAGGCACGCACCGAAGCGCAGTCGCTCATCAACGAGATGATCGACGACGCGAAGATGACGGCCAACAAGGAAGCAAAGAAAATCATCATACAGAGCATGCAGCGCGTGGCCAGCGAGACGGCCATCGAAAACAGCGTCACCGTGTTCCACATTGACAGCGACGAGGTGAAAGGCCGCATCATCGGACGCGAGGGCCGCAACATTCGTGCTCTCGAAGCCGCCACCGGTGTGGAGATCGTAGTGGACGACACGCCCGAGGCCATCGTCATCAGCGCCTTCGACCCCGTGCGCCGCGAGATAGCACGCCTTGCCCTGCACCAACTCATCGCCGACGGGCGCATCCACCCCGCACGCATTGAGGAGGTGGTGGCAAAAGTGCGCCATCAGGTGGAGGAGGAAATCGTGGAGACTGGCAAGCGCACCGCCATCGACCTCGGCATACACGGTCTGCACCCCGAACTCATCCGCATCGTGGGCAAGATGAAATATCGCTCCAGTTATGGACAGAACCTGCTGATGCACGCCCGCGAAACGGCCAACCTCTGTGCGGTGATGGCCGCAGAACTGGGTCTCAACACCAAGAAGGCCAAGCGCGCCGGCCTGCTCCACGACATCGGTAAGGTGCCCGACGAAGAAAGTGACATGCCGCACGCCCTCTATGGTGCCAAACTCGCCGAGAAGTATAAGGAAAAGCCCGAAATATGCAATGCCATCGGCGCACACCACGACGAAATGGAGATGGAGACGCTCATCGCTCCCATCGTTCAGATATGCGACGCCATCAGTGGCGCACGCCCCGGCGCGCGGCGCGAGATTGCCGAGGCCTATGTCAAGCGCCTCAACGACCTGGAGAGCATCGCTATGAGTTATCCTGGGGTGATCAAGACCTATGCCATCCAGGCCGGACGCGAACTGCGCGTCATCGTTGGTGCAGACAAGATCGACGACACACAGATCGACGCACTCAGCGCCGACATCGCACTGCGCATCCAAAACGAGATGACCTACCCAGGACAAGTGAAGATCACCGTCATCCGCGAGACACGCGCCGTAAGTTTCGCCAAGTAGCGCTTGCGAAGCATACAGCAAGCGCCCATCTCCTGACCAAAACGTTCATCATGCTCGCCCGCAGCCACAAAGCCGTTTCCACCAAGTCGCAAGGGACAGCGAGAGGGAGTATCCTCCTCGTGCTATTGCTCCTTGCGACAGGCCTGCTACCGGTGTCGGCACAGGACGCACTGTTCCGTGCACGCGAGAATATGGAATACTCCCTGGAACTCGGCGTGAGCACAGCCATTCACAACAACCCGCTCTGGCTTCAGGCCAACCGCTACGGCCTCTCCAGCGTGAAGAACCAGAACGGCTATGCCATGGTCGGCGTGTTCAGTGACGCGAAAGCCGACACTGGCTACGTGTGGAACATTGGCTTCGGTGCCGAGGCAGGAGTGGCCTATGGCTTCACCTCCATCCCCGTCATCCAACAACTCTACGCCGACATCCATTACAAGCGCTTCACGCTCTCTGTGGGCAGCAAGGAGCGCCCTGCCGAACTCAAGAACAACCGCCTCAGCAGTGGCTCGCAGACCTTGGGCATCAACGCACGCCCCGTGCCGCAGGTGCGTTTTGAAGTGCAAGACTGGTGGAACATTGTGCCACGCTGGAAATGGCTGGCCGTGAAAGGGCACTTCGGCTACGGCATGATGAGCGACACCTGGTTTGAGCAAAGTTATCTGAACAGCGGGCAGCACCACGTGCGTTGGCCGCTCTATCACAGCAAGGCGGGCTACCTCAAACTCGGCGACGAGACGCGTTTCCCCGTCACGGTAGAGGGGGGGGTGGAATGGGTGACGCTTTTTGGCGGTAAGGCCAAGAACGTGAGTGATATACCAGGCTACGACTACTCCATGGGATACGGCCCCATGGGATTCGTCAAGGCAATCTACGGCGGCGGAAGCGACAAGAGCGATGGTGTGTACGCCAATGCCGCCGGCAACACCCTCGGCAGTTGGCTGCTCCGCGTCACGGCCTATGCTGGAAAATGGAAACTCAGTGCCTATGCCGACCACTTCTTTGACGACCATTCGCAACTCTTCCTTGAATACGGATGGCGCGACGCGCTCGTAGGGTTGGAAATCAACCCGCCGGCAAACCCCTTTGTCAGTGCGGTGGTCTATGAATACGTCACCACGAAGAACCAGAGTGGCCCTGTGTATCACGACCACACTGAGGCCGTCCCCGACCAGATAAGCGCCGCTGACAACTACTACAACCACAACGCTTTCAGTGGCTACATGCACTGGGGGCAACCGGCTGGCAACCCGCTCTACTACACCGCGCTCTACGACAACGATGGCACCCTGGCCATAAAAGGCAACCGCTTCAATGCTCACCACATCGGTATCGAGGGCAACCCGACACCGCGCATTGCCTACCGACTGCTCTTCTCACACACCAAGAACTGGGGCACCTACGCCCACCCCTTTGCCGAGGCCAAGCAAAACAACAGTCTGCTCGCCGAAGTATCGCTGCAACCCAAGCCCCGCACGCAGCGCAACTACCTTGACTATGGCAGCCGCCGCAGTTTCTGGAAAGGCTGGAGCATCACCGCAGCGTTCGCCTACGACCGTGGCACACACATCGGCAACAACACTGGTTTCCAACTCACCCTGGCCAAGCGTGGCTGGCTGACGCACTAATTCGCACCACCGATGAAAACGCTCCTCAGACATACCTTATTATATATAGCCGCCATCGTGCTGACTGCCGGACTGTGCCAATGCCAAAAATATAGCGACGAAGACCACGAGGGACAATGGCAACTGGTGGAAATAGCCCTTCCCGACGGCACGATGGCCCAAGACGTGAAAGCCGACGGCGTGTATTGGCGCATGCAGTTGGGCATCCTCCAGATCGTTTGCACCGGCATACTCGAAGAGAACAATCCTGGTGAAGTCATCGCCCGCATAGAAGTGAGCGACGGCAGACTTCGCCTCACGGAGCTCTATCACAGCCAGCGCGAGGCCGACATCCTCATCACCGACCCCGCCGATGCCGCCACCCTGCGCCCCTACGGCATCACCGCTCCTGTGGAGGACTATGCCATCAACACCCTCACCAACAACCACATGGTACTCACGTCCGACAACCTGCGGCTGACGTTCCGCAAGTTCTGACAGCCCCACATCAGCAACCGCCCCCGCAGGAAACGAATGTCCTACGGGGGCGGTTGTCGCTATCAGGGGGATGAAGCCCCGTGTGTTCAGACGCAAGTGTATCCGCCGTCCACGGGCAGAGCCACGCCATTTACATAGGCCGAAGCGGGCGAGGCGAGGAAGAGCGTTGCCGTGTCGAGTTCGCCCTCCTTGCCGTAACGCTCCAAGGGGATGGTGCCCTTGGCATACTCAGCAAACCATTCGGTTTCGAGCGTGTCCTTCGTGAGCGGTGTCCAGAAATAGCCTGGGCAAATGGTATTCACCGTGATGCCATACTTGCCCCACTCGGCGGCCAGGCCGCGCGAGAGGTTCACCACGCCGCCCTTTGCGGCATGATAGGGCGAACAGGGGGCAATCTTGTTCCCCACCAGTCCGTACATAGACGCGATGTTGATGATGCGCCCATACTTGGCGGGTATCATCGCATGTTTGGCCACAGAGCGTGCCACCTTGAACGTGCCAAAAAGGTCAATCTGCATCTCACTATTGAACTGTGCGTCGGTGATGTCCTCCGCCGGAGCCACAGCACCCGTGCCGGCATTGTTGATCAGGATGTCGATACGGCCAAAGCGCTCCATAGTCTGGCTCGTCACGGCCTCTACCTGCTCCGTGTCGGTGATGTCGCAACGGATAGGGAGCGCCTCCACGCCAAAGTCTTGACGAAGGGCAGCGGCCACCTCTTCCAATTTTTCCATACGGCGAGCGATGGGCACGATACAGCAGCCCTGGCTGGCCAGCGCGCGTGCCATCTGCACGCCGAGGCCGCCCGAACATCCGGTGACTACGGCCACCTGCCCTGTAAGGTCAAAGTAATTCTTCATAGGGTTCTTATAGAATGATTAATGATTCCTATTTATCATGCCGGTGGCGACAGCAATGGCCGTCTTTGTGGCCGTGGCCATGATCGTGATTGCAATGATGCCCATCTTTATGGTCGTGGTGGCAGCAATGCCCGTCGTTGTGGTCGTGACACCCACAGCCACAGCCATCATCTTCAAGCAGGTTTACAAAGGCCGCAATCTCCTGATTGGTAGCAGGACGGGAAATGATCACTCGGCCCGTGAAGCGAATGCGCTTGCCCGCAAGTGTGTCGTTGAGGTCTATGCGCACTTGTTCGTCGCCCACTTCGAGCACATGGCCCACAAAGTGCTGGCCATCCTCGTTCACAAGGGGCACATTGGCACCAGGACGTATCTGCGCAGCGTCAAAACGTCCGTCCACACAGAAGGCGTCTTTTGGGAAATCAATGACGTGTGCCTCGTCATAAGGGCCGTAGGCCTCCTCGGGGTCAAGCGTGAAGTCGAACGTGTCGCCCTCGGCAAGGGGCTCCACACGTTGTTCGAAGGCATCGAGCGCGAAGCCCATACCGCTGATAAACTTGAATGGGTGTTCGGGCGTGGCCTCTTCAACCATGGTGGGCGCGCCGTCTCTGTCGAACGACTCAAGTTTGTAGGTGGTGACAATGATTTTGTTCATCGTATAGAAACAGTTTTATGTGAGTGCTATGCCAGTTCGAGTTGGAGCGACTCCCGCAGATGTCGTAGCGGCTCGCTCTTAGCAAGCATAGCGTCAAATTTCTCCTTTTGGCTGAAAGCGCGATGTTTCTCATCTGCCTCGCGCACGCGGAAGCGGATGTCCACGGCTGCGTTGTCCAGCCTGCCACGCAGGAAAGCCAGCAGTTGTGCTTTCAGCGCGTTGAGTTGATCGAGCACCAGTTTGTTCTCCACCACCACCTCTGCCGGTGCGGTCATCACGTCACCCTCGGCAACAGGCTCCATGCCCTTCATGCGCTCGGCCATGGCACGCTGCTCCTGAGGTAGTGTTTCTATAAACTCCCGCCAAGCCAATCGCAGATCTGCCACAGTGAAGGGTTTGTTGCCGTATTGCTTTTGCGGCTGGGAGGTTGAAGCAGATGGCGCCGCTTGCTGTCCGGGCGTTGCTGTGATAGAAAGCGTGCGCAGGCGCGACGGAGCAGCGGGCTGCGACGTCGCTACCGACTGAGGGGTCGCCGTGGCTTGGGAAGCAGGCGCGTGGATGGTGGGTTGCGGGGCGGGCTCCTGTGATTGTTGTACGGCAGGAGCCGCGGCGAGATTCATGGATTTAAGAGGCTGTGCAGGGCCAAGCCCACAGCCTGGCTCTTCGTCGGCAGGCTCGTTGAGTTGGGCGGTGCGTATCAGCGCAATTTCCACCAACAGTCGTTTGTTGCCCGCCGTGCGATATTGCAGGTCGCAGTCGTTGCAGATGCGCAACGCCTGCATGAGGAAGCGAGGCTTGCAACGTGTTGCCTGTTCGCTGTATCGCTTCCGAACACTTTCTGCCACATCAAGAAGGGGAAGCGTGGAGGCGTCGCGGCTCACGAGCAGGTCACGGAAATGGGCAGCCAGGCCACTGATGAAATGTTGACCATTGAAGCCCTTGCCCAAAATCTCATTGAACGTGAGCAATGCGGCGGGCACGTCAGCACGGAGCAGGCTGTCGGTCAGGCTGAAATAGTATTCGTAGTCCAGCACATTGAGGTCTTCAATCACCTTGCGGTAGGTGACGTTGCCACCGCTGTAGCCCACCACCTGGTCAAAGATGCTCAGCGCGTCGCGCATGCCACCATCGGCTTTTTGGGCGATGACGTTGAGGGCTTCCTCCTCGTAGGTCACGCCAGCGTCCTGCGCCACGTATTTGAGGTGTCCCACAATGTCGGGCACCTCCATGCGTTTGAAGTCGTAGATCTGACAACGGCTCAAGATGGTGGGCAGGAGTTTGTGCTTCTCGGTGGTGGCGAGGATAAAGATGTCGTGCGCCGGCGGCTCCTCAAGGGTTTTGAGAAAGGCGTTGAACGCACCGGCTGAAAGCATGTGTACCTCGTCAATGATGAACACCTTGTATTTGCCCACCTGTGGCGGCATCTGCGCCTGCTCAATGAGCGTGCGGATGTCCTCCACGGAGTTGTTTGAAGCGGCATCGAGTTCCACGATGTTGAACGAGCGGTTCTCGTTGAACGAACGACAACTCTCGCATTGGTCGCAGGGCTCGCCGCCTGGGCCAGGATTCATGCAGTTGATGGCCTTAGCGAAGATGCGGGCGCAGGTGGTCTTGCCCACGCCGCGAGGGCCACAGAAGAGGTAGGCGTGCGCCAAGCGTCCCGTCGATACGGCATTCTTCAGTGTGGTGGTAAGGGCTTCCTGCCCCACCACGGTGTCGAACGTACGCGGGCGGTACTTTCGTGCTGATACAATATAGTTTTCCATCGTGGGCATTAAGGTTGTGGTCGTTCTATCATTGGTTCACACCATCGCAGGCTGTGTGAGAAATGGTCCACCCTTGTTTGGAGCGGACGGCGCACACATAATGGCCGGGCATCACACGGCGGTCGCTGGTGTAGAAGAGAGGCAAAGTCCAAGCCGGCAAGCCCTGCACAGCCTGGCGCAATTCATTAAAATATGGAGTGGCTTTCTTGTCAAGATTGACAGGACTTACCGGCACTGCATCGAGCGAGCCATCGGCTGCCACAGTGAGCAGGACGATAAACGCCATGTCTTTCTTCGGCGAGCGAATGGTTAGGCTTTCATTCAGTCTGCGCTGTACATACGCCATGGTCTCTTTGAGTTCATCGGCCCAATAGAGCGCCGTGTCAGTACGTGCAAGGTCGGTACTGGTGCGCCCATCCCAGTGCCACAAGCAGAATTCGTCCACGTCGCCACCAAACACCTCGCCCCGCACAACGTTAAAAACGCTGCGCATGGGAGATACGCTCAATCTGATAGGGAGTGCGGCGGGCTGACGAATCACCTGCTGCGCACCATCAATATCGTAGGCCACAGACTCATATTTCGCCTTGGCCATCTGTATCAGGTTCTCGCTGTTGTAGGGCATGGCGATGTCAAAGATGTCGGCGAAATGCAGGTACTTCTCATTAGCGGGAGCACCGGGCATACGGCGGTCGTGAATACTGAGTTTCACAAGGCACTGGCGGGGAAGTTCCCTGAAACGCTCCAAAGGCCAGCCACAGAACATCTCCGCCTTATGCTCCTTGAACATATAGACTCCTGGATTGTAGAGCAACAACGAGGAGTACGCGCCTTCGGGACCAGCAAGCACACTGTCGCGCCAAGCGGCAGCCTCGTGCCATGCGCTGACCATCTGACTGACGGTCATGGTGTCAAGCACGGGAAATTCGGTGAAGTACTTGGGGCGCTCCGTACCCTTGGCTTGATAGAGCGACGGCTGCCCCCAAACCGTGAAGACGGAGAAACAGACGAAAAGGGTGAGTGCGGTTCGCTTCATAACGGTGCAAAGGTAATAAAAAAAGCAAGAAGGCTCCTAAAGGCTATAACAAAGGGTGTGCCGTTGTCTTGACACACCCCTCGGTTTCCTTATGCTATGTGTCCTTAGGCCTGACGGAAGGCTGGAAGTTTCTCCGGGCTGAAGGCGCGGATGTAGGCGGCCTTGCCTACCACGTTCTCCTCGGCCATGGCCACATAGACGTGCGCGCTGCGAACGAAGAGTTCGTGAGCGCGAGTGGCGTCATCGAGCAGGAGCAGGGACATGATGATTTCGGCGGTCATGTCGTAGAGGCGGCGAGCCAAGAAATCGTGCGTGGGCTGGTCAGCGGCATCTTTCACCTTTTGGATGCTTTCTTCGTAGAGCCGCACCATAGCGGCCACACGCTCGCGGAGCGGTTGCAGTTCCTCGCTCACTTCGCGCTGAAGCATCTCCTTGATGATACCGAGGTAGGTGCCGTTGGTGATGTAGCGCACGGCTGCCACCACTTGCAGTTGCGTAGTACCTTCATAGATGGAGAATATACGAGCATCGCGCATCAGGCGCTGGCTCTTGTATTCCATGATGAAGCCTGAGCCGCCGTGCACGCTGACGGCATCGTAGGCGTTCTGGTTGGCGTACTCGGAGTTCATACCTTTGGCTACGGGGGTAAAGGCATCGGCCAGTCGCTGATACTGCTTCATTTCCTGTCGCTCCTCGGGGGTAAGGGGGCGGTCGCGCCCGATGTCTTCGAGACACTTGTAGATGTCCACGTAGCGAGCGGTCTGGTAGAGCAGAGAGCGGCCTGCATCGAGTTTGGCCTTCATGCGACTGAGCATGTCATAGACGGCGGGGAACTCGATGATGGCCTGCCCGAATTGCTTGCGGTCGCGGGCGTAACTGAGGGCTTCGTTGTAGGCTTCCTGCGAGAGGCCCACGCTCTGGGCAGCGATGCCGAGGCGCGCGCCGTTCATCAGGGCCATGACATACTTGATAAGCCCCATGCGGGTATTACCACAGAGTTGAGCACGAGCATTCTTATAGGTAAGTTCGCAGGTGGGCGAGCCATGAATGCCGAGTTTGTGCTCGATGTGGCGCACATCCACGCCGCCATCGCGCTTGTCGTATATAAACATGGAGAGACCGCGTCCGTCGGTAGTCCCTTCCTCGGAGCGTGCGAGAACGAGGTGAATGTCGGAGTCGCCGTTGGTGATGAAGCGCTTCACACCATTCAGCCGCCAGCAGTTGTTCTCCTCGTCGCGGGTGGCCTTGAGCATCACACGCTGCAAGTCGCTTCCGGCGTCGGGCTCGGTGAGGTCCATCGACATCATCGCTCCCTCGCACACACGCGGGATAAACTCCTGCCGTTGTTCCTCGGAGCCGAATTCATAGAGCGTGTCGATGCACGACTGCAGGCTCCAAATGTTTTGGAAGCCCGCGTCGGCGGCGCTGATGAGTTCGCTCAGCATAGAGAAAACGGCGTTGGGCAGGTTCAGCCCTCCGTAGCGGCGGGGCATGGACACCCCCCAGAGGCCGGCCTTACGCGTGGCCTCGATATTCTCGAAAGTCTTTGAAGCGTAGATCATGCGGCCATTCTCAAGGTGTGGCCCTTCGAGGTCCACGCTCTCGCTGTTGGGCTCAATGACATTAGCAGCCACGTCGCCAGTGATTTCAAGCACGCGGCGATAGTTCTCCATCGCGTCCTCAAAGTCCACGGGGGCGTAGTCGTACTTGTCTTTGTCTGCGTAGTCCTTCTCACGAAGATCCACGACGCGCTTCATCTCTGGATGAGTCAGGTGGAACGCGATTTCGGGGTGGTCGGTATAATAGTTGGCCATGTTACTTGCTATTACTCTTATAGTACTTGATCAGTTTCGGCACGACGTCCTCCACGGTGCCGGTGATGACGTAGTCGGCAATCTTGTTGATGGGGGCATCGGGGTCGGAGTTGATGGAGATGATAATCTTGGAGTCCTGCATGCCCGCGATGTGCTGTATTTGCCCGCTGATGCCACAGGCGATATAGACCTTGGGGTGCACTGTCACACCGGTCTGTCCGATCTGGCGGTCGTGGTCGCAGAAACCGGCATCCACAGCGGCGCGGCTTGCCCCCACTTCACCATGAAGCAGGGTGGCAAGATCGAAGAGCAGGTCGAAGTTCTCCTTACTGCCCACGCCATAGCCACCAGCCACCACGATGGGTGCACCCTTGAGGTTGTGCTTGGCGGCCTCCACGTGGCGTTCGATCACCTTCACCACGTAGTCCTCAGCCGGCACGAAGTCGGCCACGTTTTCATAGACCACCTCGCCCTGATACTGCGCGTCGAGCACTTCGGCTTTCATCACGCCGGAGCGCACCGTAGCCATCTGCGGGCGATGGTCGGGATTGACGATGGTGGCCACGATGTTACCGCCAAAGGCAGGGCGTATCTGATAGAGCAGGTTCTTATAGACCTTGCCCGCACGCTTGTCTTCGTAGTCGCCGATTTCGAGTTGGGTGCAGTCGGCGGTGAGACCACTGGTGAGCGAGGAACTAACGCGCGGCCCGAGGTCGCGCCCGATGACGGTGGCGCCCATCAAGCAGATTTGAGGTTCTTCGCGCTTGAAGAGATTCACGAGGATGTCCGTGTGGGGCTTGGAGGTGTAAGGAAAGAGCCCGTCGCCATCAAAGACGAAGAGTTTGTCCACGCCATAAGGCAGGATTTGCGACTCCACAGCGCCCTTAATGCCTGTGCCAGCCACGACAGCGTGAAGTTGCACGCCCAGTTCGTCGGCCAGCTTGCGCCCTTTGGTGAGGAGTTCTTGGGATACCTCCTGCACCTTGGTACCTTCTATTTCTATATATACGAATACGTTGTTCATGAGTATGTCATTATTATCTTCCCTGCCGCATCGGGGTGGCAGCATGAAGGGGACGTTAGCCGATAATCTTTTCTGCGAGAAGTTCCTTGACCAGACTCTCCACATCTTTGTCGGAGGCCGTGAGTGTCTTGCTTTCCTTGGCCTTAAACGCAATGTTCTCCACGTTCTTTACCTTGGTCGGCGAGCCGCTCAGTCCGCACTGCGTCACGTCGCCTTCCACATCGGCTACGCTCCACTGTGTGATGTTGAGGTAGGGCTTGCGCTCGTACTCCTCGGCATAGGGCAGTTCGCCTTCTGCAGGACGCTCAATGGGAGTCATGGCGCGCTTGTACTTCATCACGAGTTTAGCATTCTGCGGACGGCAAGGTGCGGCGTCGCCATTCACGGTGAGCAGGATAGGCAGCGGGGCTTCCACGCGCTCCACGCCGCCGTCAATGTGGCGCGTCACGGTGATTTTCCCGTCCTCCACCTTGTCTATGCTCGTCACATAAGTCACCTGGTTATAGCCCAGTTTCTGTGCCACCTGCGGCCCCACCTGTGCGGTGTCGCCGTCGATGGCTTGACGTCCGCCAATCACGATATCGGGCAGCCCCATCTTGCGTATGGCAGTGGCCAGAGCGTAACTGGTGGCCAGGGTATCGGCACCGGCGAAAGCGCGGTCGGTCAGCAGCACGCCGCCGTCCGTTCCGCGGTACAGCCCTTCGCGTATGATCTCCGTGGCACGCGGCGGGCCCATCGTGACGATGCGCACCTGCGTAGCGGGGTCTTGGTCTTTGAGGAGCAACGCCTGTTCCAGCGCGTTCATGTCCTCGGGATTAAAAATGGCAGGCAACGCGGCGCGGTTCACGGTCCCTTCGGGTGTCATCGCGTCGGGGCCTACGTTGCGCGTGTCGGGCACTTGCTTGGCAAGCACTACAATCTTCAGACTCATTTAGTATGATTTGTTGGTTTTATACGTTGCTAATCAGATAACCCATATAAGCCACGAAACAGCCCGTGAGCAGCCAGCCCTCCCAGCGCTCAATGGTGAAGCGCGTGTAGGAGAAGAGCCACAAGAGCAAGGCGCTGCCGAAGAGCACGGCAAGGTCGGTCATCGTGATTTCATAGAGCGGCAGCGGACCGATAAGGCCTGTGATGCCCAGTATCATCAGGATGTTGAACACGTTGGAGCCTATGACGTTGCCTATGGCCATCTCGCTATGCCCCTGACGGGCTGCCACCACACTGGTGGCCAATTCGGGCAGCGACGTGCCGCCCGCCACGATGGTCAGGCCTATCACTGCGTCGCTCACACCGATGTAGCGTGCCACCCTTACCGCTCCGTCCACAAAGAGGTCGCTGCCCCACACCAATCCGGCCAGTCCCAGCACGATGAACAGCGCCGCGCGCCACCAAGGCATCGGCTGAGTGTCTGCGGGGGTGCCCTCGGCGTTGTGGCGAGAGCGGAGCGCTTTACGCACGGTGTAGATCATAAAGGCCAGAAAAGCCGCAAAAAGCAACGCGGCATCCCAGCGAGAAATCACGCGGTCGTAGGCCAATACAAAGAGGAGTAACGTGGCGCCCATACCTACTGGTACTTCGCGCATCACGGTGCTCTTGTTCAGTATCATGGGGGCTGCAATGGCTGCTACACCCACGATGAGCAGGGTGTTGAAGATATTCGACCCCACCACGTTGCCCACGGCGATATCGGTTGTGCCCCGCAGGGAGGACATCAGGCTGATGAAGAATTCTGGTGCGCTGGTGCCCATGGCCACCACTGTGAGCCCCACCACCACAGGTGGCACACTCAGACGGCGAGCCACGGCGGCAGCGCCATCGGTCAGTCCCCGTGCGCCGAGCATCACCATCGCGATGCCGACAAGGGCGAGGATGATTGTCAATAGCATAATACGTTTTTGCTTTGCGGGTGCAAAGATACTCCGCACCGCGAAAAATCGCAAAGAAACACAGAGTTTTCACTATTCCCTGCCACGCCACGAAGTGTTTTCCCCCACCCCATCTGCCATCGTGTGCTTTTCTCACTGCCACCTATGATAATAGGGCGTCTTGAGGGGCTGTCAGTCGCCGCAACTGCAAAAACAAGAAAAAAAAGGAGTGTACACCGCAAAAAAAATCGGAGACACTTGTAAACGGCACGTTTTCTGCCTAAATTTGCTCAACGTTTTCGATAAGCCGTAAGCGCAAAGCGAAACTTGAATACAAACAATTTACCAAACCACTTCACGATGAACACCTTCGGCACGCTGTTCCGCTTGACTACCTTCGGCGAGAGCCATGGGCCTGCGCTCGGTGGCGTAATTGACGGGATGCCACCGGGCATCACTGTTGACGAAAGTTTTATACGCAGCGAGTTGGCGCGACGCAAGCCAGGACAGAGCGACCTCACCACGGCACGCGGCGAGGACGACAGCGTGGAACTGCTCTCCGGAGTGTTTGAAGGTGTCACCACTGGCACGCCCATAGGGTTTATCGTGCGCAACAAAGACCACCACAGCGCAGACTACGACAACCTGGCGCAGGTGTTCCGTCCCTCACACGCCGACTTCACCTACTTCATGAAGTATGGCCTGCGCGACCACCGCGGCGGCGGACGCACCTCTGCCCGCGAGACAGTGTGTCGCGTGGTGGGCGGGGCTATGGCTAAACTCGCGTTGAAGACCTACGGCATCGAGGTTTTTGCCTACACTTCGCAAGTGGGCGAAATAGCCCTGGAGCACGATTACACGGCTTATAACCCAGCCCTGACAGAAACCAACGCCGTGCGCTGCCCCGACGCAGAAAAAGCCGAGGCGATGGCCGCGCTCATCCGCCAGGTGAAAGCCGATGGCGACACCATAGGCGGTGTGGTCACTGGGGTGATCAAAGGATTGCCCGCCGGACTCGGCGAGCCGGTGTTCGATAAGTTCCACGCTCACCTCGGCGCCGCAATGCTCTCCATCAATGCTGCCAAGGGGTTTGAAATCGGCGACGGCTTCGCAATGGCAACAGGACGTGGCAGTGCACTCAACGACCTCTTCACTACCGACGCGCAGGGCCACATCGCCACGCTCACCAACCATAGCGGCGGTGTGCAGGGCGGGCTGACCAATGGCGAGGACGTGGTGTTCCGCGTGGCCTTCAAACCCGTAGCCACCCTGTTGCGCGAGCAGCCCACGGTTGACATAACCGGAAAGCCCGCCATCGTGAAAGCCCGTGGGCGGCACGATCCCTGTGTGGTGCCACGCGCCGTACCCATCGTGGAGGCCATGGCAGCCATGACTGCGCTCGACTTCCTCTTGCTTCAGAATCGCTACAAACACTAACCTCTTACACCCCATCACTATGTCAGCCACTGTCTTTTGGGTGATTCTCGCCCTTGCCCTTGCCTGTACCGAACTGCTCACCGGCACGCTCTATATCCTCTGCCTTGCCGTCGGAGCACTGATTGCCATCCCGCTTGCCGCGCTCGACGTGCCTGTGGCCTGGCAAGTCATCGTCTTCGCCCTGGCATCCGTAGCCAGCGTGTACACGCTGCGACCAATCGCCATGCGCTACCTGCACCACACCGACAAGAAGGACTCCACCAGCAATGCCGACGCCGTGCTGGGGCGCGAAGGCGTGGTGAGCAAAGACATCCCCGAACACGGATTCGGACGCCTCGCACTCGATGGCGACGACTGGAAAGCGCAGACGGCGGATGGCAGTGCACTCGCCAAAGGGAAACGAGCAAAAATCGTGGACCGCAACAGCCTCATCGTCACCGTTGAACCCGTCACGGACTGACTTCATCTCCCTTACAAAGCAAACACAATTCACTTCTAACCTATAACACATCATTATGGAACCCCTATTCACCCTGCTGATCGTGCTCGTGGTGTTGGCCATCGTCATCATCGCCAAGAGCATACAGATCATCCCGCAAAGCGAGACACGCATCATCGAGCGCCTCGGACGCTACCACGCCACGCTCAACCCGGGCATCAACATCATCATCCCCTTCATCGACAAGGCTAAAGAGATCGTGGCAATCCGTGCCGGACGCTACGTTTACACGTCAACCATCGACCTGCGCGAACAAGTCTATGACTTCGACAAGCAGAACGTCATCACGAAGGACAACGTGCAGACCGAGATCAACGCCCTGCTCTACTTCCAGATAGTCGATCCGTTCAAGGCCGTCTATGAAATCAACAACCTGCCCAATGCCATTGAGAAACTCACGCAGACCACGTTGCGTAACATCATCGGCGAACTGGAACTCGATGAGACACTCACCTCGCGCGACACCATCAACACCAAACTGCGTGCCGTGCTCGACGACGCCACCGACAAGTGGGGCGTGAAGGTGAACCGCGTGGAACTGCAAGACATCATGCCGCCCGTAACGGTGTTGCAAGCGATGGAAAAGCAGATGCAGGCCGAACGAAACAAGCGCGCCCTCATCCTGCAGAGCGAAGGCGAAAAGGCCAGTGCCATCCTGCAGAGCGAGGGCCAAAAGGCCGCCGTCATCAACACCGCCGAGGCACAAAAGCAGAAAGCCATCCTCGAAGCAGAAGGCGAAGCCGAGGCCCGTGTACGCAAGGCCGAGGCCGAGGCTGTGGCCATACAGAAAGTGACAGAGGCTGTGGGCCAAAGCACAAACCCCGCCAACTACCTCCTGGCGCAGAAATACATACAGATGCTCCAAGAAGTGGCCGACGGAAGGGGCGGCAGCAAGACCGTATTCCTGCCCTTCGAAGCCACCGGCACGCTCGGATCGCTCGCAGGCATCAAAGAACTTTTCGACGACAAGAAATAAGCGACAAACCCAAACATCGGGTGAAAGAGGCCGCACCGCCGTCCCCTTTCACCCGATTTCTTTTGCCCTAACTGCAAGAAAACCCGAACACCAAAGCCTGCTCGCAGCCTCCGCTGCATCCTCTGAAATCAATAATCGGCTGGCGGTGAAACTATGTCCGTGTGACTTTAAAGTCACAGCGTGTGACTTTAAAGTC
>JAFSWM010000094.1 GCA_017444485.1 Bacteroidaceae bacterium | reverse complement strand
GCGACCATCAAACGCCATATTGCAAAACTCACTCATATTAAATATGTCGGTAGTGGTTATAGTGGTCACTGGGAAATTGTTGAAAACGATGCAGATGCTTAATTGAGAGACAATGAAAGTGGAGTGTCTTGGTAATCAAGAACTGCTGAAGCTGAGGAAGACTGCATTTCTTGCTTCAAGCACCATTTCTTCGGAAGTGGTGCTGCAAGTGTATGACTGGGCAACGGAGATGCGCAATCGAGGGGCGTGTGTAATCAGCGGTTTCAGTAGCAAGTTGGAGCAAGACGTGCTTCATTTCCTATTGAAAGGCAGTCAGCCCATTATCATTGTGCTTGCACGAAAGATGTATAAGGTTATTCCTGACGAACTAAAAGAGCCGTTGGCTCAAAACCGTTTATTGATTATCTCTGTTAGTAATGCTATCCGTCAATCAAAGGTGACAGCAATGCTCAGGAATAGATATGTATGCGAAATGGCAGACAGGATTTTATTTGTCGGAGTGAGCGAACAGAGCAGTTTGTTTGCCTATAAAAACAAATATCGCAATAAACTTGAAAAAAGTATATGATACTATATCACAAGAAGGAGATTATTATGGTAACTTTGCCGTGCTTCCACAAGGCGATTTATTGAACACTACGAATATGGCTTTCGGTCGAAGGGTTTTGTTAGGAATGCTGAGTATAGAAGCTGATGTAGAAGGCTATTCTATTTACGGCTTTTATATCAATCCTAAACTCTCATTGACGTTCATCGCCCCGTTTTCCCAATGCGTAAATGACGTGAGAATTAACATTCTTAAGACGAATGATGGCACTTCACTCAAGTATTACTTGAATGAATAAAACCTTTGCATACTAAGTCAGAAAAACCATACAACCAACAATGACCACCACACACCAACTACTTCTGGGCGACGAGGCTGTGGCGCTGGGTGCGCTGCATGCTGGGCTGTCGGGCGTATATGCGTACCCTGGCACGCCGTCCACTGAGATTACGGAATACATACAGGACCACCCGCTGGCACGCGAACGCGGCGTACACAGCCGCTGGTGCACGAATGAGAAGACGGCGATGGAGGCCGCGCTGGGCATGTCGTATGCCGGAAAGCGCGCACTGGTCTGCATGAAGCATGTGGGCATGAACGTCTGCGCCGACGCCTTTGTCAATTCTGCCATCACCGGCGTGAACGGCGGGCTGGTGGTGCTGGCTGCCGACGACCCCTCGATGCACTCTTCGCAAAACGAGCAGGACTCACGCTTCTACGGCAAGTTTGCCATGATCCCCATCTTTGAGCCGAGCGATCAGCAGGAGGCCTACGACATGATGCCTGCCGCCTTTGCCCTCTCGGAGCGGCTGCGCCTGCCGGTGCTGTTTCGCATTGTGACGCGGCTGGCCCACTCGCGGGCTTCGGTGACCGTGGGGAGTGCGGCAAACGAGAACGCGCTACGCCCCGACGACGACCGCACACACTGGGTGCTGCTGCCGGGCAATGCCAAACGGCAATATGCCTCGCTCATCGCCAAGCAACCGGACATTGAAAACGCTGCAGCACACTCCATATATAATAATACGGAGTGGGCGACGCAAGGAGGCGGCACGGGCGTGGTGGCCTGCGGCATTGGCTACAACTATGTGCGTGAAGCCGCGCCCGTGGGCATCAGCCTGCTGAAGGTGTCGCAATACCCGCTGCCCGCCCAACAAATCCGTGACATGGCGGCGCAGTGCAAGGAGATTCTTGTGGTGGAGGACGGCCAGCCCTTTGCCGAGGAGCAAGTACGCGCCATGCTCGGAGCGGACTATCCCGTCAAGGGGAGGCTCACGGGTGACTTGCCGCGCACGGGCGAACTGAATCCCGACAACGTGGCCCGCGCCTTTGGGCAAGAGAACTGCCCGGCCTTCCCACCCGCTGTGAACCTCGCCGCTCGCCCGCCGCAGTTGTGCCAGGGATGCGGGCATCGCGACGTGTATGCTGCACTCAACAAGGTGGTGGCAGACTATCCCGAAGCACGCATCTTCGGCGACATAGGCTGCTACACGCTCGGTGCACTGCCGCCGTTCCGCGCCATCGACAGTTGCGTGGACATGGGTGCGTCGATCACCATGGCCAAGGGTGCTGCCGACGCGGGGCTATACCCTGCCATCGCCGTCATCGGCGACAGCACCTTCACCCACTCGGGCATGACGGGGCTGCTCGATGCTGTAAACGCTGGCTCGGACATCACGGTTATCATCAGCGACAACCTCACTACCGCCATGACGGGCGGGCAGGACTCGGCGGGCACGCATAAGTATGAGGCCATCTGCCTGGCACTGGGTGTGGAGCGCGAACACCTGCACGTGGTGACGCCACTGGCCAAGAACATGGAGGAAATCACACGCATACTGCGCCAAGAGATAGACTACCATGGCGTGTCGGTCATCATCCCCCAGCGCGACTGCATACAAGCCTACGCCCGCAAGAAGAGACAGCAAAAATCATAAGTCCCTCCACCCCCACGGGCATCCTGCGCCCTGCGGGACTTTCAATGCGAACCACGAACAACACGACATCTCTCCCCCCACTCTTATGAAAAAAGATATCAAACTCTCCGGCGTGGGCGGCCAGGGCATCCTGACCATCGCCACCGTCATCGGCGAGGCCGCCACCGAGGCCGGGCTGCATCTCAAACAGGCCGAGGTACACGGCATGAGTCAGCGCGGCGGCGACGTGCAGAGCGACCTGCGCCTGAGCACCGAAGCGATACACAGCGACCAGATACCCGTAGGCGGCGCCGACCTGATCATCTCCATGGAGCCCATAGAGGCGCTGCGCTACCTGCCCTATCTCCACGAGGAGGGCTGGGTGGTCACCTCGTCGAGGCCCCTGGTGAACATCCCCAACTACCCCGACGCTGCTGCTGTGGCCGACGAACTCGCAGCGCTGCCCCATGTGGCAACGCTCGACATCGAGACGGTGGCCAGGGACAACGGCGTGCCACGCGGCGCGAACATGGTGCTGCTCGGTATGGCTGCGCGCTACTTCGAGATTCTCACCGCCGACCAGTTGCGCACCGCCATTCGCCACATCTTCGCACGCAAGGGCGAGCAGGTGGTGGCCGACAACCTCAAAGCCTTCGAACTGGGATACGGGCAGCCCGCCTAAGGCCCGCGTCGATTCGTTTGAACAATGACCGTAAAACACCCCCTGCTTGAACAATGAAGATATTTAGCGAAGCCCTCGTTGAAGAGGCACGGCAAGCGAACCACGTGGCCGACCTCTCGCAAGCCACCATCGGCGAGGTGCTACTCGTGGCGCAATACTTGGAGCAAAAGACGGGCATCCCCTTCATCCGTATGGACCAGGGCTCGCCTGGGCTGCCTGCCAATCGTTGGGGTGTGGAGGCCGAGAAGGCAGCGCTGGACCGCGGCGTAGGGTCGCAGTATCCCGCGGCGGCGGGCGTGCTGGAGCTCAAAGAGGCCGCCGCCGAGTTTGTCAAGGCATTCATCAACCTGAGCGTCAGTCCCCGCGCCTGCGTGCCCACCACGGGCTCCGTGGCCGGCAGTTTCGGGTCGTTCATCGCCTGCACGCAGCGCGTCACAGGTAAGGACAAGGTGCTCTTCATCGACCCTGGCTTCCCCATACAGAAGTCGCAGTTGCGCGTGCTGGGGGTGACATGGCGCGAGTTTGACATCCACCCCTACCGCGGCGAGCGGCTACGCGACAGGTTGGAAGAGGAACTCCGTGCGGGCGACATCGCCGCCATCGTCTATTCCAACCCGAACAACCCTGCCTGGATCTGCCTGGAGGAGAGCGAACTGCAAGTCGTCGGCGAACTGGCCACGAAGTACGATGCTGTGGTGATGGAAGACCTGGCCTACTTCTGCATGGACACGCGGCGCGACTTCTCCAAGCCCTATGAGCCGCCCTTCGTGCCCACCGTGGCGCGATACACGGACAACTACATCCTGATGCTCTCGGCGTCGAAGATATTCAGTTACGCCGGCCAACGCATTGCCCTGGTGTGCGTGAGCGACACGCTCTTCGACCGTCAGTGCCCCGCCCTGGCCGAGCGCTACCACGACGCCGGCGTGTTCGGACAGACGCTCACCGCCTCCATTCTCTATATGATCACCAGCGGCTGCACCGCCTCCACACAATACGCCTACGCCGAGATGATGCGCCTGGCCTGCGAGGGGAAGATCAACTTTGTGGACGACACGCGCACCTACGCCGAGCGGGCGCACCGCATGAAGGACATCTTCACGCGCCACGGCTTCCGCATCGTCTACGACCGCGACGTGACGCAGCGCGTGGGCGACGGCTTCTTCTTCACCCTGGGCTACGGCACGCTGACAGGCGGCCAACTGCTCAAGGAACTGCTCTACTACGGCGTGAGTTGTATCTCGCTCTCTACGACCGGCAGCCTGCAACACGGCGTGCGCGGCTGCACCAGCCGCATGCGCGAGGAACTCTACCCCGTGCTCGAAGAACGCATGGCCGCCTTCCGCCAGGACCACCCGTAAGCCCCCGAGCGCCCACGCAGCACAGCAACGCGTGCAGAAAAACAGGAGAAGCCCGTAGCGGTTCAGCCTTTTTCATTTACCTTTGCAGCATTCTTCAACAATCATTATGGAAAAGAAAACGTACACACACCCCGCAGTAGAGACCATAGGCATCCACACCCAGCACTTCATGACCGACAGCGTGAACGGAGTAGGAGGCAACAGCGGCATCGGCTACGGAGGCGCAGGCACTGGCCCAGCCAGGACACGCCGCCTCGACGGGTGGACAGGCGAGTAAACGCCAATCAAGCACGCCGGCTCCCGACGTTAAAGCGAGCACCCTTCAAGCCTATATCTTCACAGACCATACCTCACGGTTTGTGAAGATATAGGCTTCTTTTGTGAGCACACGAAAAGGGAACTATCTCGGCAGTTCCACCTAGTGGAACTCGCTGTTTCACCTAGTGGAACTCATTGTTTCACCTAGTGGAACTCATTGTTTCACCTAGTGGAACTCATTGTTTCACCTAGTGGAACTCATTGTTTCACCTAGTGGAACTCATTGTTTCACCTAGTGGAACTCATTGTT
>JAFSWM010000093.1 GCA_017444485.1 Bacteroidaceae bacterium | reverse complement strand
TATGGACACCTTTGCGGCTATCGCACTTTCAGCACTACCACCTCAGCAATCAGTAATGAACGAGAAACCACGCGATACTAATGCCATTATCCTTGACAAGTCAATGCTTTGCAATATATTCGGTGTAGGTATTTTCTTCTTCGTGGTTCTCCTTTTCTTACTGATATTATTCCAGCACTCAGAAGTAACAAGCATGAAGGACTTGTTGAATCTTTCATTTGGTGAGAGGAGTGTTGTTTCTACTTATGAGCTGACATTGTTGTTTACCATATTCGTGATTACTCACATGGGGTATATGTTCAATGCGCGTGGTTACAAGACTGGTGGTTCTGGCTGGAATTTAAAAGGTTGTGATGGATTCTTGTTGATTGCTACTGTCGTCACTTTAGGTCAGATTGCAATCGTTCAGGTTCCGTTCTTGAATGATTTCTTCAACATCGGGCCGTTGTCTTTGAGCGATTGGATTATCATATTCATCATAGGCTTCATGGTGACTGGCGTTCGTGAAGTATATGCTTTTGTAAAAAGATTTTAATTTATAAATATCGTCTAAATTTATTGTAAAAATGAAAACTTTAGAAGAACTGAAAAAAGAGTTACTGGCAGATGGTATCATCGATGCTGCCGAGGTGAAAGAACTGGAGGATGTCCTGTTTGCAGACGGATTGATTGACAAGGACGAAGCAGATTTCCTCTTTGAGTTGAACAATGCCGTTTCTGGTAAAGCTAATGCTCCTGAGTGGAAGGCTTTCTTCGTAAAGGCCATTACATCTTTCGTCCTGGATGATGACCAGTCAAAGGGTGAGATCGACGACGATGAAGCCAAGTACCTCTATGAGCAAATTAATGGCGATGGCAAGATTGATGACCTTGAGAGGGCACTTTTGGAGAACATCAGGGCTAAGTCTATGAATTTTCCTGCACTACTGGCAGAACTTCTGTAAAAATAATCGAGCGTCAACAAGTATAAGAAGATTGGCGATGCTCCATTTCCACATCGTCCTTTCCAGGGGCTTAGGCACAGGCTTTGTGCCTAAAGCCCTTGGGACGATAGGAATATTCTTGATTTGGTTATTTGGCTCTTCATATACTGGAAGTTGAATACACAAACTCTGTTCATTTAACTCTTTCTCTATAGTATAAACTACTATTATCGGAGTAGGGATAAGTAACTTAAAGATAGTTTATCACGATCCTGTAAATATGAAGCTAAAAGCAACCATAGTCGTATTTGTAGTAGCCTTTTTAGGGCTTATCTTGTTGCTTTATGTAAATGGGAGGTTTTCTAATGATCCTGCATGCTCTGAATTTGTTTCATTGAATAATGATGCTGAGGAAGTAAAAGAATTATCAGATGATTCAGGCAACGATGATTTAGATTTTGACATTGTTGAAGATACTGCTGTTGTTGATTCTATTTTTGAAATATGCAAGCCTGCTCCTTTAGATGGTGTATCTGAACAGATTGTTAGAAAGAAAGCCTATATTGTTTCCTATAATAAAGACACAAAAATTCCAAATTGGGTGGCATGGCATCTGACCAGCGAACACACAGATGGTCCCATAGGCCGCACTAATGCCTTTTATGAAGACGATGCTGTCCCTGCTCCAAGAGCGACAATAGAAGACTATAAAGGAAGTGGATGGTCAAGGGGACACATGTGCCCGGCTGGCGATAACAAGTGGGATGCAGAAGCGATGATTCAGTCGTTTAGCTTAATTAATGTATGTCCGCAAGATGCTAGTTTGAACAGTGGTCTTTGGAACAGCTTTGAAATTGACTGTCGTAACTGGGCTAAAAGATTTGGCGATATTTTTATTATATGTGGCCCAGTCTTTTTTAGAGGAAAACATGAAACCATAGGCAGCAATGATGTGTATGTACCAGAAGCGTTCTTTAAAGTCGTTCTATGCTTGAATGGCACACCAAAGGGGATGGGTATCGTAGTAAAGAATAATTCTAATACAAAGAAGCGTGACCTTTATTTTAATTCTATTGACCAAGTTGAGCGTATTACAGGTATGGATTTCTTTCCGATGCTCCCAGACGAGATAGAAAACGAAGTAGAATCGAACATAGACCTTGACTTGTGGAAATAGTACTTGATAGAAGAATTAGGTTCATCTGACATTGATACTGTCCGCAAAAGTGTGTCTTGCAAAAACGGGATCAGCAATGGATGCCAATCCCGAGAAGTATTATACCAGTTGGCGGGAATGCCCAGGCTCCCTTTGTGGCTGCTGAGAGGGAGACGATTTCTGCGGAGTCCTGTCGGCGTCAGTGTGACGATGTGTCGGTGTACAACAAGACGGAGAGCGTCCGTGAGGATGCTCTCCGTGATGAATGGGGTGGGGGGATTGTGTTTATCTGCCGTAACTCCTGCCGCCTGCACGCCCGCTGGGAGTGCGCGAGCCGCTGCGAGAATTGCTACGGTTGGAGGGTGCGCTGACTTGGCCGTGGTTGGAGTGTCCTTGGCTGCCTACGCTGCCTTGGCTGCTGGAGTTGCTGTTGCCGTGGCCACTGCGGTATCCATTGCCATTGTTGTTGCCAGGATTGCCGTTGCCGCGTCCGTTGTTGTTGCCTTGGTTACCTATGCTGCCTTGGCTGCCCGAGTTGCTGTTGCCGTGGCCACCGCGGTAACCATTGCCATTGTTGTTGCCAGGATTGCCGTTGTTGTGTCCGTTGTTGTTGCCAGGATTGTGTACGCCGCCGTGGTCGCGCCGTCCGCCATTGTTGCCGCGTCCGTATCCGTGTCCGTTGCGGTCACCAGGATGGTATCCGCCTCCACTGTGGCTGCCGTGGTTCCCGTGGGGGCGCACTGCTCCGGGATAGTGGTGGTCGCGCATACCGCGTCCGCCGTGAGGCCTGTGTGAGGCGTAGGGACTTATGCTGCGGTGGTGTGAGGGCCGCCAACCGCCACGGTAGGAGATGTACACTGTGGGCCGTCCGAAGAAGTAGTGCGTGCGCGAGTAGCGGCTATATACGGGCAGGTACCATGCCGACCTCACCCAGCGGAGCGGTTGGAAGAAGTAGTCGAGCGTGCTATAGAGCGAATACTGCCAGTCGTAGAGGATGTAGCGCAGGTCGTCGTTGCGGTATTGCCAATAGACGCCGTAGATATCGCGCGAGGAGGAGACGTTGAGGAAGTAGTCCAGATTGATCTGGTAGGCCAGGTCGTATTGCTGCTCCGTGAGGTTCAGTTCGTAGGCCATCTTGTCCGTGAGGAACAAGGCCTGCTCACGGGCGCGTTCGTAACTGAATGCATTCGCTGCCAGTACAGAGACTGCCATCACGATGGAGAGGAGTAAGCGTTTCATTGTAGTGATGTGTTAAGAGGTTTCAGAATAGTGAGTGGCGATGGGGCATCCATGTGCCAGCGCCGTTTGTATATAAGAGCCCGTGATTGGCAAAAGGTTTAATTGTCTTTGTTAATTGACCATTGACCATTGACGATTACCCATTGACCGTTGACCATTGAACATTGACCATTGATCATTGACCATTGAACATTGACCATTGAACATTGACCATTGACCATTGAACATTGACCATTGACCATTGAACATCCTGCAACACCCTTTGCCTTCGGTTTTGCTAATGGTCAATGGTCAATGGTCAATGTTCAATGAATAACGGTTAATTATTTGACAAGTACCTTGCGCCCACCTCGTAGGTATATGCCTGGTGTGGTGGGGGTGTTGATGCGCCGTCCTTGCAGGTCGCGCCATTCGTTGTCGGCGGAGCTTTGCAGGGGAGCGGTGATACCCGTGGGATCTTCCACGCGTATGTTCACGTCGCAGATGGCGCCACCGTTGGTGTACATGTCGTTTCCAGCCACGGTGGAACCGCCTGCATCGGTGTTGTCCCAGTCCACTTTGAAACGGATGCGATAGAGCCCGGGTGCCATGGTGGTGGGCACGGTGAAGGTGGGGAGAGCCATGGTGTTCGCCTCGAAGGAGGGGATGGCAGTGCCAGCACTGTTGTAGCCGTTACCAAGTTCGTTGCCCTCGCTGTAGAAACTGTAACTCATCAGTTCGCTGAGCGTGGGCTGTACGCCAACCGTGGGTGCTATCACCGTGAAGAGGCTGTCTGCGTCAAGGTCAAGATAAACGTAGGCGTGCATCCAGCCGGTGGAGAACTCCACATTGGGTTGCACGGTCTGTCCGGGTGTTACCACGAACACCGGTTCGTCCACGAAGTTGTAGATGCAGGCGGGGTTGGGCACGCTGACGGTCTGATCATCAAGGCTCACGGCAGTGAGGCGGCGCGTGGCGTGCTTCACGGGCTGTGCCTTGGGGTAGTTGATGGGGTAGGTGCGATTGTCGGTGCCCGACTTTTGGATCTGATAGACGCGGACGTAGTCGAAGAGCGTTTCGTAGGTGAAGTTTACGTCGGGGTTGGAAGCCCACGAGCCGTTGCCCACGCTCTGGTTGAGGATGACGTAGAATTCCTTGTCGAAGGGCCATTGTCCCTTTCCTAATGCGTCAGCGTCGTCGGCTTTCTTGGTGTAGGAGAACACCTGTGCGCCATCGACATACCAACGCAGTTGCATGTCGTCCCATTCCAGGGCATAGACGTGCCACTGGTCCATGTCCACTGTCTCGTTGCTGGTGCTCTTGGGGTTGTTCTTGTTGCCGAGGTTGTAGGTCCAGTTGCTGTGGATGGTGTGGTGTGCCTTGTTTTGGGTGTCGATCTGCTCCCAGATGTCTATCTCGCCGGCTGTGGGCCAGCCGCCGGTGTTGTCTTGCGGCATCATCCAGAAGGCGGGGAAATTGCCCTTGTGGCGTGTGGTCTTGATGCGGGCTTCTACACGTCCGTATTTGAAACTGTAAATACCGCGGCTGCTGATGTTGCCGCTGAGCATGGCCACGTTGTCGCTCTCGGTGTCGGGATTGGGGATGCAACGTGCGTGGTAGTAGCCATCGCGTACAAAGGAGACGCTGTCGTGGTCGGCGATGAAGCGCGCCCAGGTGGCGCTGGTCCGCCCGTGGTTGCGCCATTTGGCGGTGGCGGGCTTAGCATAGGCGTTGTTCTCGCTCTCAAACTCGTCGCCCCATACGTAGCGCCAATGTTGGCGTGCGCGCGTCTCGCCTTCGGGCAGTGGGGTGAAGGTGGGGGTGACCACTACCTGCCCTTTGTCGGCAAAGAATGCGGCGGGAATGTCGTAGCGGTTGATGTTGAGGTCGGCGGGCTTGATTTGGGCTTCTTCGCCATTACTGCTGACGATGTGCAGACCGCCAATCTGATAGCCCGTGTTGCTATAGAGGAGCACGGTGGCGTCCTGGTCGTCGGGCATGGCCACTGGGTCGGCAGTGAGTTTCACGCCGAGGGCGTTCTGCACCAGTCCGCCTTGCACCACCTCGGCTGAGAGGGTGGACGTAGTGGGGCGGTAGTCCTCATCTGCCACAAACGTAGGGTGCAGGTGGATGTCGCCGTCAATGATGTTGGCGGGGAGGGTGAAGGCTCCCTCAAAGAAGTCGTCGTAGGTATAGGTGTGTGTCACCCATTGGGGTACGCCATGCACATATTGCTTCGGAGCGTTGAAGTCGCCATGTGTGACGTAGAGCGAGTCGATGCGGTATCCGGGGTAGGGGGCCGCGAGCAAGGTGAGGGGGGTGTTGAAGGCCACCGTTTCGGGTAGGGCTTCGCCGTCAGTCCCGGTGAGTGTGCCGTGGGTGTGCTCGGTGAGCGCGAGCCCTACTTCTGTGCCGCTGAACACGCGTAGGCGGGCGTCGGCAATGCCGCCGCCGTTGTGAATAATGTTGTTGTCGTCGGTGGTGTTGCCGCCTGGATCGATCTCGTTCCAGTCCACCTTGAAGCGCACGGCATAGAAGCCATCGGGCAGTGTGGGCATGATGAAGGCAGGAGGATTGAGCACGTTGCGTGCGCTGCCAGTGAGGCTCTGCCCTGCGCTGTTCTTGAGGTTGTAGTGCGAGTAGGTCATCAGGTCGCTGCCCTCGACGGGTGTGCCGTCAGCGTTGATGTTGTAGGAGAAGTCCCCGTCCTGATCGCGGTCTATGTAGAGGTAGCCGTTCATCCAACTGCCCGTGAAAGCAAACTGCACTTGCATCTGCTCACCGGCTTTGGCGATGAATGTCTGCGACATATCCTCGTTGTAGAGTTTCTTGCCGGCGGGAAGAGTCCAAGTGGTGCCAGCCATGGTGGCACCGTTCATACGGCGGTCGGTGCGCGAAATGGTGGCCGTGGCCTTGTCGTAGTTGATGGGGTAGTTGAACTCAATCTCTGTGCCTTTTTCCACGAAGAGACCTTCGAGCAGCAGGTCGCCGTCCACCCATTCTGCTTTGATGGTGTAGCAGTCGTTGGCATCAAACTGGTCGCGCCATACGTATTCATCAACATACTGCGGCGTGCCGTGTACCAGACTGTCGCCCGTGAGGCCGTAGCCGTGGCGGATGCGTATGCCGTTGTAGGAGAATCCGTTTTCCGGATTCAGTTTCACGGTCAGCGCTTCGCCAAATGCAGTGGTGCTCACCAGCGGTGTGCCGTCGGCATTGAGGATCTCGCCGTTGCGGTTGTCCTCCACCACCGAGACATTGTCCGTGTGAACGTTGAGACGCACATCCACCACACCGCCGCCGTCGTCTTTGATAGTCATTGAGCCAGCGGGGTCAATCTCGTTCCAATCCACCTTGAAGCGCATACGGTAGAAGCCCGTGGGGGTGGTAGCGGGGATAGTGAAGGCGGGGATGTTTAGGCTGTTGTTGTTCGAGAGCGTAGCACCCGCACTGTTGCGCAGGTTATAGGCAGAGTATGCCACAAGGTCGCTACCGTCGGCAGGTGTACCGTCGGCGTTGATGGCGTAGGAGAACTTGCCGTCCCTGCCGAAGTCCACGTATGCGTAGCCGCACATCCATGTGCCCTTGTAGCCTATGACGGGCTTCACGCTCTGTCCGGCTTTCACGGCCAGGGTTGCATCCATGCGGTCACGATAGAGCGGGTCGGACGTCGTGGGCGAGGACGTGATGGTCAGTGTGCTCACATCTTGCAGTCCCACGCTGAGGATGCCGCGGTCGGTGCGGCTGGCACGCTCGCTGTCCTTGTTGAAGTTCACGGGATACTCGTCGTAACTCACCAGCGGCGCGCTACTGTTGTTCACCACGATCTGGTCGATGTAGGCGATGAAATCCTCGGTGCGGTCGTGCGGGCTTTCGCACTCGGGCACGAGTACCAGGCTGTGGATGTCCACACCGCTCACGCCCTTGATGGCAAACACGGCGTCGGCCCACATGCCGGGCGCTACGTTGGTGGTGCTGATGGCCCAGAACTGCTCCGTCTCGGCGCTCTGTCCGGCCCATTCAGGCTCGCGGTGCTTGCCCAGGCCCATGAGCATCACGCGCCCACTTACGGGGCGGTGCACCAGCACGTGGACGTACTGTGTCTCGGGTTTCAGGGAGAAGGGCGTTTTCAGGTCAATGCGCGCGCCGAACTGGTTGGAGCCGTAGCGTGAGCGCTGCACGGCGAGCACCTTGGTGGTGGGGTTTGGCGCTGTGCCGAGGATGTCGCTCACCTCGGTGTGCGGGTTGTCAATCACGGCAGCATTGCCTTGCAGCGTGCCGCTGCGGAAGGGGGAGTTCTCCCAAGCGTCGTACACGCCCACGGAGGTGTAGTCGTCGGTGTCGAAAGTCACTTCGCACACCTGCGCTGTGGCGCAGAGGTGGAAGGTGGCGGCAAGGGCTATGAGGGTATATAGTTTCTTTTTCATAACGATAGGTCGGTGTGTGGGGGTTAGAAGACGCTCAGGGTGTGGAGCAGCGGGCAGGCGCGGCTGTCGGTGATGCGCACGCGTAGGCCGCGCACCTTGAAGCCTGCATCGTAGCTGGCACTGGTGCTGCCGTTCAGGGGGATGATACGCTTGTAGCCTATCGTGGTGGTCTGTATGTTCGAGGCACGTTGCGTCCAGGTGGTGCCGTCCTCGGTGGTCTCGATGATGAAGCCCTTGACGCGCTGTCCCTTGCGGATATACTCTTGCAACATCACATAGCGCACCGTCTGCGGCTCGCTCCAAGTCAGCGTGATGGCGCCCGTGGTCTGCCCGTCGTCGGTGGCCCAGTAGGTGTTCTTGTCGCCGTCTGTCAGGTTGGCGGCGCTGTATGCCCCGCCGCTGCGTGTCTGCGACGCGCGTACCGTGGCCAGAGGAGCCAGGTCGGTGCCCAGACGCGTACGGAGTTTGGTGCCCAGCGCGTAGAGCTGTGTGCTGTCGGCATTGGTGAGTCGCCCAGCCTTGTTGGGCGGGAAATTCAGAATCAGCGTGGCGTTGCGGCCCACCGTCTCCAAGTACATCTTGAAGAGCGTCTCGCTGTCCTTGGTCGTCTCCCCGTCGTGATAGAACCAGCCGCCGCTGGTGGCTTTGGCATCGCTCTCGCTGGGGAACCACTTCCATTCCGTCTCGCTGCCGCTCAGTCCGGTACCCATCGACCACGTGGTCTCGTTGGTGTAACCGCTCTCTGTGCCGCACCAGCGGGCCTCGCCACCCACGCCCCACAGGATGATGTCGGGGCATACGCGGTGTACGCTGTCGCGCAGGTTGGGGATGTCGTAGTAGTAACTGGCGTCGATGCTCACGCTGCCGCCTTTACCGCCATAGTAGCCCGTGCCGCCGTTCGCGCCGTCGAACCACATTTCAAACTGGTCGGTGCCGTACTGCGAGAGTTCGAAGCACTGGCGCAGGAACACGTCGGTGACATATTTGTCCGTGCCGTAGTATGCACTGTTGCGGTCCCAGGGCGACACGTAGAAGCCGTATTTCATGCCCAGTTTGCGAGCAGCATCGGCAAAGTCGCGCGGAATGTTGGTCTGCTTGGCATAAGCGTTGCTGGAGTTCTGACAGTGGTGGTCCGTGGTGGCTGTGGGCCATAGGCAGAAGCCATCGTGGTGTTTCACCACAGCGATGCCACCCTTCATGCCCGCCACCTTGCAGAGCCTAAGCCACTGCTCGGGATCGGGCTTGGCGGTGGGGGCGAAGGTGTTCACGTTTTCGTCACCGTTTCCCCATTCCAGGCCGGTGTAGGTGTTCATGCCGTAGTGGAAGAAGGCGTAGAACTCCGTCTCCTGCCATTTCATCTGTCGCTCCGAGGGTACAGGAAACACCTCGCGCGGCTCGTTCTGCGGGTTGGGCAGCGTCTGCGGCACCAGTCCGAAACTCCCTTGCGCGGGCGACACGCTGGGGGCGGCCAGCAACAGGGCCGCGATGGTCGGGATCAGTCTTTTCATTTACTATAAAAGTTTAGAAGTGATTTTTTTGCGCAGCAAAATTATTCATTTTTCGCTAATTACGCAATACCAGGCGCTTCTATTCCCCTCTGGAGCGCACCAAGTGCCCAATTCTGCGCGTCTGCCCCCCGCGTTGAACGCATCTGTACTTCTTGTGACTTGATTTGCGCAGACCGATAGCCCTCTGCCTTTCCACTTGCTCCGTTGAAGTTAGAAACAAGGTCCGTGTGACTTTAAAGTCACACGCAGTGACTTTAAAGTCACACGGATGTAGTTTAAACGAAGTCCGATGTAGTTTTTCCTGCAGGAAACAACGCACTGCGGAACTATGGTTTAGAAGAATGTGCTACCTTTGCGCTCGCTACGCTTAGGGATGAAGAAACGCACCGACGCGAGGTGTCTTCGTGTGGAAGGATAAGGGTTCAGCGCGTAGCAGGTAGCAATTAATGACTAAACAAGAACCATGAAACGAATTGTAGCAATCTTAATCGCATCATTAATAATGGCAAACGTACAAGCACAGACGCTAACACCGCGTCAGAAGGGGTTGGCCGCATGTGGCTGCCTGATGGCACAGGGTGACATGCCGCGGCTCAAGCAGGGCATCCGGCAGGCTCTTGATGCCGGAGTGACAATCAAAGAACTGAAGGAGGCTTTCTCGCAACTATATGCCTATACGGGCTTCCCACGCTCGCTGAATGCGCTGGGCATGTTGGGTGAAGTGTTGAGAGACAGGCAGCCCCATTGGCAGGAGGGCAAACCTTGGACACGCCCCGCAGTGTGGGACAATGCGCAACAGTCCTACGAATTAGGCACTAAGGTACAGACACAACTCACTGGACAGCCGTTCGACTACACCTTCTGCCCGCAGGATGACTACTACCTCAAGTCGCACCTCTTTGGCGACATCTTCGCTGGCGACCAACTCACACCTGCTGACCGCGAAATCGTGACTGTGGCCGCGCTGAGTGGACTTAATGGTGTGGCGCCGCAACTTGCAGCCCACAAGAAAGGCGCAGTGAATATGGGCAACTCGCAGGAATTGGTGGATGAACTATGCCGTTGGCTCTGTGAGGAGGGATATATCCTCAGCACCACATGGCCGAAGGGCGAGGAGAACCCCTACGGGCAGTTCTTCATAGGCAAGAGTTATCTTGCTGATGTGGGTGGGGGTGTGATGAACGTCACCTTTGAGCCCCGTTGTCGCAATAACTGGCACATCCACCACAAACAGGTTCAGGTGTTGATTTGTGTGGCAGGTCGCGGTTGGTATCAAGAATGGGGCAAGGCGCCGCAGGTGATGACTCCCGGCACTGTCGTAGCCATCCCCGCCGAGGTAAAACACTGGCATGGCGCTGCCAAAGATTCTTGGTTCCAACATCTGACGTACCATCGCGACGTGCAGGAAGGGGCAAGCAATGAGTGGCTTGAGCCAGTGACAGATGAGACCTATGATTCGCTTCCGACAAGCGATGAAACACGCTGAAGAGGGTTGAAGTTGCAATCCTTCATCCCCTCATCGCGGCGTCTTAACCTTATAATTACAACTGACGCGCCCCTTTGCCAGGGTGGTGAGTTTCTTCTTCACGAACTGCTTGCGCAGGGGGGATAGGCGATCGGTGAAAACCTTGCCGTCGAGGTGGTCGCACTCGTGCTGGATGACGCGGGCATGGAACCCTTTTATCCATTCCTCGTGTTCAGTGCCATCGGTGTCCTCCCAGGCGAGCAGCACGCTGGTGGGGCGTTTCACGCTTTCGGTGATGCCAGGCAGGGAGAGGCATCCCTCTTCGTAGGAGTCCTGTTCAGGCCCGTACTCCAAAATTTGGGGATTGACGTAAGCGTGGCGGAAACCCTTGTATTCCGGCACGTCGTCGCCCAGCGGGTCGAGGTTCACAACGATGAGGCGCAGGCTTTTCCCGATCTGTGGGGCAGCCAGCCCCACGCCCTCGCTCTTGTCTAAGGTGTCGAACATGTCCTGCACCAGTTGCGGGAGTTCAGGAAAGTTTTCAGGCACTTCTTCCGCTTCCTTGCGAAGCACGGGGAGGCCGTAGGTGTAGATGGGGAGTATCATTCGTGTGTGATGAAAGGTTTTCTGTAATCGGAGAACTATGGTTGTGCTTCAAGCGTCATGGCGCCGTCCGCGTTGATGCGTAGGGGCGACGCGGGGATGTCTTGCTGCGAGAGGTCACGGATTTGTCTTGCCACGCTATGGTTGGCGTCATGCCGCGGCCCAACGCCTTTTTGCTGGATGAAACTATGGATTTGTCCGTCAATGAAACGCCCGTCGCGGCTGATGCGCACCTCGGCCACGGGGCTGTAGCCAGAGATACCGCTCAGGGCCATGCCGTAAGGGGTGCAGAAATTCCCGAGGCTGTAGGCGATGAACTTGCCCTTATACACCTCCATGGCTCTAACCACGTGCGGGCCGTGCCCAAAAACGATGTCTGCGCCGCGATCGATGCAGTGGTGTGCGAACTCGCGCAGCGAGCCACGATCCTCGCCGAGGAATGATTCGCTGCCCTGTGGCAGGTGGCTGCGGTCTTTGCCTTCCGCTCCGCCGTGGAAGGAAACGATGACGATGTCGCAGTGAGCCTTGAGACTATCGATGAAGCGATCCACGAGGGCGAGGTCGCGGTGGCGGTAGGTGTATTTGTTATGCCCGAAGGCACAGATGCCATAGCGCACACCGCCACGCTCCACGATGGCGCTGGCCCTGCGCCCGCTAATGCCGCTATAGGCTATGCCCGCGCTGTCAAGGGTGCGCTCGGTGGAGAGGATGCCTTCGCGACCGAAGTCGTTGGCATGGTTGTTGGCTTGGCTGACGTAGTCGTAGCCAGCCTCTACGAGCCATTGCACGTAGGAGGGTGGGGTGCGAAACGAGAAACTGTATCGCCCGCTACCCTTCGTACTCGTGCCACCATTGAGCAATGTGCCTTCAAGGTTGCCCAGAGCGAGGTCGGCACGGAGAGTGATGTCGCGCGTGTCGCGAAACACCTGGCTGCCGCCATCTGCAGGGAGTTGTGTGGTGGGGTAGGTGGTGCCCATCATGATGTCGCCCGTCATGGCAATGACGAGGGTGTCGGCAGTGGCCCGTAGGCTGTCGGGGCCAATGCTGTCTGCGGTGGCGGAGGGTGTGGCGGTGTCAGCAGGGACAGCAGCCTCTGACGTGGTGCCGGATGCGGGGGATGGCTGCGACGGGCTTTGGGCCTGGCAACTTGCGATGATTACGGTGAGTACGAACAGCAGTGTAGGGGTTCTCATGGGCGTGATGTGAAAGAAAAAGACGCTGCGGCACTCATTGCGTCGTAGCGTCTTTGTCGGTCCTTCTCGAAAGAAGTAGCGCGGGGCGGGCTTGAACCGTCGACCTCATGATTATGAATCATGCGCTCTAACCAGCTGAGCTACCGCGCCGTGGTGGCGTTTGCGGGTGCAAAAGTAGTGCGGCCTTTTGGATTAACCAAACGAAACGCCACTATTTTTCTTCTTTTTTCCTTGATTGAGCCGCTCAAGGTGGCTGTTTGGCTCTTATTCTTCGGTTTTGGCGGCTTGCCTGAAGGTGATGTCCGTGCTTACACCAGCGCTGGTGAGGGTGAGGATGGCGGTGCGCTGCGTGCCTTCGGTGTTGGGCTGCATGGCGATGGTCACGGTGTCGGTACCAGCGGTGAAGGCCGTTTCTTGTGGCACGCACCAGGGCTGGTCGCTGGTCAGCGTGGCACCGTCGCGGTAGGTGGTGAAGATGACATAGCCCTCTGTGGCACCAGCGGCAAACTCGGCCACGTATTCAAGGTTGGCCGTAGAGATTTCAGTGTCGCGCTTGAAGCGGTAGTAGGGATAGGTGATGTTCAGCACGGGGAGTTGGAGAACGGCGATGGAAGCGTTCTGGTGGCTGGACACATTGATCGACGTGGTGCGCGTGAAGCCACTGGTGTTGGGCTCTGCGGTGAAATAGAGCGGGGTGGACATCATCAGCGCATCGCTCGGCATGGTGCCGCTGAGCGTGGCTACCTTTTCTTCGGAGAGCGTCTCGCCCTGGTTGTTCTTTTCCACACGGAGCAGGGTGAGCCATGAGGCGTCGCCCAGCGTGGCAGTCCAGTTGTCGGTGTAGTAGAGCAACACGCTGTCGCGCACCTGGTCGGCATACATAGTGATGTTTCCTGCGTCGAATGAGGTCTGGTGGAATTCGTTCTCGCTGTTACAGGCCGAGAGGCAGGCGCTGAGGGCAAGAACGGGGATAAGGATTTTTTTCATTGTGATGGTAGTTTGTATTGAAGAAACAAAAGAATTGGCAGTATGGTTAGTACCATTCAATGTTGCTGCTGTAGGAACTGCGCTTGTCCCACTTCAGGGCGTCGGTGAGTTCGTTGGCCTTGGCACGGAAGGTAAAGTTGAAACTGGTGTAGGGCTTGAGCACCATGCTGGCCGACATCTCGAAGCAATGGAGGTCGCGCACCACGCTGGCCGTGGTCATGGAAAGTTCGTGGTAGTTGAAATCGTAGCCCGTGGTGAAGTTGATGTTCCAGCCATCGCTGATCCTGACGTAGCCCGAGCAGTTGAGCGTCTGTGTGAAACCGTAGGGATAGCGCATCGTGCGCGTGTTGATGGGCTTGGAGCGGTCTTCAAACATGGTAATGCCGTAACTGAACGAGAGGTTCCAGGGAATGGAGAAAGTCATGTAGCCATCGCTGTCCACCGAGGCTTTCACCTTCTTGGGCTGTTGGCGTCGCCCGTTTCTGAGTTCGGGGTCGAGGTTGGTTTCGTCATCATCTGCCTCGTCTGAGGCTTCCGAACTGCTGCCGCTTTTCGGCTTGTTGCGCTCGCCGTGGCCCGTGATCCAGTTCCAGAAGCGCGTGATTTTCTCCCCGTTGAGGTTGTAAGAAATGCTTTGCGTCATGCCTTGGAAGCGGCCAAAACGCCCGTAACTCCATTCGGTACGATCTCCCACGACTACTTGTCCTTTTTCGTTGAAAGTGTAGGCATAGGTGGCGAAGACGGCACCGAGGGCAAAGGTATAGTTCTTGCTGATTTTGAGGCGCAGACGTGTGCTGAGGTCGCTCCATGGCCTGGTATTAGCCGCGAGGTTGTAGGAGATGGAGCCATAAAGTTCGTCGATGAGCGAAATCTTGCGCTCGCCAGTACTGTCGCGGTCACTACGCACCTTCATCTCGAGGTTGTTGGACAGGCTGAACGTCAGCATGCCCTGCTTGCGGGAGGAGGGGTAGCCGAAGGGGCCGTTCTGGTAGGGCGAGTAGGTCACAGTGGTGATGTTGCCATCGATGTCGGAACGTTGGTAACTATCGATGTAGCCGTAGCGCGACGTGGTGAAGTCGGGCGAATAGGTGAAACTGACGCTGGGCTTCAGGACGTGGCGGATGGCAATGATTTTCTTGCTGAAGAAGAAGGGCAACGGCTTGTACATACCATAGAGCGTGGTGTTGGCCGAGAGCGACAGGTTCCAGTCGTAGAGGTTGTAGAAGCCGTGTGTGGTGTCGGTCACTTCGCGTTGCCCTTCCTCGTCCCACGACTTGCGCACCCTGCTGGTGTACATGATGTCGCGCAGGCTGATACTGGGCGAAACGTTGATATGCTTGAACACCTGGAACGTGGCGTCGATGGGGATGCGGTGTTGCATGCCGTTGCGCCAGTCTTGGATGAGGTTTGACTTGAGCAGTTGGTCCTCCTTGGTGTTGATAGAGTTGGTGAGGTTGCCGGTGTAGGACAGCGATATCTTCTCGTACCACCGCTCTTTGCCCACTTGGTTCTTGCGGCGGAAGGGATAGAAACGTGCCAGCGATATGGTGAGTTCTGGCAGTGTCATCGCAATTGTGGAGTCGCGCATGTTCTGTGTGAGGTTGGTGGAGAGCGAGAGCGAAAGGCCGATGTTGGGGAACGTGTGGCTGTAGGACACAGCACTCGAGCGCGTGCTCTGGGTGTAGGAGAGCGGGTTGTAGATAGAAGTGAGGTTGCTGCGCTCGTAACTCTCGGAGGCAAAGTTCACACGGGCGGAGAAGGTGGTGTTGGGCGAGGCCTTGGGGTCTTTGGTGTGCGACCATTGCAACTTGAGGCTACGGGTGACGCTGTAGTCGGGCATGTTCTTCTCGCCCTCCACGGTAGTGATGTGCGAGAAGAAGAAGTTGCCGTTGTAGCGGTAGCGCTTGCGGTAGTTGGTCTCGAAGTTTATTCCCCACGACCCTTTCGTGAAGATTTCTCCTGTGACACGCAGGTCCATGCGGTCGTTGATGGCAAAGTAGTAGCCGCCATCACGCAGGTAGAAGCCGCGGCGTGTTTCGTCGCCGTAACTGGGCATGATGAAGCCGCTGCTGTATTTCTTGTTGAAGGGGAAGAAGCCGTAGGGGATGGCCAGGGGGAGCGGCACGTCCTCCACCACAAGATAGGCCGGGCCGAACACCACCTCCTTACCCGGGCGCAACTTGGCACGAGTCAGGGCAATGTAGAAGTGCGGGTGCTCGGCATCGCACGTGGTGTAGGTGCCGCGCCTCATGTACACCACGCCGTCGCTGTCGCGCTTGCTCTCAAAACTTTGTACGAAGCCGTTGCCTTGGGTGGTGGACACCGACTGGATGAAGCCGCGCTTGGTCTTGAAGTTGAAGGCCATCTCCTCGCTGACATATTCGTCGCTCCCCTGTTTGAAGACAGGCTTGTCGCTCAGTTCGCCCGTAGTGTCGCGGGCTGCGAGGGCATGGACGGTGCTACTGTCCATATTCATACGTATGGCAGCAGCGTTCAGGTCCATGTTTTGGTACTTCACGTTAGCCTTTCCGTAGAGGAAGATGAGGCCCGTCTCTGCGTCGTACACCATGGAGTCGCCCGCCGTGTAGTGGACAGGCGCGTCAATGCCCGCTTCGCGCCTTTTCTTGAGACTATCAGCGGGTATGGTGTCGGTGGCAGCGGCTACGGCAGTGGTGTCGCGCTGCCTGGGTTTTACGCTGTCGGCAGGCGTTTGCAGCAAGCGTTCAAGCCGAGCGAAATAAGCCGAATCGGTGGCGTTGAGCGACGAGTCGGGCAGGGAATCAAGTGGAGCAGGGGGGAGGGGCGTTCTGCCAAAGACGGGGAGGGCTGCGCTGTCAGCGAGCGTGGTGGTCGGAAAACGTTTTGCACGACTTGAGGCAGAGGCATCAGCGGGTTGGCGGGTAATGTGGGAAAGGCTCGTCCACGCATTGAGCGACACGAGCAAGGCCAGCGTTATGTGGAAGAGTTTCCTCAAGGCGGTTTCCGTGGCCGGCGGTAAATTTGGCGGAGCCGCGCGGCATTTCAGCGTGCAAAAATAGCATTCACGCGCCAAGCGCGAAAGAAAGACGCGCGGAAATCGGCTGTTAAACTTTGTTAGTGTCCTTTCTGTATTCGCGTTTTCAAAAAACGGCATTATATTTGCAGACAACAACACGCTCCCACGCAGAACCGATGTGGCGAGCACCGATACCTTATTTATATATGACGAACCCATTGCGAAACTTCTATACCACCCATCCGCGGCTGGCCCTTTCGCTTCTTCTTTTGTTTGTGGCCATAGCAGGATTTGCGCTGTGGTATTTTGCCCTGCGCGACCGCAGCGATGGTCTGCCGCCTGCAGAGACGCCTGCAGACACAGGGGCCTTACGCGTGTCGCTGCTGCCCACGGCGGAGTGTTTTCCCTTCTATGTGGCCGAGGCCACTGGAGTGTACGACAGCCTCGGCCTCAGCGTGGCCATCATCAACCGTACCGCGCAATTTGATGCCGATACCGCGCTCTACGGCACAGCAGCCCATCTCGCCGCCACCGACCTTGTGCGCGTGCAATACCAGTCCGCCCGGGGCAATAAGGCCTCTGTGGTGATGGGTTTGCCTGGTGCTTGGGGTTTGTCGGTGGCCCCGGGGAAGCGTGTGGGGAACGTCAAAGGGCTCAAAGACCGCCTGCTCGGCGTGGCGCGCTACTCGGCGAGCGATTATTTTGGCGCACAGGTGTTGCGTGCGGCTGATATGGGCTACGACGATATACTTCGAGCTCAGACGAACAACTTTTCAGTGAGGGCCTCCATGGTTTGCCTCGCACAGACCGAGGCCGCCGTCCTGCCTGAGCCATGGCTGGCATGGGCGGAATGGCAGCAGGCCAAGACGCTGTGCCGCAGTTCGCAAAGTGATGCCGCGATGGGATGCCTGGCTGCTCAGCCGAACGTGCTGACATCCAAACGCCGGTGTGCTCAAGCCGCGTTGCTGGTGAAAGGGTATAACATCGCCGCCGCCCGTCTTGACCGCAATGGACTGCGAGGTTGCGACACTCTGATAGCCACCCGCTTTGCTATTCCCCTTGAGGTGCTGAGCAAGGCACGCCTGCCACGCTATCGCCGCGCCGCTTTGCCCCCTGCTGCCGCCATAACCGCCTCGCGCACGTTTCTCACGTCAAGAGGTGTTGCGCTCTCAGGAACCTTCATGATGGACGACAGGCTCTTGAAGTAAACAAGCATTTAGATCTTCTCCCAATGGACAAGAATACCTACCGAAACCTACTTGAAGAGGCCGCACGCCATCTCAATGCCGACTGTCTGACGCCTGCAATGGACGCGCTAGATTCGCTTGCAGCATCGCTTGCCGATTGGGACGCTGCCTCGCGCTTGAGCGACATACGCCGTGCCTATAGCGCGATGTTAAATTATTTCCGTACAGGTGCTGAGGACAGCGGGCGAGGGGAGATGTACAGCCATTTCTTGAGAGATGCCGACCGCGTGTGGTGCGAATTCTATCGCAACTATCTGATAACCCATACCGAGACGGCCTATGCCCAAACCATGCGGCTGAGAGGGCACATGGAAAATGCTCCTCAGCCGACGGACTTGATGACAAACGGAGGGCTGTCGCCACGCACCCTTTTCGAGACGCTATGGACAGCCGCCCCCTTGACGCAGTCAGTCGCCGCCCTTATCCGCACTTTTATTGAAAACGCTGAAGCGGGGAGTACCAATCGTTTGGTAGCAGCGAGTGCATTGACTTTGTCTGCTCTCGAAGTGTTCGACCCACAGAAACTGCGCCTACTCATCAGTCTGTCCGACAGCGAGGACTTGCGGCTGCGTACCCGTGCCCTGGTAGGAACGGTCTTGGTGTTCCTGACTCATCAGAAACGTGCCGCGCGCTACCCTGACCTGTTTTTGGCCGCTCGCACCGTGTTTGAAGGGAGCGCTGCTCGCCACGAACTTGCAGAAGTTCAGATGCAACTCCTTATGAGTATGGAGACAGACCGCTTGGCACGCAGTCTGCGCGAAGAGATCTTGCCAGAAATGCTCAAGAACACCCACGGAAAGATGCCGCAGAACGCCGAGGACTTGTCGCGCCTCAATGCTGAGATGGCCGACCTCGGGCTGAACCCCGAGTGGGAGCGCGACAAGCGTCGCAATGAGGTGGGCAAGAAGATACGCCACCTGATTGAGATGCAGCAAAAAGGCGCGGACATCTACCTATCTTCGTTCGCGATGCTCAAAGGACGCTTCCCCTTTTTCCGCGATGCCGCCAATTGGTTTGTGCCATACTCTTCGTCTCATCCCGACCTAGGCTTGACGGGGGAGAGAAAGGAGTTTGCCGACATGCTTGCCAAGTATGGCATGCTGTGTGACAGCGACAAATACAGCCTCTCCCTGTTGTTAGGGCAAATGGCGGAGTCGCAGTTCGCTCTGCTCAAGTCGCAATTGCAGGCCATGATGCCCGACACCAATGAGATGGAAGAGCCAGAAACGTCATTTACCATTGTGCTACGCACCACGTTGCAGGACTTCTATCGTTTTGCCACGCTCTTTCCCCATCGCCACACGGCACTCAACCCTTTCCGTCACAGCCTCCTCTTTGCGACGCAAGCGCCGTTCGAAGAATTGATTGGCTCGGGCGAATCTCTGCATCAGATAGCAGCCTTCGCGTTCGACGAAGGCAACTATTCTGTAGCCTTGCCACTCATCATGCAGTTGGTAGAGGCCGAGCCAACAGCCCGTTTGTGGCAGATGGCGGGCTATTGCCATCAGTGTTCTGGAAGTTTTGAGGAAGCCGCAGCCGCCTACGAACGTAGTGGTCTATTCGGCGAACAAAGCACGTGGACCATCCGTCAGTTGGCAGCGTGTCATCGTGCAGCAGGACATTACGAAGCCGCATTGGGCTATTACGAACAAATGGCCGCGTCTCAGCCCGACGACATCGCCTTGTTGTTGCATCGCGCGCAATGCCTTCAAGAGTCGGGGCGGCAAGAGGAAGCCTTGGAACTCCTCCACAAAGCCGCTTATCTGGAGGAAACTCCCGCTGAAGCAACGCGGTCATTGGGGAAAGCCCAGTTCCAATTGCGTCGCTTTGACAACGCTCTTGCAGCATTGCGCCGCATTCTTTCTGTCGATCCGTTGCCTGCCGATCGTCTGTTGGCCGCGCATGCCGCGTGGCTCAGCGGCGATGTGGGTGAGGCTGTGGCGCTCTATAAGGGCTATTACTCCCGTCTAGACCCAGCTTTGCGTGCCAAACGGCAGCCTGCTGACCTGCTGTTTGCTGATGACCGCCCATTCTTGTTGCAAAACGGAAAAACGCAAGTGGACTTACAAATAATGGCTGATGCCACGGCAGAAAAGCAGGTCTGAAAAAAGGAAAAACACTCGAGACTTTGTGCTATCGGCAAAGGGGCTGTAAATTTGCGGAAAAACCGAAAACACACTTATGACACCTCTTTTTATCGCCGGCCCCTGTGTGATAGAGAGCCGTGAAGTTCTTGACGAAGTGGCGGCAGAGTTATGCCGACTGCGCGACGAACTGCACATCACCATATTCTTCAAGGCCTCGTTCGACAAGGCCAACCGCACGTCGCTCTCCAGTTATCGCGGCCCCGGCATGGAGCAGGGCTTGCAGATGTTGGCCGACATCAAGGCCAGATACGCTCTTCCCGTTCTTACTGACATCCACGAGAGCCATCAGGCCGCTCCCGTGGCCGAGGTGGCCGACGTGTTGCAAATCCCCGCATTCCTTTGCCGTCAGACCGACTTGCTCGTGGCTGCCGCCGAAACGGGCCGTGTGGTGAACATCAAGAAGGCACAGTTTCTCTCGGGCGAAGATATGCAATACCCCGTGGAAAAAGCACGCGCCGCCGGTGCGTCTGAAATTTGGCTCACGGAGCGTGGCAACACGTTTGGATACAACAACCTGGTGGTGGATTTCCGCAACCTTCCCGTGATGTCACGTTTCACAGAGCGTGTGGTGATGGACTGCACACACAGCGTGCAGCGGCCTGGTGCGGCAGGTGGCAAGACAGGCGGTGACCGCGAATACATCCCGGCCATGGCTCTCGCTGCCAAGGCATTCGGCGCAAACGGCTTCTTCTTTGAAACCCATCCCGACCCTGACCACGCGCTGAGCGATGGACCCAATATGCTTCCACTCTCGCAACTCGGGGATGTGATAAAGACGTTGCTATAATCGGAAATGGCAAAGGACGGCAGTATCTTTGTCGCTGATATAATATATAAGGAATAACCCCATGAGTAAATGGACTGAAATAGCCATACAGTGCTTGCGCGATGAAGCCCAAGCGTTGTTGGACCTCATCCCCGGCATCGGCGACAATCTTGACCGAGCCGTGGAAATCATTCTTACCTGTAAGGGAAAAGTCATTGTCACCGGAGTGGGTAAGAGCGGGCAGATCGGAGCAAAGATTGCCGCCACGTTCAGCAGCACCGGCACGCCCAGTTTCTTTGTGAACCCGCTCGACGTGTTTCACGGTGACCTCGGCGTGATAACCACCGCCGATGTGGTGCTGGCCATCAGCAACAGCGGCCAGACCGACGAGTTGCTGCGTTTTGTGCCTTATCTGAAGCGCCACGCCATCCCCATCATTTCCATCACGGGCAATGCCTCTTCGCTCCTTGCGCGCAACAGTGCTGCCCATCTCTGCGCCGCCGTCTCCCACGAGGCCTGCCCTCTCGGTCTTGCGCCGACCAGTAGCACCACCGCCACACTCGCTCTTGGCGATGCCCTTGCTTGTGCTTTGATTGAGGCTCGGCAGTTCAAGGAGGCCGACTTTGCGCAGTTCCATCCTGGTGGCTCGTTGGGGCGCAGGCTACTGACGAAGGCACAGGACGTGATGCACCGCGACAACCTGCCCCTCATCGCCGCCGACACTCCGCTTGCCGACACCCTGATTCACATGAGCGAAGGGCGCTTGGGGCTTTGTGTCATCGTGGAGCAAGGCAGAGTGGTTGGTATCATCACCGATGGCGACCTGCGCCGCGCTTTGCAGGCCAACCACGATGGTTTCTTCACGCTCAAGGCCGCCGATATCATGTCGCCCAACCCTAAGACAGTCTCGCCCGACATGCGCATCGCCGACGTGGAGGATATCCTCAACACGAACAAGATACATGCCGTCATTGTGGCAGACGCTGACAACCACGTACTGGGCATTGTCGATTCTTTCAGCACTTTAGTTTGACGCTTTCTTATCCATGAGCCGTATATCGGTTTTGTTAATATTGTTGTGGGCAGGCTTCCTGTCCACCTTTGCGCAGGAACGCCCCGACAGCGCAGCGGTGCGTATGCTTCGCGAGGACTTCGGCGTGGAGTTCACCCAAGGTAACACGGTGCGCTTGTTCCATACGGGGCAAGAGAAGTTCGACGACCTCTTTCACGAGGTGCGTCGCGCTCGCAGTTCCATTCATCTTGAGTACTTCAACTTTCGCAACGACAGCATCTCGTCCCTGCTCTTCGATCTGCTTGCCAGCAAGGCCGCACAGGGTGTGAAGGTGCGTGCCGTGTTTGATGGCTTCGGCAACAGTTCCAACAACCGTCCGCTCAAGGCCAACCACCTCGACGCCTTGCGCCGCAGGGGCATTGAGATTGTGGAGTACGATCGCGTGAGGTTCCCCTGGATAAACCACGCCTTCTACCGCGACCACCGCAAGTTTGTGGTCATCGACGATAGCCTGGCTTATGTGGGCGGCATGAACGTGGCCGACTATTATATTAACGGCAAGGAAGAGTTTGGCGACTGGCGCGACATCCACATGGCGCTCACTGGTCCGGTAGTGGACCAGTTGCAGCAGATTTTTGTGGGCTTTTGGAACAAAGTGGCCGAACAGCGCATCGACCTTGAGCCTGAGCGCAGCCCGCTCGCTGTCGCCGAATGTGATACCGACACCGCATTCAAGCCCTTGCCACTGTGTGCTGAGGACGCCATGATTGGTGTGACCGACCGTGTGCCGAACATGTCGCCGAAAATCATTCGCCGCACCTTCCTCACACTCATTGACAACGCCCACACACAGATACAACTCATCAATCCCTACTTCATTCCTGGCAGAAAGATCATGCGTGCGCTGAAACGTGCGCTGAAGCGTGGCGTTGACGTGCAAATCATTGTCAGTGACAAGAGCGACATCCCTGTCACACCTCGTGTGGTGGAGCGTAACGTCTATCGACTGATGAAGCGTGGGGCTCAGGTTTATATGTACACTGGCGGCTTCCACCACAGCAAGGTGATGATGGTGGACAGTTGCGTGGCCTATGTGGGTTCTGCCAACCTCAATGCCCGCAGCCTACGCCACGACTACGAGTGCAACCTGTTGCTCTGCGACCGCCAATCCACCGCCGCCTTGCAGCGTGTGTTCGAGACCGATAAGCGCGAGCGTTGCTACCGCCTCACCCCAGAGGTGTGGCGCACCTACAGTCGCTCTCGCCGCTTCGCCGGCTGGTTCTACCAAATTCTCACGCCTTTCCTCTGACCAACCCCTCAGCCTTTTTAAAACGCCTTCCCTCAATCCTTAATAATCATGCGCGATAACTCTTTCTCTATTCTCAAATCCTTCGCCGTCATCCTCCTGGTGTGGACCAGTTGCACGTCGTTTCCCGTGGTGTCCGACTTTGTGGGGATGGTGGCGCTGCCCGCCTTCTTCCTTTGTGTGGGCTATTTCTTCAATGCGCAGCATGTGGCGCGTCCAGCCGAGTATGTGGAACGCCGCGCGCGGCGGCTCTACCTGCCGTTCATCAAGTGGGCGGTGGCGCTGCTCGTGTTGCACAACCTTTGGTTTGCACCAGGCATACTCAGCGAGGCGGCCACCATTCCCGCCCACTCTTATTCGTGGCACGAATTCAGCCAGCGGCTTTGGGACATCGTGCTGAACATGTCGGGCTACGACGAGACGCTCGGCGCCACCTTCTGGGTGTTCCGCGCCTTGCTTCTCGCTAACCTCGGATTCCTGGTGCTTTTCATCCTGGGGCGCAAGGTGTCGCGCTTCGAGAGCGACAAGGAAATAGGGTGGGCCATTTTCACCATCAGTTTCCTCGCCGTGCTGTGGTTGGTGCTGGGCGGCCTCTCTGTCACAGGGCTGGCAGACGACAGCGGGAGTAGGTATGGTGGCTACCGCGAACTGCTTGGGCTGTTCTTCATCTGCTGCGGCTTCTTGTTCGCGCAGTACCGACAGTCTGTCGTGGTGGATTGGCGCACCTACCTCCTGTGCCTCTGCGTATGGGTGCCTGTGGCATGGTTCTACCCAGTGTCCATGACGCCCCCTGCCGATATCCTCCATTTCGTTGCCTTGCCGCTTCCTGCGTTTGCTGGTTTCATGCTCTTGCTTGGCGCCGCCGAATTGGTGAGTCGCTATGAGGGCACCATCACGCGCACGCTGGTATATGTCGGCGACAACTATCTCTGCGTGCTGGCCTTCTTCCTGCTGGCTTTCAAACCCGTGAGTATGCTCAAGGCAGCCATCTACGGCTTGCCGTGGAGCGCAGTGGCTGAGAGTCCTGTAGCCCCTGGCGGTTACTGGTGGGACGGCTTCGCGTTGCTCTATCTCTTATCGGGTGTGGGGTTGCCCCTCATGGTGCGCTATTTGTACCTGCGGGTCACGGCGGGGCACCAATGGGGCTTCGGCAAGTGGGGCGATGCATTGTTCGACGTAGTTTTGCTGCTCGGCGTCACCCTGTTGCGCATCCTCAAGGCTATTGTCCTGGCCTTCTACAACTTCTTCCTCAACTTCTTCCGAGCGTTGGGCGAGTTCCTCCGCGCCAGCAACCCCAAGGACGAATAAGGTGCTAAGGCCGTCAGCCTGCCTATTGCAAACGCTAGTAGCGCGGGCGTCCTCGCCCGCAGGTATTGCTACCTTAAAACCTCATAACCTCAAAACCTCATAACCTCACTCATGGCTTTCCTCCGCACACTCGGGCGCTACCTCCGGCTAATGGGGCGCACGTTCTCCAGGCCCGAGCGCTGGCGCATGTTCCTGCGCTCCTACCTGCAAGAGATGGCAGGGCTCGGCGTGGACTCCATCGGCATCGTGTTGCTTATCTCCTTCTTCATCGGCGCCGTGATTTGCATTCAGATCAAACTCAACATTCAGAGCGCGTGGATGCCGATGTGGGTGAGCGGCTACGTCACGCGCGAGATTATGCTCCTTGAGTTCAGTAGTTCCATCATGTGCCTCATTCTCGCGGGCAAGGTGGGCTCTAACATCGCCTCCGAACTCGGCACGATGCGCACCAGCCAGCAGATCGATGCCCTCGAGATAATGGGTGTGAACTCCGCTTCCTACCTCATCCTACCCAAGATTGCCGGACTGGTCACGATGATACCCCTGCTTGTGGTTTTCAGCACAGTTAGTGGTTTTGTGGGCGCCTATGCCACAGCCTATGTGGCGCATATCATCACGCCGAGCGACCTCACCGCCGGCCTGCAGCACGATTTCACGCAGTGGTTTTTCTGGATGGGCGTCATCAAGAGCCTCTTCTTCGCCTTCATCATCAGTTCCGTGTCGGCCTTCTTCGGCTACACCGTCGAGGGTGGCAGCGTGGAGGTGGGCAAGGCCAGTACCAATGCCGTGGTGTCCAGTTCCATGCTCATCCTCTTCTCTGACCTCTTTCTCACGCAGTTGCTCTCATGATAGAACTCCATGGCATCACCAAGTCCTTTGAGGACAAGACCGTGCTGCACGGTATTGACAGCCGCTTTGAGGGCGGCAAGTGCAACCTCATCATCGGGCGCAGCGGATCTGGTAAGACGGTCCTGATGAAATGCATCGTGGGGCTCCTTTCCCCCACATCGGGGCAGGTGCTCTATGATGGACGCGATTTCCACGCCATGACACGCCGTGAGCAGACACTGCTGCGCCGTGAGATGGGTATGATTTTTCAGAGCGCGGCACTCTTCGACTCGCTCACCGTGTTGGAGAACGTGATGTTCCCGCTCGACATGTTTTCCGACCAGTCGTACAAGGAGCGCCGCCGCCGCGCCGAGTATTGCCTCGACCGTGTGGGGCTGCTCGATGCCTTGTCGAAGTCGCCTGGTGAAATCAGCGGCGGCATGCAGAAGCGCGCTGCCATAGCCCGCGCCATAGCCCTCGAGCCGCGCTATCTCTTTTGCGACGAGCCCAACAGCGGCCTCGATCCCAAGACGTCGCTCGTCATCGACGAACTCATCCTTTCCATCACGCAGGAGACTGGGGCCACCACCATTATGAACACCCACGACATGAATTCCGTGTTGGGCATTGGCGACCACATCCTCTATCTCTACCACGGCACGAAGGAGTGGGAAGGTACCAAGGACCAGGTGCTCGGTAGCACCAACCAGCGCCTCTCCGACTTCATCTTTGCCAGCGACTTCCTCAAGAAGGTGAAAGCCGCCGGCGCAGCAGGGGTGTGAACTATACTCGGTCCGTGTGACTTTAAAGTCACTCGGTGT
>JAFSWM010000092.1 GCA_017444485.1 Bacteroidaceae bacterium | reverse complement strand
CGTGCAATCTCCCCTCAGTTTAAGAGCCGCAGTTCTAGTCCGTGAATGATGGCGTCGTAAAAGAGGACCGGCGCCATGTCGGTGCTACCCCACGGACCGTAAACGGTGAAGAAGCGCAGACCAGTGGGGCGGATGCCGAAGAGGTGGGCATACACGCCTGCCATCAGTTCGTTACTTTTCTTCGTGGCAGCATAGAGACTCACGGGGCTGTCCACACGGTCGGTCTCGCGGAACGGCACGCTCTCGTTGCCGCCATAGACGCTGCTGCTACTGGCATACACCAGGCGCTGGCAACCACGCTGGCGGCACCCTTCAAGCACATTGAGGAAACCTGTGATGTTGCTGTCAATATAGGCGTGTGGATTTTCCAAAGAGTAGCGCACCCCAGCCTGTGCGCCGAGGTTCACCACGCAGTCAAACGCGTTGTCGGCGAAGAGTCGCTCCATCCCCTCGCGGTCGTTGTGTTCCATGCGCACGAAGCGTAGGCCTTCGGTTCCTTCAAGCACCTCGCCATAGGCAGGCATCTCCTTGCCGAGCCCCAGGCGAGCGAGTCGCGCCAGTTTCAAGGCTGGTGTGTAGTAGTCGTTGATGCTATCGAGGGCAAACACCTCGTGCCCCTCGCGTAGCAGCCGCAGGGAAAGGGCGTTGCCGATGAAGCCGGCGGCCCCAGTGACGAGCGTTTTCATATCAGTTGCAGAAAGGCGGCGGAGAGGTGTGTGAGTGGCGCGTCCAAGGGAATGTGCCCCGTCGCCGCGTATTTGTTTCGAGCGCAAAGATAGGCTTTTCTGTCAGTTTTTCTGCTTGTTAATAATACTAAAAAGGCAGCGGCGGGCGATTTTTTCTTTGCACAATCGGGGCAAAGGGCTTATCTTTGCAGCGCTTAACCCGTGTTGCAGCCTTTCCTAACCCCATTGAAAATCCGCTTTTATGTATTCCCTACGCCCCATCTTTTTGTTTGTTGTTGCTTTCTCCCTCGTGCTTGATGTTTTTGGGCAAGGCACAATCGTTCCCCCCGTCACACGTCGCACGGGCAATGGCGTAGTGACCGACACCGCCCGCACCGCACAGGCCGTGCGCGACAGCCTCCGAACCCGTGAGCGCGAGATGCGTGCGGCCTACGACGCCCTTCTCACTGGCTCACGCACCATATCCGATGAATACCGCCTGGCCATCCGCTCCGATGTGTACCACTATACCGACAGCCACCTCCCTGCTGCCGTTACCGAACGTGCCGATCACGAGGCGGCAGAGTTAGCCGATTCCTTGCGCATGGTGGCTGTCAGAGGCGACTTCGACCAAATGATGGAAGTGGCTTCGGAAGGTCTGCGCGCCAAGTACGACTCCCTGTTGCGGAAGAAGTGTGGCAAATCTTTTGCCCTGGCTGGCGAATTCGATCCAGCCTCCGCGGACCTCAATCGCCATCAACGCAAGGTGGTGGCGCAAAAGGATAAACTGGCGCCCGCGCTGCGCAAGGAGTTGCAAGCCGAACAGGAGAACACCTTGCCCAATGCACAGGCGGCTTTCCGTGCGCAGAGAATCAGCGAACTGCGGCGCGACCCCATGGTCTATCCCACCTTCACGGAGATGCTCACCACACTTTCCCAAAAAGTGGGAGAGTGGTGCGGGCGTCCCGATTCCGTGTTGATAGGTCTCTTTCTTGAAAAGGAAGCAAATCCCTGGCTTCTCGACAACTTTGAGTTCTATACCACGCGGCGCGGCCCTATCGTGGTTCCCCGCTTGACGCGTGAGACGCGCACCGCCACACTTCCCTCTACCGACAACCGCACCTACCCTTCAGGTGGAGCCGTGAGGCAGGCTGCCTATCCTGGTGGCCAGCGTGCACTCAATTACGACATCGCACAACGCATGCGCAAGCCACTCTCCGTGCGTAACGGACGTGTGAGTGGCACGGTGACGGTGCGCGTTGTGGTGGAAAAGGACGGATCGCTCTCCAACTTCAAGGTGGTGCGCTCACTAACCCCAGAATGCGATGCCGAAGCCCTTCGACTGGTGCAGGCATTGCCACGAAGATTTACCCCCGCCAAGAACGCACGCGGCGAGAGCGTGATGCAATACGTGGACATACAAGTTCGGTTCAAAAAGTGACAAAAACCGCTCCGGCGTGAGGCGTTTTGAGCAAAAAGATGTTTTTCTCGCCACAAGGCTTGGTCATTCATGAAGCAAATACTACATTTGCAGCGTAAAACAGAAACACGATGAAAAAGCGACTGTACCTCATATTGCTCTGTTCCATGCTTGTCGGTATGCCGGTTGCTGCTGTGGCAGCCCCGTCCGACATACAGGAACGCGAGACCGTGGACGCTACGCAGGCGGATATTAAGATTACCGTGAGCGGCAACACACTCCGCGTGACGGGTGCAGCTGGCCTGACACTCGATATCTACAGCGTCACGGGCCAAAAGGTGAAAAGCGTGCGGATCAGCGCGAACGACGAGACGGTGAACACCGGACTGCCGCGCGGGTGCTATATCGTGAAAGTGGGCGAGACTGTTCGTAAAGTCAGCCTCGGCTGAACGGCTGCATCTGTCGCTATGGAACAAAACCAACAATCTATGGGATGTCGAGGCATCCCTTTTTTCTTACCCCACACCGTAACCGCCTGATCACGTGGACGACCTGAATAGCCGATTGCTCAACCCGGACACCCGCCGCGCCGCATTTGAGGAGACCGTGCGCCTCTATGGGCCACGCCTCTACCGCCACATACGCTCCATGGTGCTCGTCCACGACGATGCCGACGACGTGCTTCAAGAGACCTTCCTCAAGGCATGGTCAGCCCTTGATGGCTTCAAGGGTGAGGCCAAGGTGAGCACGTGGCTCTATCGTATCGCCACCAACGAGTGCCTCAGTTTCCTCGCCCGACAGCGCAGCAGCGTGGCGCTCGACGACACCGACGTGGAGCGCACCCTCACAAGCGACCCCTACTTCGATGGCGATGAAATCCAGGTGCGACTTCAGCAGGCCATTGCCGCACTGCCCGAAAAACAACGCCTCGTGTTCAACATGAAATACTACGAACAGATGAAGTACGAGGAGATGAGCGAAATTCTTGGAACCAGCGTGGGAGCACTGAAAGCCTCGTACCATATCGCGGTGAAAAAGATAGAAGGCTTTTTTAAAGAAGTGGATTAAACCTTCACCCACCGCCTGCGTCATACATTCGAAACAGTTACAGCCATGACCATTCAATTCAATCCCGATGCCCCCCGTTGCGACGCCTTCAAGGTGCCCGACAGATACTTCGACGCCCTCCCCGCACGCGTGATGGCTCGCATTCCAGAGGTAGCCGCCGAGGAACGCACGGTGCGCCGCCCTTTGTGGCATGTGTTGCGCCCCTATCTGAGCGCGGCGGCAGTGGTGGCGGTGGTGGCCCTCGGCACGAAGGCCATACAGCAACGTGAGCCAGCCGCTGGCTACGGCATGCAGACACAGTCCGCCGCAGTGGTGGCCGAGGAAAACATCCAGCAGGATGAACTCTATTCCTACCTGATGGTTGACGACCATAACCTTTATCCCTACAGCGATGAACAGTAAAATGATACGAAAGGCCGCAGCGTTGCTCGCTATGACGCTGGCTCTCGCCCTGCCGTGTCCGCTCACGTTGCAGGCACAGCGCCACAACCCGCATCAAGCACCGCATGCAGCGCAGCCCGCACCCCATAGGGGCAAGCGCCACTTCAACCCCACGGAGTTCCGCCAAAAGGTGCGCACCTTCATCACCCGCGAGGCCGCACTCACGCAGGCTGAAGCCGACATCGTGTTCCCGCTCTTCTTCGAGATGAAAGACGCACAGCGCCAACTCAAGCATCGCATCGACAACGCCTGTCGCAGGGTTTGCACGGAGAATCTCTCAGAGCGCGACTGCCAACGTCTCCTTGAAGAGGTGCAGCGTATGCAGCGACAGTTTGCCGAATATGATGCCACCTTCTGCAAGAAACTGCGCCAGCGCGGTATTCCTGCCTCGAAGATATTGCGCATCAAAGCGGCAGACGAGAAATTCCGGCGTAGCACGTTCCGCAACGCTACACATCAGCCACGGAAATAACCACGCCACAATTTTCGCAATCGCTTACACTTTGTCCTTGCCGCGATAGCGGACGGCGCACTACTTTTGTGTAAGCAATCCCGAGGAATAAAGAATTTGCCTCAACAATCGCAATCAATGCACGGGAGGAGTTGGCCCAAACTATCTCCGACCTTCGAAAAACCATTGGCTTTGTAGTTTAAACCGCAAAGCCAATGGTTTTTCCGATCTCCCACCTTGTCGGCCCGCCAACACACTTCGCCGCCACAACCTCCGCTCTCCCGTTTTTCAAATCCGCCATCGGCGCATTTCGTCCCCATTGATTACCATCTTTCGCGCGCGTCCTTCCTCACGCGCGCGTGCGCGTATATTTATATTGTGACGCCCGAGGCAGATAATGCCTTCCACTCCCCGTTATCTGCCAGCGATATCTCCGCTGCTCACTCCCTGATGTGCGTGTGATAACACCGAAACCGCAAGATCCATTTGCCAAAATCCCCGAAAACACGCTGTTTAGCAGCAGATAAACAAGAAATCGGACAAAAAAGACAAGAAAAATTTGGTGTGTGCCAGAACTATTTGTATTTTTGCACCCGCAAAAGTAGGAAACGCTAGATACCTGCTTATTATTCACGGCGGTCGAATAGACCACCGAGTTGTGTGAAAACAACAAGGCGCCCCGACAAGCCAATCGCGAAGGCAAATCGGGCTACGCCACACGAAATCAGACAATAAACATCAATCTAACAACTGAAATGCCAGGATTATTAGGAAAGAAAATCGGAATGATTTCCGTTTTCAGTGCTGATGGCAAGAATGTGCCATGCACTGTGATCGAAGCCGGTCCTTGCGTCGTTACTCAGGTCAAAAGTGTCGAGAAGGACGGCTACGCTGCTGTGCAACTCGGTTTCCAGGAGGCCAAGGAGAAGAATACCTCCGCGCCCCTCAAAGGACACTTCAAGAAGGCCGGAGTGACTCCTAAGCGCCACTTGGCTGAGTTCAAGGATTTCGATCAAGAACTCAACCTCGGCGACACGCTCACCGTGGACCTCTTCAGCGATGCTGCCTTTGTGGACATCACCGGCACCTCCAAGGGTAAGGGATTCCAGGGCGTGGTGAAACGCCACGGCTTCGGCGGCGTAGGGCAGAAGACCCACGGTCAGGACGACCGCTTGCGTGCCCCAGGTTCTATCGGCGCATGCTCTTACCCTGCAAAGGTGTTCAAAGGGCTGCGCATGGCCGGACAAATGGGCGACGAGCGCGTCACGACGCAAAACCTTCGTGTGCTTAAAGTGATACCCGAAAAGAACCTGCTCCTCATCAAGGGCAGCGTTGCCGGGTGTAAAGGTTCAATCGTTATAATTCGTAAGTGATGGAACTGAGTGTATTGGACATAAAAGGTCAGGACACCGGCCGCAAGGTGGTGCTCAGTGACAGCGTCTTCGGCGTAGAGCCGAACGACCACGCGATTTATCTCGATGTGAGGCAGTATCTCGCTGACCAGCGTCAAGGTACTGCAAAGAGTAAGGAGCGTAGCGAAATTTCGGGTTCCACCCGCAAACTCGGTCGCCAGAAAGGTGGCGGCGGTGCACGTCATGGCGACATCAAGTCGCCCGTGCTGCGTGGCGGTGGCCGTGTGTTCGGTCCCAAGCCCCGCGATTACTCCTTCAAACTCAACAAGAAAGTGAAGCAACTCGCTCGCCGCAGCGCCCTCACCTACAAAGTACGTGAGAATGCACTGGTAGTCGTTGAAGACTTCACGTTTGAGGCTCCCCGCACCAAGCAGTTCGTCGAAGTGATGAACGACCTCGGAGTAGCAGGGAAGAAGGTGCTTGTAGTGCTCCCCGGATCAGACAAGAACGTCTACCTCTCCGCACGCAACCTTCCCAAAGCCAATGTGGCAATCGCCGGTGACCTCAACACCTACACCGTGCTCAACAATGCCGTGATGGTAGTCACCGAGAAGGCTCTCGAGAACATAGAATCTGTCTTAAACTAATACAATACGCATTATGGGATACATCATCAAACCGCTCATCACCGAGAAGATGAACAACGAGACCGAGAGGCGTGGTACCTACGGTTTCATTGTGCGCCCCGAAGCCGACAAACTTCAGATTAAGGCAGAAGTGGAACAGAAATTCAACGTAAAGGTCGTGGCCGTCAACACCTGCATCTACGCAGGTAAGAGCAAGAGCCGCTACACGCGCAGCGGACTCATAAAAGGCCGCACAGACGCTTTCAAGAAAGCCATCGTGAAGGTGGCCGAAGGCGACACCATCGACTTCTACGGCAATATCTAAACAAATATGGCAGTACGTAAATTAAAGCCCACGACACCGGGGCAAAGACACAAAATTATCGGCACGTTCGACGAGGTTACTGCAACCGTGCCGGAGAAGTCTCTCGTTTGCGGAAAGAAACGTACCGGAGGCCGCAACAACAGCGGTAAAATGACCGTACGCTACATCGGCGGCGGACACAAGAAAAAGTATCGTTTCATCGACTTCAAACGCGAGAAGGACGGTGTTCCCGCCACCGTGAAGACCATTGAATACGACCCGAACCGCTCGGCTCGTATCGCCCTGCTTTTCTATGCTGACGGCGAAAAGCGCTACATCATCGCCCCCAACGGGCTGAAGGTGGGCGACAAAATCATGTCGGGCGCAGATGCCGCTCCAGAGGTTGGCAACTGTCTCCCTCTGAAGAACATCCCCCTCGGCACCGTCATTCACAACATCGAACTTCGCCCGGGACAAGGCGCCCTGCTCGTACGCTCCGCAGGAAACTTCGCTCAACTCACCAGCCGTGAAGGTGACTATTGCGTGATTAAACTCCCCAGCGGCGAAATTCGTAAGGTGCTCAGTGCATGCAAGGCAACCGTAGGTAGCGTGGGCAACAGCGAACATTCGCTCGAGAAGTCTGGTAAAGCCGGACGCAGCCGCTGGCTCGGACGTCGCCCGCACAACCGTGGTGTTGTCATGAACCCCGTTGACCACCCGATGGGTGGTGGCGAAGGACGCCAGAGTGGTGGACACCCGCGCTCACGCACCGGCCTCTACGCCAAGGGCAAGAAGACACGCTCGCCCAAGAAGCAGTCGAGCAAGTACATCATCGAGAGAGCAAAACGTCGTAAGTAAACCTAACGCCTAAAGAACAAACTATGAGTCGTTCACTTAAAAAGGGACCGTACATCACTGTATCCCTCGAAAAGAAAATCCTTGCCATGAACGAAAGCGGCAAGAAGAACGTGGTGAAGACATGGGCGCGCGCTTGCATGATCTCTCCCGATTTCGTAGGGCACACAATAGCAGTGCACAACGGCAACAAGTTCATTCCTGTTTATGTAACCGAAAACATGGTGGGCCACAAACTCGGAGAGTTCGCACCCACACGTCGTTTCGGTGGCCACGCAGGCAACAAGAAGTAAGCAGGCACATCGATTACCATTCAGATATTCTAATTAATAATGGGTAACAGAAAGAGAAGGGCCGCAGAGGCTCGTAAAGAAGCAAAGAAGCAGATGTTCTTTGCCAAACTGAACAACGTTCCCTCCTCGCCGCGTAAGATGAGATACGTCGTTGACTTGGTGAGAGGCATGGAGGTGAACAAGGCTCTCGGTGTGCTGCAGTTCTCCAAGAAAGCCGCATCCTCCGACGTGGAGAAGGTGCTGCGCTCCGCTGTAGCCAATTGGGAGCAGAAGAATGCCCGTAAAGCCGAAGAAGGCGAACTTTTCATCACCAAGATATTCGTTGACGAAGGCTTTACCCTCAAGAGACTGCGCCCCGCCCCCCAAGGACGCGGATATCGCATCCGTAAGCGTTCCAACCATGTCACGGTTTTTGTCGGAACTAAAACAGATAACGAGTAACTATGGGACAGAAAGTAAATCCGATTAGCAACCGCCTCGGTATCATCCGAGGGTGGGACTCCAATTGGTACGGAGGCAACAGTTTCGGCGAAAACATACTTGAGGACAGCAAACTGCGTAAGTACCTCAACGCACGCCTGGCCAGCGCCAGCCTCTCCCGCATCGTCATTGAGCGCACCCCCAAGAAGGTCACCATCACCGTCTGCACCGCACGCCCCGGTATCATCATCGGCAAAGGTGGTCAGGAGGTTGACAAACTCAAGGAGGAACTCAAGCGCGTGACCGACAAGGACGTGCAGATCAATATCTTCGAGGTGAAGCGCCCTGACATCGACGCCAACATCGTGGGTGACAGCATCGCCCGTCAGATCGAGCGTCGTGTGGCCTATCGCCGCGCCATCAAGAACGCCATCGGCAATGCCATGCGCGCAGGCGCAGAAGGCATCAAAGTGCAGATCTCTGGACGTCTCAACGGCGCAGAAATCGCACGCTCTGAAATGTATAAGGAAGGACGCACTCCGCTCCACACCTTCCGTGCAGACATCGACTTCAGCCAGAACGAAGCCATCACCAAAGTGGGCGTGCTCGGCATCAAAGTATGGATCTGCAAGGGTGAGGTTTACGGCAAGCGCGACCTGGCCCCCAACTTCCAGCAAGACAAGGAGCCTCGCGGCAACTTCGGTGGACGCGGCGACCGTCGCGGACGTAGGCGCCCAGGAACCGACCGCAGGTAAAACCTTAACGAAACACAGACATGTTACAGCCAAAAAGAACCAAATACCGTAGGCCGCAGAAAGGACGCGCCAAAGGCAACGCCCACCGCGGCACACAACTCGCTTTCGGCAGTTTCGGCATAAAGAGCCTGGACACACACTGGATCACTGCCCGTCAGATCGAGGCTGCCCGTGTGGCTATGACACGCTATATGCAGCGCGAAGGACAGAGTTGGATACGCATCTTCCCCGATAAGCCCGTCACCAAGAAGCCCGCTGACGTGCGTATGGGTAAAGGTAAGGGTGACCCCGTGGGATACGTTTATCCCATCACCCCCGGACGCATCATTTTCGAGATCGACGGTGTAAGTTTCGAAGTTGCCAAGGAAGCACTCCGCCTGGCCGCCCAGAAACTCCCCGTTACCACCAAGTTCGTTGTACGTCACGATTACGATAAGAACGCCTGATTATGAAAATTGCAGAAATCCGCAGCCTCTCCGCAGATGAACTGCGCGAGCGCATCAAGACCGAGACGGCCAACTACGAGAGCATGAAGTTCAACCACAAGGTGACACCGCTCGAGAACCCCTGCCAAATCAGGGAGGCACGCCGCACGATTGCAAGGATGAAAACCGTGTTGGGCGAACTTGAGAACCAAAAGTAACACACGCCTCAAATGGAAAAGAGAAATTTAAGAAAGACGCGCCAAGGTGTGGTGGTCAGCAACAAGATGGACAAGACCGTCGTGGTAGCAGCCCGCTTCAAGGAGATCCACCCCATCTACGGCAAGTTCGTTTCCAAGACCAAGAAGTACCACGCCCACGATGAAGCAAACGATTGCAACATTGGCGACACCGTACAGATCATGGAGACGCGCCCCCTCAGCAAGACCAAGTGCTGGCGGGTAGTAAAAATCCTTGAAAGAGCGAAGTAAGATATGATACAGACTGAATCCAGACTGACTGTTGCTGACAACAGTGGAGCGCGCGAAGTGCTTTGCATCCGTGTGCTCGGAGGCACCCGCCGCCGGTACGCTTCAGTGGGCGACATCATTGTCGTGGCCGTGAAGAACGTTATCCCGTCGAGCGACCTCAAGAAAGGCGCTGTGTCGAGAGCACTTATCGTGCGCACGAAGAAGGAGATCCGTCGTCCCGACGGTTCCTACATCCGTTTTGATGACAATGCCTGCGTCCTGCTCAACAACGCCGGCGAACTCCGTGGAAGCCGTATCTTCGGCCCCGTGGCACGCGAACTCCGTGCAGTGAATATGAAAGTGGTCTCGCTCGCACCCGAAGTGCTTTAACCCAAAACACCGAAACGTCATGAGCAAGTTACACATAAAGAAAGGCGACACCGTTTTCGTCAACACCGGCAAGGACAAGGGTAAGACCGGCAAAGTCCTCAAAGTGCTGGTGAGCGATCAGCGCGCCATCGTGGAGGGCGTGAACATCGTCTCCAAGAGCCAGAAGCCCAGCGCTGCAAACCCGCAGGGCGGCATCGTGAAGATGGAGGCTCCTATACATATTTCTAACCTGAACCCCCTTGATCCCAAATCTGGCAAGCCGACACGCATCGGACGCAGGATGGAAGACGGGAAACGGGTTCGCTATGCTAAAAAATCAGGGGAGGTGATCAAATAATGAGTAACACAGCAAGCCTTAAGAAAGAATATGCCGAGCGCATCGCTCCGGCTCTGATGAAGCAGTTCGGCTACTCGTCCCCGATGCAGATCCCCGTTCTCAAGAAGATCGTCATCAACGAGGGACTGGGTATGGCCACCGCCGACAAGAAAATCATTGAGGTGGCTATCAACGAACTTTCTGCCATCACTGGCCAGAAAGCCGTCGCTACCGTCTCGCGTAAGGACGTGGCCAACTTCAAACTCCGTAAGAAGATGCCCATCGGCGTGATGGTGACACTGCGCCGTGAGCGTATGTACGAGTTCCTCGAGCGCCTCGTGCGCGTGGCTCTCCCGCGTATCCGTGACTTCAAAGGCATCAACAGCAAACTCGACGGACGCGGCAACTACACCCTCGGCATTGACGAGCAGATTATCTTCCCGGAGATCAACATTGACTCCATCGAGCGCATCGTGGGTATGAACATCACGTTTGTTACCACAGCCAAGACCGACGAGGAGGGATATGCCCTGCTCAAGGAGTTCGGCCTGCCTTTCAAAAACGCTAACAAGAAAGACTGAGATATGGCAAAAGAATCAATGAAGGCGCGCGAGGTGCGCCGTGCCAAACTTGTAGCCAAGTACGCAAAGAAACGTGCAGCCCTCAAGGAAATCGTCAACAAGAGCGATGATCCCGCCGAGGCTTACGAGGCAGCCCGCAAACTGCAGGCCATCCCCCGCAATGCCAACCCCATTCGTCTGCACAACCGCTGCAAGATCACTGGTCGTCCGAAGGGTTACATGCGTCTTTTCGGCCTCTCCCGCATACAGTTCCGCGAGATGGCGTCGCAAGGACTCATCCCCGGCGTGCGCAAGGCAAGTTGGTAACGACCACATACCACAGCGAACACTTACATTCTTTAATATTGTCGGGACAGTCCCGATCAATTAAACAACAACAAACCAATGACAGATCCTATTGCAGATTATCTGACGCGACTGCGCAATGCCATCCGTGCCAAGCACAGGGTGGTAGAAGTGCCTGCGTCGAATCTGAAGAAGGAGATTACCAAAATCCTCTTCGACCAGGGCTTCATCCTCAACTTCAAGTTTGAGGACGATGGCCCGCAGGGAACGATCAAGATCGCGCTGAAGTACAATCCGCAGACCCGCGAGAATGCTATCCGCGTCTTGAAGCGTGTGTCGCGCCCCGGCCTTCGCAAGTACACCGGTTACCGCGACATGCCCCGTGTGATTAACGGCCTTGGTATCGCCATCGTGTCCACCTCTAAGGGCGTGATGACCAACAAGGCAGCCTCCGACCTCAAAGTGGGCGGAGAAGTATTGTGCTACGTGTACTAATTCAAGGAACAACACTATGTCAAGAATAGGTAAATTGCCGATTAACATTCCCTCCGGCGTAACGGTTACGCTGAAGGATAATGTAGTGACCGTTAAAGGTCCGAAGGGTGAGTTAAGCCAAAGCGTTGATCCTTCCATCATCGTCTCGGTGGAGGACGGCAGCATGTCGTTCTCAATTGACGAGAAGAGCGAAGTGCCCCAGAAGCAGAAGCAAGCCTTCCATGGCCTGTACCGCGCGCTGGTGAACAACATGGTCGTTGGCGTCAGCCAGGGCTATAAGAAGGAGATGGAACTCGTGGGCGTGGGCTTCCGCGTGTCCAACCAGGGCAACCTCATTGAGTTCTCTCTGGGCTACACACACCCCATCTTCATCCAACTTCCCGCCGAAATCAAGGTGGAGACCAAAACAGAGCGTAACAAGAACCCGTACATCTGCCTTGAGTCTTGCGACAAGCAGCTCCTTGGCCTCGTGTGCGCCAAGATCCGTTCTTTCCGGAAGCCTGAGCCGTACAAAGGTAAGGGTGTGCTGTTCCTCGGCGAGCAGATACGCCGCAAGTCGGGCAAGGCCGCCGGTGCGAAATAAACTAACAGCGTAAGATTATGACGACAAAGAAAGAACAACGCCGCATCCGTATTAAGTACAGGGTTCGCAGCAAAATATCCGGCACAGCGGCACGTCCGCGTATGAGCGTTTTCCGCAGCAACAAGCAGATTTACGTCCAGCTCGTGGACGATATGACTGCTACAACGCTCGTTAGCGCTTCCTCGCTTGCCATTGAAAGTGGCACCAAGACCGAGAAAGCAGGCAAAGTAGGCGAGTTAGTTGCCGAGAAAGCCCTCGCAGCAGGAATCAGTGAAGTAGTATTCGACCGCAACGGCTACCTCTACCACGGTCGTGTGAAAGAAGTCGCAGAAGGCGCCCGCAAGGGAGGTCTAAAATTCTAAATGATTATGGCAAGCAGAATTAACGTTAGCAGCGAAGAATTAAAAGATAGACTGGTTGCTATCAATCGTGTGACCAAGGTCACCAAGGGTGGCCGCACGTTCACCTTCGCCGCCATTGTGGTGGTAGGTGACGGCAAGGGCGTAATAGGCCACGGCCTGGGTAAGGCCGGCGAGGTACAGGCAGCCATTGCCAAAGGAATTGAGGCCGCTAAGAAGAACCTCATCAAGGTTCCCGTACTCAAAGGCACTGTTCCCCACGAGCAACTTGCCCGCTACGGCGGTGCTAAGGTTCTCGTTATGCCCGCCTCCGAAGGTACCGGTGTAGTAGCCGGCGGTGCAATGCGTGCAGTATTCGAGAGCGCTGGCATCAAGGACGTGCTCGCCAAGTCGAAAGGCTCGTCCAATGCCCACAACCTCGTAAAAGCGACTTTCGCAGCACTGAGCCAGATGCGCGATGCCCGTATGGTTGCGGCGCAGCGCGGAGTATCCATGGAAAAAGTCTTTAAAGGTTAAGAAAACGATGGCAACAATCAAGGTAAAGCAAACCAAGAGCCGCATCGGCGCGCCGATTGACCAAAAGCGCACCCTCGATGCCATGGGCCTGAGAAAGATGGGCCGGGTGGTTGAACTGCCCGACGGACCCACCGTGCGCGGACAGATCCGTAAGGTACGCCACCTCGTAACGGTCATTGACTAAAGAACCCACACATAAGCAAACACAGACTATCTTATGAAGTTACATACACTTAAACCCGCAGCAGGCTCCATCAAGACTCGCAAACGTATAGGCCGCGGTCCCGGTTCCGGCAGGGGCGGCACCTCCACCCGTGGTCACAAGGGCGCCAAGCAGCGTTCAGGCTACAAGAAGAAGATCGGCTTTGAGGGTGGACAGATGCCCCTCCAGCGCCGGTTGCCGAAGTTCGGCTTCAAGAACATCAACCGTGTGGAGTATAAAGCTATCAACGTCTCCACGTTGCAAACCCTGGCTGAAGAAAAGAATCTCACCACTATCGGTCTTGAGGAACTGCGTGCCGCTGGCTTCATCTCCAAGAACCAGTTGGTGAAGATCCTCGCCAAGGGCGAACTTACCGCCAAGGTTGACGTTGCTGCCCACGCTTTCTCTAAGAAGGCCGAAGAGATTATCACCGCTGCAGGAGGCACGGTTACGAAACTCTAACAAACATCTCAGATTAGTCGATGAAGAAAATAATCGAGACCATCAAGAACATTTGGCGTATTGAGGATTTGCGCACCCGCTTGCTCATCACCATCCTCTTTGTCGCCATCTACCGGTTCGGCTCGTTTGTGGTGCTCCCAGGTGTGAACCCTGGCGCGCTTCAGCAGTTGCACGAGCAAACCAGTGAGGGTCTGATGTCCTTGCTGAACATGTTCTCTGGAGGCGCTTTTGAAAACGCTTCCGTGTTCGCGCTCGGTATCATGCCCTATATCTCGGCTTCCATCGTCATCCAGCTTCTTGCAGTAGCCGTCCCCTATTTCCAGAAAATGCAACGCGAGGGCGAGAGCGGGCGTCGCAAGATAAACCAGCTCACACGCTGGCTTACTGTGGCCCTGCTGCTGTTCCAGGCACCATCGTACCTCATCAACCTCCATTCTCAGGTTGGTAATGGTGCATTCCTCGTGGAGACCAACGCCATGTTCTACATCACCTCAACACTCATTCTTGCCGCAGGTTCGATGTTCATCCTCTGGCTTGGCGAGCGCATCACTGATAAGGGCGTCGGCAATGGTATTTCGCTTATCATTATGATAGGTATCATCGCCCGTATGCCCGCCGCGCTCACCGAGGAGTTCACTACGGCTCTTTCTGGCGCTGAGGGCGGTGGCCTCATCAAGTTCCTCTTTGAGATTATTGCTCTGCTGTTCGTGATGGCTCTCGCCATCCTGCTCACACAGGCCACGCGCAAGATTCCCGTGCAATACGCTAAGCGTGTGGAGGGCAACCGCCAACTCGGTGGTGCCCGGCAGTATATCCCGCTGAAACTTTTTGCGGCTAACGTGATGCCGATCATCTTCGCCCAGGCTCTGATGTTTATCCCCCTCACCCTGGTGAGGAGCGAGAACCCTGGCTGGGTGATGCGCAACCTGCTCGACAACACATCTGTGCTGTATAACGCGATATATGTGGTGCTGATCATCGCATTCACCTATTTCTATACGGCCATTACGATGAATCCCGTGCAGATGGCGGAAGACATGAAGCGTAACAATGGTTTCATTCCTGGCGTGAAGCCTGGAAAGAATACAGCGAATTACATCGACACCGTAATGTCGCGCATCCTGCTGCCTGGTTCCTTGTTCATTGCTCTGATTGCTATCATGCCGGCATTCGCCAGCATCTTCGGCATCAAGCAGGGCTTTGCACAGTTCTTTGGCGGCACGTCGCTCCTCATCCTTGTGGGTGTTGTCATAGACACCTTGCAGCAGATTGAGAGCCACATGATGGTGCGTCACTACGACGGCCTGCTGAAGGCCGGAAGGGCGCGTCCGCGCACAGTGTCGGCCTATTGAGGAACAGCGTCGGATGGTCTATCTTAAGACAGAAGACGAGATTGAACTGCTGCGCGCCGCCAACCTGTTAGTGGCAGACACGCTTGCAGAAATTGCTAAGATGATAGTTCCGGGCGTTACAACCCGGCAAATCGACAGAATAGCAGAGGAGTTTATACGCGACCACGGGGCAGTCCCTACGTTCAAGGGATTTCCTAACCCCTACGGAGGTGACTTTCCGTGCGCCGTGTGTACATCGGTCAATAACATTGTGGTTCATGGTATCCCCGACGACCGTCCGCTTCGCGACGGTGACATCGTTTCGGTGGATTGTGGCACCCTGTTGGACGGCTTTTGCGGAGATTCCTGCTACACGTTCTCTGTGGGTGAGTTGAGCGAGGAGGCCGAACGCTTACTTCGTGTCACCAAGGAAGCACTCTACAAGGGCATTGCCCAGGCGCTTCCTGGCCACAGAGTTGGCGACATCGGTAACAGCGTCCAGCGTCATGTTGAAGCCAACGGCTATGGTGTCCTCCGCGAACTCGTAGGTCATGGAATAGGCCGCGAGATGCACGAGGAACCTCAGGTGCCCAACTACGGCAAGCCAGGCACAGGCGAACTCCTGAAGGACGGAATGTGCATCGCCATCGAGCCCATGGTCACTCAGTACGACAGACACATTGTCTTGCTCCCCGACCGCTGGGGCATCGCCACACGAGATGGCGGCTTAGGCGCCCATTTCGAGCACACCATCGCCATCCACCACGGCAAGGCCGACATCCTCTCCTCGTTTGAAGAAGTCGAAAGAATAGAACAATCCAAACATTAAGCACACGTCAAACCCAATGGCAAAGCAATTCGCTATCGAACAGGACGGCACCATCGTTGAGGCTCTGAGCAACGCCATGTTCCGCGTGGAACTTGAGAATGGTCATGAGATCATCGCCCATATTTCGGGCAAGATGCGTATGCACTACATCAAGATCCTGCCCGGCGACAAGGTGAAGGTGGAAATGAGTCCCTACGACCTAACCAAAGGCAGAATAGTTTTCCGCTACAAATAACACAGACATACAAGCAAAATGAAAACACGAGCATCCGTAAAGAAGCGCAATGCCGACTGCAAGATCGTACGTCGCAAAGGTCGCCTCTATGTAATCAATAAGAAGAACCCCAAGATGAAGCTTCGTCAGGGTTAGCCTCTTCACGTTAAACAACACACTCTTATATATGGCAATACGAATAGTTGGTGTAGATTTGCCTCAAAACAAGCGAGGTGAAATCGCCTTGACCTATATCTATGGAATAGGTCGCAGCAGCGCCTGCAAGATCCTTGACAAGGCAGGTGTTGACAGAGGGATCAAAGTCCAGGACTGGACCGACGATCAGGCCGGTAAGATCCGTGCCGTCATCGGCGAGGAGTACAAGGTCGAGGGTGACCTCCGCTCCGAGGTTCAGATGAACATCAAGCGCCTGATGGACATCGGCTGCTACCGTGGCATCCGCCACCGCATCGGTCTGCCTGTGCGCGGCCAGAGCACGAAGAACAACGCCCGCACCCGCAAGGGCAAGAAGAAGACTGTGGCAAACAAGAAAAAGGCAACTAAATAAGCAATAGACTATGGCAAAGAAAACAGTTGCAGCAAAAAAGAGGGTTGTGAAGGTAAACGCTCAGGGACAGCTCCATGTGCACAGTTCCTTCAACAACATTATCGTTTCGCTTGCCAACAACGAAGGTCAGGTAATCTCCTGGTCCAGCGCTGGCAAGATGGGCTTCCGTGGCTCAAAGAAGAACACTCCCTATGCAGCCCAGATGGCCGCGCAGGACTGCGCGAAGGTGGCCTACGACCTCGGTCTGCGCAAGGTGAAAGCCTATGTGAAAGGTCCGGGCAATGGTCGCGAGAGCGCCATCCGCACCGTACATGGTGCAGGCATCGAAGTCACCGAGATTGTTGATGTGACCCCGCTGCCCCACAATGGTTGCCGTCCCCCGAAGCGCCGCAGGGTATAATCTGCGACACGCAATTGGCAATACCAAATCTTTTTATTCCCCATACAGTAAGCACTACAAATTATGGCAAGATACACAGGTCCTAAGACCCGCATAGCACGCAAGTTCGGCGAAGCCATCTTTGGCCCCGACAAGGTGCTTTCCAAGCGCAACTACCCCCCTGGCCAGCAGGGCAACAACCGCCGTCGCAAGACTTCAGAGTACGGCATCATGCTCGCTGAGAAGCAGAAGGCCAAGTACACCTATGGCGTTTTGGAGAAACAGTTCCGTAATCTGTTCGAAAAGGCCGCCCGCTCCACCGGTATCACCGGTGAGGTTCTTCTTCAGAGCCTGGAGAGCCGCCTCGACAATGTGGTATATCGTCTTGGCATCGCTCCGACGCGTGCCGCCGCACGCCAGCTCGTTAACCACCGCCACATCGTGGTTGACGGCAAGGTAGTGGGCATCCCCTCCTACAGCGTAAAGCCCGGTCAGATTGTTGGCGTTCGCGAGAAGTCCAAGTCCCTCGAGGTTGTGGCCGATTCGCTCGCTGGTTTCAACCACGGCAAGTACGCTTGGATTGAATGGGACGAGAGCAGCAAGAGCGGCAAGTTTCTGCATCGCCCCGAGCGCGCTGACATTCCCGAGAACATTAGGGAGCAGCTCATCGTCGAACTCTATTCTAAGAACTAACGCCACATAGCCGCTCTTGCCGGTTCAGCAATATGTGTCCGGCAGCGGCCACGTGTCGTAGTCAGAGTTTCGGCATTGCGCCAAGCCCTTTGCTGCGCCCATGTAGTACGCAGCGTCACCACACCACATCACCAACACCCACAACAACTCACACATGGCGATATTAGCATTTCAAAAGCCCGACAAAGTCGTAATGCTCGAAAGCGACAACAAGCACGGCGTCTTCGAATTCCGTCCTCTTGAACCCGGTTTCGGCGTTACCATAGGTAATGCTCTGCGTCGCATCCTGCTTTCCTCCTTGGAAGGCTACGCCATCAACACCCTCAAGATCGACGGTGTGGATCACGAGTTCGCCTCCATACAAGGTGTGCGTGAGGATGTAACCAACATTATTCTCAACCTCAAGCAAGTTCGCTTCCGTCGTCTCCCTGAGTACGAGAGCGAGGGCGAAACCGTGAGTTTCGAGGTGTCCAACACCAAGGAATTCCGCGCCGGCGACATCGCTGGTAAACTTGCAGGTTTCGAGGTGTTGAACCCCGACCTCATCATCTGCCACATTACCAACAGCAAAACCGTGCTCAACATTCAGCTCACCATCAACAAGGGACGCGGCTACGTCCCCGCTGATGAGAATCGCGAGTTTTGCACCGAGGTGTCGCAGATTGCCATTGACTCTATCTACACCCCCATCCGTAACGTTAGGTATCAGGTTGATCCCTTCCGCGTAGAGCAGAAGACCGACTACGACAAGCTGACGCTTGACATCACTACGGACGGTTCCGTAACGCCCAAAGACGCCCTTCAGGACGCGGCCAAGATCCTCATTCAGCACTTCATGCTCTTCTCCGACGAGAAGATCACCGTTGAAGACCGTGCCGAGGAGGAGAACAAGGAGTTTGACGAAGAGGTGCTCCACATGCGCCAACTTCTCAAGACGAAGCTCACCGACATGAAACTCTCTGTCCGTGCGCTCAACTGCCTCAAGGCTGCCGAAGTCTCCACGCTTGGCGACCTCGTCCAGTTCAACAAGTCCGACCTCCTGAAGTTCCGCAACTTTGGCAAGAAATCGCTCACCGAGCTTGATGATTTGCTCGCGAGTCTGAATCTGTCGTTCGGCACCGACATCACTAAGTACAAGTTAGAAAAAGACTAAACTCACCAATGAGACACAACAAGAAATTCAACCATCTGAGCCGTACTGCTTCTCATAGGAACGCCATGCTCGCAAACATGTCCGTTTCTCTGATCAAGCACAAAAGAATCACTACGACTCTCGCCAAGGCTAAGGCCCTGAAGAAGTATGTCGAGCCGCTCATCACGAAGTGCAAGACCGACACTACTACCAATCGCCGCGTCGTTTTCCGTTATCTGCAGGATAAGTTCGCTGTCACCGAACTTTTCAAGGAGATTTCGCAGAAGGTAGGCGATCGTCCTGGTGGCTACACGCGTATTATCAAGACAGGTTTCCGTCCCAGCGATGGCGCAGACATGTGTTTCATCGAACTCGTTGATTACGATGAAAACATGGCCAAGACTCAGAAGAAGGCCACGCGTCGCAGCCGCCGTGGTGGCAAGAAAGCCGCTGACGCTGCTCCCGCTGCCGAAGAGGCGCAGGCTGCAGAGGACGTTACAGAAGAGGTTCCCGTAGCCGAGGAAGCCCCGACCGCTGAAGTTCCCGCCGCTGAGACCGACGAGGACACCACCCAGCCTGTTGAATAATCGTATTCAATACATTTCTTCCCACAATACGAAAACTCCCCGTGCCGTCAGGTTCGGGGAGTTTTGTTTCTTTTTTTGATAAATGTTGTTTTTGCCCAGGTTGATGCGGATTTTTAGTGTAGGGTGAAGTCCTGCGCCGAGATACTAGCTGTCGCGGGCGAGACGCCCACGCTCCCAGGGTTGAGCAGGAAAGGGGTATATGTTGCACAGAGCGAGTAGGAATTGATGAAAACCTATGTCTGCACGTCCGCTCCCGATATTCTCAAACCTACATAGCGACGTCGTATAAACTAGGTCCGTGTGACTTTAAAGTCACACGGATGTAGTTTTTCCTACAACGCACCTTGTGTCCACTGCTCTGTAAATAGGGAAGTCGCGGTGCACCAGAATGCGCGGTGCGGCCTATTCCAAACGAACTCGTACAACGCTTGGAGGTTTGGTGAGAATGCGGTAACTTTGCACGCCGCTTCGCGCTGTCGCATAGCGCGTTGCGAGAATAGCAGACACGATGACTATCACGATAAAAGACGACGTATTGCGCTGTGCGGCAGAGCAGGGCGGTCCCGCTGGCTTCCTTGAGGCCGTGACAAAGGCTGTTCGTGAGGCTGCAGGCGGTGAGATCACCGCAGAGTCCATGGAACGCCTCTCTACCGAGCAACTCACGCTCTGGGCCTTTGATGTGTTGCGTACCGAGGTGGAGGAGGGAGGCTTTATTCAGTTGATTCACAATGGCTGGGGCGATTTCTTTTTTCGCAATCCGTTTGCCAAGATGATGCGCTTGTGGGGCCTGCGCGAGTTGTCCAAGATGGTCTATGAGGCCGCGCACCTTTATAGGCGTTATGCCGCCGAACTGACCGCCGAGATGGACGACGACGAGTTTATGGCGCTCTATGAGTCGCACCCTGAGTTTGACGAACTCGACGACACGTTTATTGATCACGTTGATGCCTATGTAGAAGCCGTGGCGACCTATGTGGACGCCCACTTGAATGATTTTGTGACCATTGAGTGAGCATGAAAAAACCGCTACAAATCCAGATCAAGAACCGCCGAGCGCAGTTCGATTATCATATCCTCAAGACGTTCACCGCGGGCTTGGTGCTCTATGGCACAGAAATCATGAGCATCCGTGCCGGAAAGGCCGGCCTGGCCGATACCTACTGCCTGGTGCAGGATGGAGAGGTATGGGTGAAGAATATGTACATCGCCGAGTACGCTTTCGGCTCTTTCCGCAACCATACCCCGCTCCGTGAGCGCAAGTTGTTGCTCAACCGTCGCGAGATACGCGAACTGGCCAACGAGAGTAAGTCGCCGGGCATCACCATCGTCCCGTTGCTGCTCTATATCAACGAGAAGGGCCTTGCCAAACTCGACATTGCGCTCTGTCGTGGCAAGCGCGATTACGACAAGCGCCAGGGCATCAAGGAGCGCGAAGCCAAGCGCGAGATGGGGCGTGCTTTTCAGAAGAATTATTAGGCCACACCGATGAAGTCCCTCCTTGAACAGACCTTGCAGGAGCGTGTGCTGGTGCTCGATGGCGCCACGGGCACGATGCTTCAGCGTTTCAACCTGAGCGAGGAGGACTTTCGTGGCGCTCGTTTTGGCCAATTGGCCGGTATGCAGCGCGGCAACAACGACTTGCTGTGCCTCTCGCAGCCCGCCATCGTGGAGGAGGTTCATCGCAGGTACTTGGAGGCCGGCGCAGATATCATCACCACCAATACTTTCTCCGCACAGGTCATTTCCCAGTCCGACTATGGCTGTGAGGCATTGTGCGAAGAAATGAACCGAGCCGGTGCGCAAATCGCACGTAGCGTGGCCGACGAGTTTGCTTCGCGCGACGGGCGGCCTCGTTTTGTGGTAGGTAGCGTGGGCCCCACCAACCGCACGCTCTCCATGAGTCCCGACGTGAACGACCCTGCACTGCGCACACTGACATTCGACGCGCTGTGTGCTGCCTACCTCACGCAGATGACAGCCTTGATAGAAGGCGGGGTGGACGCCCTGCTCATCGAGACCGTCTTTGACTCTCTCAATGCGAAGGCGGCCCTGATAGCCGCCGAGCAGGCTATGGAGCAGTCGGGTAGGGGAGTGCCACAGATGGTTTCCGCCACCATCGCTGACACGTCGGGCCGCATACTCTCCGGGCAGACCATAGAAGCCCTGCTGACAACATTGCTCCGGCCCAGCGTGCTGACCATGGGACTGAACTGCTCGTTTGGAGCGCACGATTTGCTACCATTCCTACGTGTTTTGGCCCGCGAGGCTCCGTGCTATGTGTCGTGCCACCCCAATGCAGGACTGCCCGACGCGATGGGCCACTACGCACAAACTCCCGAGCGTATGGCCGAGGAGATAAAAACCTTCTTGGATGAAGGGCTGGTGAATGTAGTCGGCGGGTGTTGCGGCACCACCGACGAGCACATAGCCCGCCTGCCCGCGTTGGTCAAACAGGCCACGCCTCGTCGCCCCGTAGCCCGCAGCCATGCTTTTCGTCTTGCAGGCCTCGACCGTTGGGAGCAGACCACCGACTGCCGGTTCGTCAATGTGGGCGAACGCCTCAACGTGGCCGGCTCGCGCAAATTCTTGCGGCTCATCAAGGAGAAACAATATGGCGAGGCAGTGGGAATAGCACGCGCACAGGTGGAGGCCGGTGCGCAGGTGATCGATATCAATATGGACGACGGGCTACTTGATGCCAAGCACGAAATGGCCCATTTCCTCAACCTCCTGGCCGCCGAGCCCGATGTGGCGCGTGTCCCCTTTATGGTGGACAGCAGTGACTGGGACGTGGTGCTGACGGCCCTGGGTTGTATTCAGGGAAAGTGTGTGGTCAATAGCATCTCGCTCAAGAATGGCGAGACAGAGTTCCTGTCGCATGCCCGCGATGTGAAGGCTTATGGAGCAGCCGTTGTGGTGATGGCTTTCGATGAACAAGGGCAAGCCACCACCTACGAGCGCCGCATCGCCATCTGTGAGCGAGCCTATCATCTCCTCACCGAAATAGTAGGGCTCGCCCCCGATGACATCATCTTCGATCCCAATATCCTCGCGGTATGTACGGGCATGCCCGAGCACGACCGTTACGCACTCGACTTCATTCGTGCGGCGGGCTGGATACGTCACAATCTGCCCTTTGCCCATGTCAGCGGTGGGGTGAGCAACCTGAGTTTCGCCTTCCGTGGGAACAATTACATCCGCGAGGCCATGCATGCCGTCTTTTTGTACCATGCCATCGCCGCTGGAATGGATATGGGCATCGTCAATCCCAATACCTCGTTGACCTACGCCGACCTGCCTGCCGACCATGTGTCGATCATCGAAGATGCTTTGCTCTGCCGTCGCAGCGATGCTACGCAGCGTCTCACCGATCTGGCTGCGCAGACGATGGACTTGAAAACCAGAGCGGCACAGTCGCCCGTCGCCTCTGCCGAGAGCCTCAGCCCACAGGCACTCCTGGCCGAGAAACTGCGCAGGGGCGATGAGCGCGACATTGAATCGCTTGTGGAACAACTTCGCAGCCTCTATCCTCATGCCATCAACGTGATAGAGGGACCGCTGATGGAAGGCATGAACCGCGTGGGCGAACTCTTCGGGCAGGGAAAGATGTTCCTGCCGCAGGTCATCAAGACGGCTCGCGTGATGAAGCGTGCGGTGGCCGTGCTGGAGCCGTATATAGAGGCAGAAAAGCAGACGGGAAGCAGTGCAGGCCGCGTGTTGCTTGCCACGGTGAAGGGCGATGTGCACGACATTGGAAAAAATATTGTGAGTGTGGTACTGGCCTGCAATAGTTACGACATCACCGACCTCGGCGTGATGGTACCTGCAGAGAGAATCGTGGAAGCCGCCATTGAAACGCATGCCGAACTTATTGGCCTGAGCGGACTGATCACGCCGAGCCTCGACGAGATGGTAAACACCGTGAAGGCCCTGGACGTCGCCGGTGTCAGTGTGCCAGTGTGCGTGGGCGGTGCCACTACGAGCAAGATGCATACGGCCTTGAAGATAGCGCCATGCTATAAGGGGCCTGTGCTCTGGACCAAGGACGCGAGCCAGATGGTGCTGGTGGCGGCCAAAGTGTTGAACCCTGCCACCCGCACAGCCTACCTCAATGAGATTAACGCCGAATATGCACAACTGCGCGAGATAGCCGCACGCCCCCGCGAGCCGCTCACCCCGATAGAAGAGGCACGTGCCAACCGACTGCGATTGTTTGACTGACAAATGTCTTGTCAGCCCACGTATTCCTCAGTACCCATCTTCTGAATACACTCCGACAATGAATAAGAACTTCACACCATTGGCCTGCCTCTTTGCGATGCTCCTCGCCGCCTGTGCCTACCTTCCAGCATGGTCGCAAAAGGCGCTGCCATCCGCATACTTTGCTGGACTGGCACTACGCACCGATGTGCCGCTTGGCAATAGCGACATAGTGGCTGCCTCGCTCGCCGATATGCGTGCTCAGGGCATCGCGGCAGTGCGTGTGGCAGTAGGCGATACGGCTGAATCGTGCCTTGCGCGTCTCGATACCCTGCTCGCTGTGTGCGACACGGTTGGGCTCGATGTGTTTCTTGCCGTGCCAGACACGCTGGCCATGGACTTAGGACCAGAACGTGTGCACGAGGTGCTGTCAGTTGTACGACGACATCGCTTAAAGGCCGTGGTGCTCGTATGCGGCGACGAGCGTGCGGTGCGGTGCGATGAACCATTCGCCGCCAAACTTGCTTCCACCTTCTCCGACCACCTCTTTGGCATCAGCGTCTGCAACGCCCACGATGGTGTGGCCGAAGCCGCTGCCCGCTGGTCTTTTGTGGATTTCATAGGCCTGCGCCTGGGCTACCGCGAGCAGCGATGGGCCTCACTCGACCGCGTGCGCGAAGCCATGGGACAGGTGTTCGTGCGATTGCCACAGGTGCTTCAATCCGTCATGCAGGCGCTCGAACTTTCCGACAAACCCTTAGTAATAGACTATGTGGACTATCCGCGCGACCGTGCGTTCCATACCTCTGGCAGTTCCACTCAAATTCGCGACAATGTCGTTTCGTTCCTTCGCGATGAGATTGCTGCCGAGGGTCGCACCATTCGCGGGATGTTCCTCGGGGAGTTTGTGGGTGATGAAAACAGCGTTCCTCGTCAGCCCACCGAGACGGTCTATCCCACCGACACCGCCACAATCCGACTGCTTGTGCAGAAAACACCCGAAAGCGTGCAATAATCAGCGCTTGCCGCCGTTTAAATCATTAGGTATGAAAGAAACTTTTGCTATGAAGATATATCGTTCCAGACTGACTGGATTTGCTGCGCTCGTGTCCTTCCTCTTGTGTGCCGCAATGCCCGTGTATGCACAATCCGGAATGACCGACGACCAAGTGTTGGAATATATTGTCAGCGAGGCAGCCCGAGGTACTTCGCGCAGCGAACTGACCACGAAACTTGTGGAGCGTGGTGTGACGGTAGAGCAAATACGGCGTGTGCGCGATCGCTATGAGCGAATGCAACAGAGCGGCACCACAGGGCGGCGCGACGTTCAGCAGGGCACACCGCGTACAAGGCAACGCAATGGTGAGACACGCCGTAACAATGCCAACGACAACGACCGCGAACGCCAATCTATACAGCCCCGCAACCGGCAGCGGCAGTACGAAAATGATCGTGAGCGCGACATGGATTACGATGATGCGCTCTACTACTTCAGCGCTGATTCTACAGACCAACGCCAAGAGCGCTATGCCCGCTCCCAGGAGCAGCAGGGTCCGCGCATCTTCGGCCACGACATCTTCAGACAGGAGAATCTGACGTTTGAGCCCGAGATGAACATTGCTGTTCCTGCCGACTATCGTTTGGGACCTGGCGACCAGGTTTATGTGGATATCTACGGTGCTTCGCAGAAAAACTTTGAGGTGACCGTTTCCCCAGAGGGCGTGATCGACTTGAAAGGCTATGGACCCGTGAGTGTCAGCGGCCTTACCGTCAACCAAGCCACTGCACGCCTACGTTCCACCATCGGGCGTCATTACCAGAGTTCTCAGATCAGGCTCACCGTAGGTCAGACACGCACCATAACTGTCAGCGTGATGGGCGACGTCGTATCGCCCGGAACATTCACGCTCTCGGCCTTTGCCACGGTGTTTCATGCCTTGTATATGGCTGGCGGCGTGACCGACATTGGTACAATGCGCAACATCAAAGTCATCCGAGGCGGACGCGTTATCAGCACGGTGGATATCTATGATTATCTGCTCAACGGAAAACTGACCGGCAACGTGCGTCTGCATAGCGATGACATCATACAGGTCGGAGCCTACCAAAGTCTTGTGCGTGTGGACTGAAGGGTGAAGCGCCCCATGTTATACGAACTGCTGCCTGGCGAGAGCCTGGCCCGATTGCTTGATTATGCAGGCGGCCTGGCTGGTGATGCCTATCCTGACAACATCAGCCTCGTTCGTAAGCAGGGTGGCGAACTCGCAGTATATAGCGTCACACCAGGCGAGCGGGCCGCGTTCCGCATGGCCGACGGCGACAGCGTATATGTGGACAGCACCCTCAACCGCTACCGCAATGCTGTAGAACTGAAGGGCGAGGTGCGTAGACAAGGCATGTACCAAGTGGACGGCGAAGTCACTACGCTTCGCCAACTCATAGAGCGTGCAGGTGGCCTGACCGAAAACGCTTACACCGGACGTGCCCTTATCCATCGTCGTCGCGCAGACAATACCACCGAAGCCATTTCCGTGAACCTCAGCGGCGTCTTGGCGCATACCGAACCCGATGTGGTGTTGCAGAGTCGCGATGTGGTCTTCATCGCCTCAACCCGCGACCTGCACGAAGAGCGTACCATGAGCATATATGGCGAGGTGCAGTCGGCTGGCGTTTACGACTTCGTGGCCAACACCAGTATTGAAGACTTCATCATACAGGCCGGTGGATTGAAGGATGCCGCCAGCCTGGTGCGTGTGGATGTGTCGCGGCGTGTCAGAGACCGTGCTGCCAATGCCACGGGTGCGCTGACTGCGCGATGGTATAGTTTCGAATTGCGCAACGGTCTTGTGGTCGGCGCAGACACCGCCTTCATCCTTGAGCCCTTCGATGAGGTGTATGTGCGCCGTAGCCCAGGATATATAGAGCAGGAACACGTCCATGCCTCTGGAGAAATCAACTTCGAAGGTACGTTCTCACTCACTCGCAAGGAGATGCGCCTCACCGACCTCATAGAGATGGCTGGTGGACTCACAAAGGATGCGTATGCGCATGGTGCGCGCTTGGAACGCGTACTGACCTATGAGGAACAACTGAAACGAAACACCCTGCTCAAACTCATCGTGACCGACAGCATTGACGTTCGCAAACTCGAACTGAGCGATACAAGAAGCGTCGGTATCTACCTTGACCGAGCTTTGGCAGAGCCTGGTAGTGAGTGGGACGTGGTGCTTCGCAACGGCGACAGACTCATTATCCCGCAGTTCACCAATATCGTATCAACCAACGGCGAGGTGATCTATCCCAACAGCATCACTTATCGCGAGGGAGCACCGCTGAGTTATTACATCAACCAGAGCGGTGGTTTCACACAGCGCGCTCGCAAACACCGCGTGTTTGCTGTCAATATGAACGGCACTGTCACCCGCGTGCGTAGTAGTCGTGACATTGAGCCAGGCTGCGAAATCGTCGTTCCCTCCAGGGCATCGCGCAAAGGGCTCAGTTTTGCAGAGATGCTCTCTCTCGGCACGATGGGCGTGAGCCTCGCTGCCGTCCTTGCCACAGTCCTGAAATAAGTCAAGCAAATGAAGTTTCCGCGTCTATATAGAAAGAAGAAAACCAAGGCTGAAACGAAGCCTGCTGATGTAAACCCGACCGAGGCCAAAGAGGAATTTATGCCTCGGGAGGAATCGGAGCAGCCCGATACTGCTAAAGATGAGACCTCAACCCCCGTCATTTCAGATAGCGACGAAGAGAGGGTAGGGGAGCCCGCAGCTGCAACAGTCCCCGTCTTGTCTGAAAAAATCAGCATCAACGCAATTTTCGGTTGCATCTGGCACAACAAGTGGAAATACATCCTGCCCCTCGTCATCACCGGAGCAGTGGTATCGTGGTTGGCATTATGTATTCCTCGATACTATAAGGTGACTGTGATGCTCGCACCAGAATACAACGTCCCTACAAATATCGGAGGCTTTAGCGGATTTGCTTCTTCCTTGGGCATCAATGTCGGCTCTTCTTCTGGCTCAGATGCCATCGTTCCGATGTTCTATCCCGACTTGATAAGCAGCACCGATTTCATTGTTCCTCTCTTCGATATACCAATAACCACCAAGGACGGGAAATATAAGGGAACGTATGCAGATTATCTGAAAACAAAGCAGAAAGCTCCGTGGTGGACTGTGGAAATGAACAAATTGAAAAACAGGATAGCACCACCACCGAAGAGCGAACCACGCGGCGAAGCAGACCCCGTCAATCCTTTTGCCCTGACATTTGAGGAAGATGCGATTATGCGCGCCATAAAAGCATCCATCAACTGTACCGTCGATAAAAAGACTGATGTCATCACAATCACCACGACGGCACAAGATCCTCTTGTGGCAGCGCTTATAGCCGACACCGTCCGCCAGCGCCTGCAAGACTTCATCATACAGTATCGTACGGTCAAAGCCAGAAGGGACCTTGAACATGTAGAGAAACTTTGCGAGAAGGCACATTCCAGTTACCTGCAGAAACAACACGACTACGCCACATTTGTTGATGCCAACCAAGATCTGGTGTTGGAGTCCTTTAAATCAAAAGAGCGTGACTTGGAAGATGAGATGCAACTGGCTTTCAATACTTACAGCCAATTGCTCACACAGGTGCAAACCGCAAAGGGTAAGGTGCAGGAACGTACACCAGCGTTCACCGTGCTTCAAAACGCCAGCGTGCCAGTGAAGCATGCCGGGCCGCAACGTGTGTTAATGGTATTAGAATCGCTCATCCTCGCCTTCATCATTTCTACAATCGTCTTCATCACGCGCGACAAACGTGTACGTTGGTAATTTTTTCAATCTTAATCAAACCCTTGACAAACTCAATCCATGATGAATAGAAAAACAATACTCATTGTCTTATGCTCGGTGCTGGTTGTCGCCGCCGCATTGACCATTTTCCTATCCTTGAAGCCTGGCGATGGGATCATGACCCGCAAGGGCGATGCCTACGTCGTGAATACCACAAAACTGACGCCTAAAGTATGCGGCTATGCGGGTGCAGTACCGCTTGAAGTTACCATCGTAGGCGACAAGGTGAAAGCCATAAAAGCACTCCCCAATCAAGAAACGCCCGAGTTCTTCAACAGCGCCAAAAACAAGATTTTCAAACAATACATAGGTAAGAGCGTTAGCCAAGCCCTTGCTCTCCGTCCCGACGCGATGACTGGTGCCACATACAGTAGCGGTGCTATTATTGCCAATGTGCATGAAGCCCTGAAGTATTATAGTGCCCACAAGTAGCATTCGCCTCATACCGTCCCTCTTAACCATTGTTTTCTTTATTTCAGACACAGCAATTCTAAACGCTCTACCTTAAAAAACGAGCAATAATTGAAAAAAAACAGGAAAACTCTTGGTAGTTATTCCTGCAAGCCCTACCTTTGCACTCGCAAAACAACAATGGTGCGTTAGTTCAGCCTGGTTAGAATGCATGCCTGTCACGCATGAGGTCACGGGTTCGAGTCCCGTACGCACCGCGAAACCATCTTGCGAGAACTTAAAGGTTCTCGCTTTTTCATTCCCTTTATTATACGGGGGTTTAGCGTAACACACAGAGTTTCAAGGTTCTGCAATCTGTGAAGATAATTATTCACAAACGCAGTTTGACTTGACAAGAGATAACACGAAATGACAAAAAAACGGGGTACTGGGATACCCAAATGGGGTACCAAGTAACCAGTGGGATACCCAAAAGGGGGTGTAAAACACCAAGTGGGATACCCGAAATTTGGAATTTCCATCTTTTTAGAGTCTGCTGCAAAAAAATGCAGAAGCATGAAAGAAAGATTTTGCTCGGTCGTATTCGACCGAAAGAAAACGCTCGAAAAAAAAGGCGTAGGGAGCGTTCAAATCCAAATTCGTTTGTCGCACACCGTGCGAAAGTTCGTAACCGTCAAATCTTGCACGGCAATGGAATGGCAAAAGTATTCCGAAAGTATGGAACTGAAAGTCCTACTTAGGGAATACGAAGAAATATGTCGTTCCATGCACCGTTACGGCGAAGAATTGACGATGGAAAACCTAAACAAACACATCAATCCAGAAAATGAAGCGGTGATAGACCCTAAACAAGGTTCTTTCATCGATTTTATGCGCGACTGCATAGCGCAGGAACAAATCGACCACGACACCCGTCGGCAGCGTCTTGTGTCGCTTCGTGATGTGGAAGCCTTCGGCAAGATAAAGACCTTTGCCGACCTGACACCTGCCAATATCACGGACTACGATTTGTATCTCCGTGCCAAACGTAAGCCCAACGGAGAGCCTTTTGGCAGCGCGACGATTGACAACTACCACAAACGCCTGCATCATTATATCATGATGGCGTACCAAAAAGAACTTATAGACCGCGATCCTTATCTTGCCGTCAAGATAAAGCGCGGACGCAACAAGGAACGCAAACCGCTGTTGGAGCAAGAACTTGTCCTGCTCCGCGACGCGGAGATAAAAGACAGGTACTTGCAGCGCGTGCGCGACTTGTTCGTCTTCGCTGCCTATACCGGCTTGGCATACATCGACGTGATGTCGTTCGACTTCGAGACGATGACGGAGAAGCAAGACGATATTATCTATATCGACGGCAAGCGCACCAAGACGGGAAGCGACTTCTACACCCCTATCCTTCCCCCTGCCCTTGCCGTGCTGGAGAAGTACAATTACGAGTTGCCAAGAATAAGCAACCAGAAACTGAACATGTACCTGCACGTCTTGGAAAAGCAACTTGGAATCAAGAAAAACATTTCTTTCCATGTGGCACGCCACACGTTCGCCACGGTCGTCTTGTCGTACAACGTACCGATAGACAAAGTGGCAAGGATGCTTGGGCACAAGAACATAAAAACGACTCAAATTTATGCGAAAATTTTGAAGTCGTCCGTTCAAGACCAGGCATCACGGCTTGTCAAGATGATGATGTGAGCCTATATATAATAATGTATAGGCAAAACGGATAGCCAAGCGCGGATGCTTCTACGTTCCTATCTCGTAGAAGTAGCCGCGCTTCATTGGCTGCAAGCCGTTCTCGTCTATCGTTACTTCGAGTTTCTGACAAACGTACTTTCTTCCTCGGATAATCACGACTGCCGCAGGGTCGAAAAGGTTGTCCGTGAACTGAAACTGCGTGACGCTTCGCGTGTCGATGTCGAGCGACAAAGCGTCGAGTTCCTGCGCCACCTGCCCTGTGCGGTTGCGTATGACAAAGAGATGCTCGCCCTCGTCCTTCCAACTGCCGAAGCGGTCGCCGTAGTACGGCACGCCTACGGGATAAGCCATGCGTACCTCTCGCGTGGCGGGATAGTTAGCCAAGGGCTGGTAGGTCTGCTCGTAGCAGAACTGATGCTCGGCATCTGCGTTGTAGGCGAGTTCTATTACATCGCGCTTGGCGGTGGCTTCGGTGTAGTATTCGCTTTCCTCGTCGGCATCACTCCCCTCCACCTGCATGATGTTGCGGTGTATGCTGAACGTCCAGGCATGGTTGCTCTCCCTGGTGTCGCTCGTTACAAGGTAAGGAATATGAAAACCGCCGTACTGTCCGCCGTCCAAGTCCACGTTCTCAGGATGCAAAGGGTACGGCTGCGACTGCGGTACATACTTGTTCACCGCGTCTCCCCATTCCATCTTGATGCGGTAGGTTGGCGTGTAGTCGCTCATGCGGCACGGCACGAACTTCAGTTCATTATCCACTTTCAGCGTCCTTGTGCGCCACAACGGGCCCATAAGGTCGCAGGTTTTCAGGGAGTACTCAAATAATGACGATGCGTTGATGTCCGTAGCGATGTAGTACCGTTCTCCCGTTGCCATGTCGATATAGAGGATGTTGCTCTGCATCTTCTCATCGCTTTGCAGGGCGTTGAAGTCTTCCTCTATTGCGGCATAGCTGTCAAAGAAGCGCACCTCTACGCGGTCGTACCGTTCACCGAGGCGGTTCTTGGCGGTCATGGCATCGGGGAAGGCATAGCCCACGTTGCCTGCCGTGGGGTCTTTCGTGTCGGCTTCTTCGTCAAGGTCGGTGCTCTGCTCGTCCGTGACGGCACGAAGCACAGTAGGTTCGCCGTTCTGGTAGGCGGTATTCCTTGAAACAATGCTGACGTTGTTTCCGTTGACGACTACCATCACATTGAGGAATTTCTGCAACTGCTCGAAAAATTCCTTGACCGTCCAGTGCGGCAGGACGTCGGCAAGGTATTCCGTATTACGAGCATTGGCGAGAAACACGTTCTTGAACGCCCCGTGCCGTAGCGCGTTGTCTGCCGGATGGAGCGTATAGCCGAGTGCGGCAAAGACACTCTCCACCACATAGCAGAGGTATGGTTGCGGTGCAATAGAAAAATCATCGGTTACGGGCGTGCCGCTGTTGTACGTCAGTTCCTGGAACAGATACCTGCCCGGCGGCTGCGTGTGGGGCAAGGGAAACGACTTTCCTGCTTTCAGCCGGAAGTAATATGTTTCCATATCCATGCGCCAGGTATGGCGCGGATTGGCACTGTCGCCCATGTAGATGTCATCACCCCAATAGCGGTAGTCGAGCCAGTTGCTCCATGCTTCGTCTTCCTCAGAGTAGATAGGAAAGAACACGCAGTCGGTCATGTCGCTGTCTCCGAACATGAAGTGGCTGCGGTCTGCTGCGGTCATGGCTTTTGAGATCATCACCGCAGGCAGGGAGTTGTTCCTGCCGTAGTTCCAGCCGTTGCCTAAATAGCTGTCTATGTATTCCTGCATGTTGGCACTTGCCCATAGGTTGAACCTGTCCCAGATGCGTTGCGTCATGCGTCCGAGATTGAGTTCGTCGATATAGACGTCCTCTCCGCTCTCGGTGTCCGTGCTGTCGAAGTTGAAGGCAGACTTGCCTGCAAGGAGTTGGAGCTTGATTTCCTCTTGTGTTACTCCCGTCACGGCGGCTTTGCCCGAAAGGGAGAACAAGCCTGCTTGCAGGCGAAAGGTGAATGAGCGTCGAAGCAAGGCTTTGCGCGACATTTCGGGTCGGTGTACCGTCCCGAAGATTTTCTGGTTTTGGCTGCACCCTGCGAGGGGAAAGGTAACATCGAGGGTGTAGTCCCCTGCTTCGGAGAAGAAGGGATTTTCTCTTGTGAACTTGATTTGCGTGCCTGTCTTTAGGACGGCCGGCATATCATTTATTCTTATTTCTATCATACTACTTCCTGCTGAGCATTTTCTGGTACTTGGTATATTGTCTGTGCAGTCCGTTTGGGCCGTCTATCGTAACGAATGTTTCGATGGGCTGTTCCAAACGTTCCGTGAGGCGTTCCAACGCTGCCGCCGTGCGTTGGTCGGAAGTGCCCGTGCCGTTCCCCGATGTCTCGTTATTAGAAGCAGAGCTTGGGACGGCTGTCGCAATGGCTCTTGTGGACTGTTCCGCAAGACGCATTGGTGAGGACACTATCGACAAAGGGTTGCCCGGTAGTGTGCGGCTCACGTCTTCCGCCGTCAGGCGTGCCACGGTGTTGTTCCTTTGGGCTTGGTCAATGAGCCTAAGCACGGGCAGCAACTGCGGATTGTTCACGGCTTCGTGGCTCGCCACGAACTCGCCCTCGTGAACGATGCCGGCTTCCTTTCTGTAGGAGTTACCTTTGGTAAATCCTCCTTTGCTGTAAACGAAGCCACCGCTGTAATACCCGCTTGCCTGCGCTGCGTGCTGTTTCTTGATGGTGGCTATCTGCACGGCTCCTGCGGCAAGAGCCATCGCTGCCGCTATGGGTGCCACGATATGACCGATAAGGGGTATCTCTGCGGCACTGGCGTAGGCGTTGATGGCGGCCATGGCGGTGCTGGCTACTGCCTGCGCCAATTCCATAACCATCGCCTTGCTGTTGTACTTGTTCTTGACGGCTGCAAGCTCTTTCTCTTTCTGTTCCTCTATCTTCTTACGTTTCTTGCTGTTGCTGCCAGCCTTTTCCAATTCCTTTTCATACTTCTTCTCGATAGTCTGTTCCTCGCCTTGCTGTTCGGCTGTGAAAAGCTGAGTAAAGCTTGAAGCGACAGAGGAAATCATACCGAGGGCGGCAGTGGCTACGGCGGCATAGTCCTGCCACGAAGCTTCGCCGTCTTTGAGTTTCTGTTGCAGACTGTTGAGGTTCTGCATCATCGTGATGAAGCTGTCGCTCCACTCGTCGAGGGTGGAGTTGCCGTTCTTCATCGGTTCTTCGAGCTTGCCTTTCTTCTCGTCCTCCTCTTTTTTCTTCTTGGCGGCTTCATCGGCTGCTGCTTTCTCCTGCTTGGCTCTGAGGTCAGCGTACTTCTTCTGTATCTCCGCTTTATAGGCTTCTTCCTTTTCCTTGGCGATGACGCCTGCCTCGATAAGACGGGCAAGCAAGGCGATTTCATCCTGCTCCTGCTCATCAAGGCTCTTTTTGAAGTATTCCTTTTGCATCTGCTGTGCTTGCTGCAGGAACTTCTTTTGACGCTCTATGCGCTGGCGGTAGGCTTCTTCTTCGTATTGCTCGGCATATTTGGCTTCATATTCACTGCCTACCTGTGCGGTGTAGTCCTTTCTGCGTTTGGCGTATTCGAGCTTGATGCGCAGGAGTTCTTCCTGGTACTGTTCTTCGGTGAGCTGGTTGGCGAGATATTTGTCCTGCAAGGCACGCATTTCCTCGTTCTCCTGTCGGTCGATGTCGCGCAGCGACCAGTCGTCGCGCTGTTGCAGCATGGCGCGTTCGTTGTCGAACCGCTTTTGCTGCAACTCGTTCCATTCCTTTGAGCCTTCCTCATAGAGCTTCTGTGCGGCAGCGAGGTATTCTTCCTCGATGACGAACTTCTGACGCTCGTACTCCTGCTCGTCGCGTAGCCCTGCGCGGTACTGCATTTCGTTGTAGAGCCGCTTGGCGATGGCTTCGCGCTGGAGCTGTTCGATGGCATCCTTTATAGGGTCGGTGGTGGTGCCATGACCACCGCGTCCGCTGCCGCCACCGCTACGGCCTGTTCCTCCGTCTGTCCCAGCACTGCCTGGTGCACCGCCGAAACCTGGGTCTTTTATGTTGGTCGTCGTGCCGCCGCTGGCTACGAGGGCTTCGAGTTCTGCGGTCGCACCTTTCTTCTTGGCAAACGCCCAGAGGGAGTTTTGGTAGGCTTCCTCGTCCTTTACCCTTTGGTCATGGAAGGCTTTACGTTCTCGGTCGTACCTAAGGATGTCCTCCTGCCTACGCAGCTCTGAGGAGTATATCTCATTCGTTCCGCGTCGTACCACGGCGGTTTCTGTAAAGCCTGCCGTCAGTCCGCCCGTGACGCTCTCGGTGTAGTCGTTGGCTTGCTGCAAGCTCTTACGGGCTTTCTCCACCTCTCCCAAGCGGAAGTTAATGCCGCGCTCCCAAGCCGCTGCTGCCATTTCCGCATCTGCCTGTTTGCTGATGCTCTCTACGAGTTTGGCGTAGAGTGCTTCGGCCACGGCTTTCTTCTTCAACGCGGCGAGGTAGTCATAAATGGCATTGGTGTTCCGTTCGGTAAGTTTCCCCTCACTGTTGAGCGAAGCGTGGTAGTTGGGGACGACTTTCTGTATCTGTGCTATGGCGGCACGGCGTTCGTCAAGTCCTTTGGTGTTGTCCCTGACAATGCTTAGGAGTTGTTCGAGCTTCTTCTTTTCCAAGTTGTAGCTCTCCTGTGCTTTCTTCTGTACGTCGAGGATGGCGGCTGTGGCGTTGCGGTATTCCTGCTGTGCCCGTTTCTGCCGTTCAAGTTCCTTGCGCTTTTCGATGTAGTTTTTGGTGAGGGTGATTACCGTGCCTGCCAAGGCTACGCCTGCGGCAATGAGTGCGCCCCAACCTGTGGCGAGGGATGCACCGGCTTTCTTCACGTCGAGCATCAGCCATGACTGACGCGCCCAGTTGCCCTGCAGCTTAGCCATGCCGAGTTGCAGGATCAAGTGGGCGGCGTGAAGTGCCTTGACGGTGGCGGTGTAGGCTTTGGTCACTCCGTTCACGAGTACCATGGCCGCTGCCTTGGCTTTGGTGGCTATCGTGGCGGCGTTCACGGCTATGGTATAGGCTACTATCGTACCGGTGAGCGTAAGGATAGCCCCTTTGTGTCGGCTGATGAATGTAATGGATGTGGAAAGGAAGCGCAGAAACAGCGTCGTGAAGTTAAGCATCTTCGCGGCTACGGGCTGGAGTTTCTCTCCCAGCTCGATGCGCATTTCCTGCACGGCTTTTCTTGCCTTGTCAAGTCCTGCCTGCACAGTATTGTTCTGCACGTTGAACTCGTTTTGCACGCTTGTGCCTTCCGCGTAGGCTTGGTTGGCGAGCTGCTGCATCTCGCGCACGTCGCCGAGTTTGTCTGCAACTGCTGACAGTACGCCTGTGGCGCGGACTCCGTTCAAGCCCATTTCGGCGAACATAGGTGCGAGGGCATCGAAGCCGCCACGGGCACGCATGGCTTCAAAGAAGCTTAGCAGGGCTTCGTTGGCATCGGTCTTCAAGAGTGCGGAGAACTTTTGAACTTCGATACCTGCGAGTTGTGCAAACTTGGCTGGCTTCTGGAACATCTTTGTGATGAGTTGGCTGAAAGCCGTTGAAGCCAGTTCTGAGGTTTGCATATTCTCGTCGAGTACAGCGCCGAAGCCCATGATGTCGGCTTGCGAGAGTCGGGCTTGTCGGCCTACGCCGGAAAGACGCGCAGCGAAACTTTCCAGGTAGCCTGCGGATGCGGAGCTGTTTTGTGAGAGTTCGTTGATGGTGGAGCCGGTGGCGAGCATGGCGGCACGGAGTCCCATGCGGTCGTCCTCGCCGAACATCATGGCAAGTTTGCCGATGTTCTTCACCGCGTCTTCGCCGAGGTCATCGCCGAGTGCGACGTTGATTTTGTCGGCGGCATCGACGAACTCCAAAATCTTGTCCTTGGCGGTGATGCCGAGCTTGCCGGCATCGCCTGCCAGCTCGTTGAGCCTTTCCCTTGAAGTTCGGGTGTCAATCTTGCGAAGTTCATCGTTCAAACCCTTGACTTCCTCGTGAGTCATGCCTGTGTACTTGCGTACCTGTGCCATGGCTTCTTCCATCTGGGCGAAGTCGGCGACGAGGGACTGCAAACCCTGACGTAGGCCGGTGATGATTTGCAGGCCAGCCTGCAGATTGAGCATGAAGCCCATCCACTTGCTGTTCCATTCTGCCACTCTATCCAAGAAGCCTACTTTCTTGGTGGCGGCGAGTTCCTGGTTTACCTGTGCGAGGGAATCTTTGGTCTCGCGAACGGCACGGGTAAGGGTTTCCCACTCTGCCGAGCCGCGCTGTATCTTGCCGGAATTGAGTTCGCGTGTCAGTTCGCGCAGGGTGCGTTTTAATTCATTGGGGGATGACTTGTCGAGGTTCTTCAAGGCAGCGGACATCATGTTGGCGCGTGATTCGGTGTTGCGTATCTCGCGCTCCAGCTTCTGCACCTCACGGGTATAGATTTGCAGTCCTTTGCTGTCGCCCTTGTCAAGGGCTTCCTCGCGTTTTTGTTTCATCGTGGCAAGACGCTGGTTCAGCTCGTCAAGGCGTTTCTTCGCCTGTTCAGAGTTCACGATGAGTTCGATGGTCTTGATGTCGGTGGAGGTCATGAGAAAAGCGTGTTACTTTGCTGGTTTTGGCGCAAAGTAACACTCTTTTACAGGTGCGAGAAAAGACAGTGCTTTTCAGTTCTGTAACATTTTTTGAATTACTTGATACCAATAGCCCCAACTATAACGAGAAGAAGGGTGATAAACTGGGAAAACTTTGGCCTTATTACCATTTGAGAGTTTATAATAACCATTTTTTACAATATAGTCATCATCCATCATTTTTCCTTCGCATTCTTCCCAACGTTCATCTCCTGGTAAATTATCCCATAATCGTATTCCCCATACGATAATTGCTTCTGGTTTAAGAGAGTCTATCACTTCATAAAAAGGCTTAATAGCTTTTTCATAAGCATCGCTTTCTCCTGCTTTTCGTGATGAATCAAGAGAATATTGTAAGTAATTGTAGAAAGCAATGGAACTCCATATTTCCTTTCGATTTTCTTCATCAGTCCATTCTCCTATTAGTGAACGCTCGAATTTGGTATATGTATTCATCCATCTTTTATGACCTTCTGGTCTATTGAGAAAAGTTTGTACCGTTTGATCTGCAAAATCTCTACATTTCTTAAAATTACTTTCACATTCTTTTCTTGAACAACTATCACAATGGAAACTCTCTCCAAGAACAAGAATTTTCTTTCCAAAAAATCTTCGTTCGTGGTAATTCTTGCCTACCCAAGGCAAAAAACGCACAGAGTTGAGTTCTGAAATATTTTCCATATTAGTTGTATTTTGTTGATAATGCACAAAAATACAAAAAAATTAAACCGCCTTCAAATGACAGCGGTTTAACACTTGAATCAGCACCTAAAAGGACTACCTGCTGAAAACGTGTCCGTTTTCAAAGTAGTAGTCGAAATCGAAGAGGTCGCTGGCAAGACGCTTGATGTCGAAGTAATGGTGCATCGATTCGGGCAACTGATAAGCATACATTTCGTCGAAGATGTGATAGGCGAAGTCTTCCTCGCTGTCCCACTGTCCTAAGTGGTTATCACGGGCAGCTTCTATGTCGATTTCACCTGTAAGGGTGGCGTAGGCATCAACCATTTCTTTGTCATCGTCGGAAAGCGAAGCGTATTCGACAATGAGGTCAAAGGTCTTCTCGCCTATGCCACATTCGGAATACCATTCTTCGGGGAAGCCCTCGAAGTCCTGGAACATAAATTCAGGGTCGGGTTCGTCTTCGTGCAAAAGTTTGCAGAACTCAATGAACTCAGCGTAATTGTCGAAGGTGGTGAGGTCAACCCACATGCCGTAAATAGAACCGTTGTTGTACTTGCAGTAAGTGCCGACGTAAAGGGCGGGATTTCCTAATTCAGAATAACTGCGGTGCTTCTGATAGAGATAGTTCCATTCTTGCTTAGAAATGCTTCTTTCCATTGTTTCGTTTGTTTTAGAATTTAACATTGTGTTCTAATTTGTTGGTGAATTTTATGGTGCTTCGGAAAGGAGCGCAAAGGGAAGCAACGTGCAAGGGAGGATGTCCGTCAAAATTTATGCGCAGTCTTCAATTTTTATGGAAACCCTTTCACACTGACCGGCTCCGTATCTTTGCGCCAGAAAAACACCGACAAGGACACAAGGTCACGAAGTGCTTAAAGCAAATATGAAAACATAGATAGAAGCAGCTATTTTCAGAAACAAGAATGACAAGAAGTACCCCTATCAAGTAGAAGTACTCCTTGCCAAGTTTTTTGGGAAATCTATGCTGTCAGCACTTACGACTCAACCACGTTCTCGGCGTGTGAGGTTGTCAAATAAGCCACTAAATTCTTCGCCGATGAGTTCGCCTAGTTTTTCTTTGAGAACCTGCACGGAGATAAACCACGACGTATTGAACCAAGGACGGCGTTTCCGTGGCTGCCCCTTATGGTGTTCGTGGCAATAGACGGGGTCGAGGAACTTTAGGTCGCCGCCATTTCCGTGATAATAGCCGTTGCCTACGCCCAAATCGACATAGATGCCGTAGGTGAGATAGAGGAACGTCATAGCTCCGCCTGCATCTTCGATACTGAAAGTGCCTTTATGAACGGAGGAACGCAATGCGCCCGTGTCATGGATGCCCATCGCGTCTAAGCGGTCGCGCCAGATTTCCACCATCTTGTTGTACCACTCCTTTGAATAGGTGCGGATTAGGTGCTTTTTTTTGTTACTCCCACTCTGTGGCATTGTACTGCAAATCTATAGGCTCGTCGATTGCGAGCATGAAATACAAACCTGTGCAGCCGTTGAGAAACTGACCGCCCAACTCCCTGCTTCGGATATTCCCTACATCCAAGTATGCGAGTTCGTTCTGCAAGTCGTGCTCGTCGATGAGAAAGCGACTGTGCAGCTGGCGGAACAGTTCACGGCAAACTCCTATCTTGTCCCGATAGTCGTCTTGACTTCGAGTGTTATAGCGGCTGATGATGAACACGGTGAAAACTCTCCGTTTGAACCATCCTCCGCTATGCCTTTGGGTACTGTCTTCCGATACGTCGGAGACACAGACAAAGGCTTTGTGGCTTCGGCTGTTTGCAAGCATTTCTTCCAAATGGCTGATGCCACTACAGGAGCAAGGGTAAAAGTCGTATTCCCTTGCAAGTTTGTTTTTCTCTGTTAGCTCATAGAGGTAATTGTGAAAATCAAATAAAGATGTTGCGTCCATATTGTTATCTTTAGGGGTGGTGGTCGGGGTTAAACAAGTGTGCGTTTTATTTATAAATGGCACTCCTTGAAAACTTAATTCCGAACCGAAATCAGCGGTGGATTGAAGGTGCAGGAATAAATACTATCGGTTGTGTCTTTGCGAGCTTTGTATATTACAAGCGATATGGGGGCACAGTAGTTTTGCAAACGTGGGTGAATTTCTGCGAGGCGTTTTTATTTTTTACTTATACGTTCCAGCTCAGCTGCTTCCTTGGCTTTGGCGTTAAGCTCCGCGAGTGCTCCCCACGTTTCTGCGGCAAGGATGGCATCTGTCTTGGTGATGTCCCCTCCGTTCAAGGCACGGATTTCAGCTTCCGTAATGGCCTTCATGTCCGGCCAGTCGTTTTCACCGCCTTTGGGCATAGGCTGGAAAAGGTCGGGGAACTCGGATGCGAAATGCTGCTTGATGCCGTATATCCACGAAATTAGATTGTAAGATAGCGTCTTGTCGGGCTTGCCTTTGAAGCCAGGGTATAACAAGGCGGCTATCTCTCGCAGGCACTGCGTGTTTTCACTCTGCAAGAAAGCTTGAAAGTAATTCTCGACTTGTAGATAGTGACCGAAGGGAAACTCTCGGAGTTCGGGATTGACAGCCGGATGACCTTTCCACTGCGACAGCCGCACGGGGAAAGTCGATGGCTGGCCGATATATTCAAGCTGCATCGCGCCGCTTATCAGGTCGTCTTCCTTTACGGGATAGACGGCTCTGCCTTTAGCAATGATATAGATGTGTCCGCCTTGCTCCTTGCGGATGATATGCAGTCCTGCAAAGTGCATAAAGGCGTACAGCATCACGCGGTCGGGATGCACTTCGTATCCGAGCAATCGGTAAACATAGAGCAGCTGTTCGTCGGACATTTCCTGCCAGCTGGTTGGCACGGAAACTTTGAGTTTATCCGAAGAAATAGGTCGGGTCTTCTGCTTTGTTTTCATAGGGTTTGAAATGGTCGGCTTCATACTTGGAGCTGGACTTATACACGGGGAGGTCATCGGCATGGCGATTGAGATAGTCCTGCACATGGTTGGTCATCAGCCTTATTTGGCGAAAGTCGCCCTTGACGTGTGAGGCGATGAAACGGCGGCAAAGGTCAGTGAGGTCATTGTAGAACATCGTTCCCTGTAGCAACACGAGTTCTTCCATCTGTTCCTCACTGATTATCATGGCGCACTTGTGCTGCGCTGCGTCTATGTCCGTCTGCACGAGTTGCATTTCTTCCTCATAGACCATGTTGCCGTCTTTTGTGCGGATGCCGTACTTGCGTATCAGCTTGGGTGACCAAAGCAGCGTCTTTGGCGCGTATAGTCCGCTCGTAGCAAGTTCTGCCATCAGTGCATCGCGTGCGTCTGACTTTTCCCTGCGCAGTCTCTCTCGCAGGTCATAGACGCGCTGGCGGCTGGCTGGCGTGAGGTTTTGGTTACTGGCTACGGCAAAGCCGTTGGCGGTGAGTATCAAGTCAAGGTGTGTTAAGGCTTCGTAGGCAGTACGTTTACAGATGTAGGCAGAAAACAGCGGAGCGATGCTTTCTGTCTCTGTCTGTTCCTGCGTTAGTTCAAACTCATTTCGTACTGACTGCGCGATGTTCTGCAAGTAGATTTCTATGCTTGCAAAGATTTCGCCCTCGCAGTCGCGGAAGGACGGCACGATGGTTTCAAAATATTGTTTGGTTATCATGGCTCTTGCTGTTGTTTGGGATTGATGCGCTCTGCGTCTTTGTGTTCATCTAAGGTGGTGAGCATAATCATCGGGACGGTGGGCACGATGTCGTCCCAGCCATTGAACTCGCAGACGAGTTCGAGGGGACGCAGGAGCAGATCATGGAAAGCTGTTTCCATTGCCTGCTTCATCGTGAACAATTCTCGTTTGTCTGATCCACTGTTGTTCTGTTGGCTCTTGCCCGGCACTGCACCGACAAGGTTGGGGTGCGTATTGTCGGCATAGCACAGTGTGTTGGCGGCTACATTGATGTCGTCGGCATAGTCGCCCCCCTCTTTCGTGCCCTCTATATTGACTACTCGGATGTCTCGGACTTCGTGCCCCATCGGGTCAATATAGAAGCCGGTTATCCACGCTTTGCCGCTGTTGTGGACTCCTGCCACGAAGTCGCGGATATTCTCCTTTTCTTTCTTGATACGCTCGCGCTGTTTCAGTGGGTCGGTTATCCGTTCCTCTGAAATCAGTTTCTGCCAATAGTCGCGGTTTACTTCGACTTGGTATTTTACCGAAGCGTGATTGCGTATCTTGGCTATCTTGGCAGCGGAGATAAGGCGTTTCTCGTCGTAGCTGCCGCCTCTGAACATGGCGGCGTAGTATGGCGTAGGGTAATACTGACAGCCTACAGTTGGGAAGCGCAGCAGGATAGCGAATTTTCTTTCTTTAGTGCGGACAAAGCATTTGCCATCCATGCCTACTTCCTTGCCCATCTTGACCATAAGGTCGCCTATGGGGTCATGTTCGCGGAGAAGTGGGATGCGTTCCACTTCGCCTTTCTGTGGGCTTTTATATTGCCAGTTGGCATAATAGACGTGTCTTATTCTGCCTTGGCGGTCTGCCTTTTGCAGGCGGCAGAAGCAAGCGTCCTTGTGAACAAGGCGGTTGATCCTGCTGCCGTCTTGTGAGAGAATCACGATGCACACGGCATAGAAGTAATACTTCATGTCGGTGATTTGTTCCAAGTAGAATGATGACAGGGCATTTCGTCTGGCAAATTTGTTTGCATCAGCGTTCTTGGTCGGCTCTTTCGTAGTGCTGTCTTGCAGTTGCAAGCCTGCACCGTAGCAGGTTAGCACGTTAAAGAGCTTGTTTTGCGCCGTGACTTCATCGCTGCCGATGAGTTCGCGTATCTTATACGGCAGTTGATTGTCTATGCCAAAGGGTGCAAACATTTCGCCTGCATAACCAGGCACGGGACGGAACTGCATTCTCCAGTCGTCGAATACGCTGGTAGTGTCTTCCACGGTGGAAACGCTGGCCATGATGCCGTCCACGCCGAGGTCTAAAAGTTCCGTGTCGCTGACAGGGACTTTAAGGGTGTATTGGTTTTTGGTCTTGGGGGTCATAAGCTATAAAGAAGTCCAACTTGTTGCGGTGGAGGTTGTGCCGTTTACCGTAACGGTGCGCCGGTAGATGTTCGTGCCGAGCAGCAGTGTCTGTCCGAAAGCGGTTGCGCTGGCAGGGAGTGATATTATCATACCGACCTGTTCGTTGCGCGTGTCGTAGTATTGGAATATTGTGGGGCGTGTCTTCTCTGTGAGGTACGTAGGAGACTTAGCCCAGTTCTCTGCCGTCGCGCTGGTGGTCACATAGCCGATGTCAACGACGTTGTTGAGTTTCATCTTGTCGCGTGGGTCGAGCAAGCCGTAATAGAGTTCGTCGGCATTGGGGATGAGCGTTGTAATGCCTTTCCAGATGTCGGGCGTGAAGTTGCTGACACGGCGGAATACGATGTTGTATTGTCCGTGTTGTTGGAGGTTCATTGCATCGGAGGCAATCTTCACGCAGCCACTGACGCACTGCACGAAGTCGCCTGTTGCAAAGTGCAGGGCGTATTGGTGGATGTCGAAGCGTGAGCCAAGCAAGCCGATGACGCAGTGTCCTGTGAACTTTGTTTCGGGGGTTGCGGCTTCTGTTACCATGCCGTTGATGGCGGCGTTCACTTCTTCCATCGTGTCGAGGTCGCCGAGAAAGACTTGCGGGTCGGTGAAAGCGTTGGAGTAGTCGGATTTGCCTTTGAGCCGTCGGGTTAATTCCTCGATTTCCAGGCGTCGCGTTTCGATGGCGGTTTGGTTGGTGCCGCCGGTGTTGTAGGCGGAATTGAGTTTGCCAAGCAGGTCGGGCGTGAGCAGTCCGTTTACCGAAGCATTGGCGACGGGAAGGTTCAGGCGTTGGTTGTACACCACACCGTTCGCTTGTCGAAGTTTTACGACAAGTCCTGTGCCTGCCGCGTCGCTGACGACCTGTATGTCCCCTGCCAAGACTGCGGCGGCGAGGTATTCGAGCAGGTCGCACAGTACACCGCCGACGCGAGTGGCAGTGTTCTCGCCGCGTTCGGAAGCATCGCGCACTTCGGCGGCGGCGGTCAAAATTGTAGATAGTTCCTTTGCCATAGTGTATCAGTTGTTGATTGATACGGCAAAGGAACTTTATTTAGGTGGGGTTGGAAAAGACAGTTTATAAATCAAAAGGGGATGCCGTTAAGCATCCCCACAAGCATTTGCTATTATTCGACGCTTCGGAAACATGGCAAACTCAAGAAACAAACCCAAGAATAAGCAATGCACATGTCTGCGTGAATAAACTTAGCCTCACGGCTCGGTAATATTTGTTGAATATTAAATCATTATTGCAACATAGTAATATATAATTGCGTTAGGGATATTAGCCGAATGGCGGAGATTACAAACTCCATTCATGTTACAGCCCCTTTCGAGGAACACTCAAGAAAAGGTTATAAAGTATAGCTGTTCCTAAAAAATCACTCATAAATGAGTGTTTTAACAGATGTAGCCATAGTATATGAAGTCGTTTTGTATAATCATTTTACGCATTAAATTATAGAATAGTAGTAATATAGATTCCACAAAGGGTGAATTAAATAAAGATTTAACGTTTTTCTAACTATATTGGTAACTTATGAATTATGAAGACTTTTTCCTTAAAAAGGCACAAAGACACAATCAACAACACCAAAATGACATCTAAGAAACTCGGAAACACTCCCTTAAGGGTGTAACTCTAAAAATAGTTTTAGAAAAAAGATGCTACTAATTCAATCCATTTCCTATATAATATGCCTCACTAAACAAAAAAAAGACAATTTTCAGCAAAAACAGATAAACTATTAAAAAAACTGAAGCAGAGCGAGTTTTATGTGACGATTTTTTCGCAACTTTGCGCAAAACAAAAATGTTTTACTATGCTAATTAGGATTGTAACGACGAATTTTAAGTCATACGGCCAGGAAACAGAATTCAATATGTTGCCGTCATCAAATGTCCGCAGGAAGTATTGGCATGTTCATAGTCAAGACCATGGTGCCAGTGTGTTGAGAACAGCTTTGATTTATGGTGCAAATGGCGCTGGAAAGTCGTGTTTAGTCAAAGCACTTGGCCGACTCCAGGCTATGGTTGCTGTTGGCAATCTGCCTCCAACTGCTTTCAGAGATGCCAACAAGTACAACGATCCGGAAATGCCTGCAACCATCGAAGTGGAGTTTGGCACCGAGTCAGACCAGTATTCATACGGAGTGAGTTATCATGGCAACCTCTGTATGGAAGAATGGCTGTATTCTACTGTTAAGAAACCCGTTTGCGTGTTTGAACGAAAGTATGATGCGCAGACTGGTAAGACCAACATCAGGTTGGCTGGCAACAAAAAGGACGAGGCAAAGAATAAACTGCTGATTTCTTTGTTAGAAGACAATCTGCTGAAGGGCAACGAACTGATGCTGTCGAAGCACGATGTGGTGAAAAACAATCAGATGACCGATGCGTTCCTTTGGTTGACCACCAAGTTGCACGTCATCTTCCCTGAGACCCGCTCGACCTCTATTTTCGACAATAGGTATTCCGACGAAAGATTCAAATCCCAGTCTGAAGCCCTTATCTCAGCCTTGGATCTCGGCATCAACGAGCTTACCTTAAAGGACGAGGATATTGAGTCGTTCAAGCAGGGCTTTTCCGAATGGCCCGAACTGGTGCAGGGCGTGGATGGCATTGTTAAGAGGCTTTCACGTTCGCCCGAGGGTTCAGAAGAAGTGATGATCGATACGGGTGCCTTCACCGTCAGTATGCGCCGCGAAGGCAACAAGTATTTCGTGCGCCGTGTAAAGGCTCTCCATAAGGTCAACGACAACCTTTATGACTTTGAACTGAAGGAGGAGTCGGACGGCACCCAGCGCATTTTCGACTTTGTGCCGATGGTTCAGAATGTCAAGAGCGAGGCTTGCACATACGTCATTGACGAATTGGACCGCAGCCTGCATCCCTCCCTTGTACGTTCACTAGTTTCACGTATTGTCAATGACAAGATCATGAAGGGCCAGCTGATTTTCACCACCCACGATGCAGGTCTGCTCGACGGAAAAGTGTTCCGCAACGATGAGATTTGGTTTGCAGAGAAAGACCGCGAGACGCAGAGTACCCATCTGTACACGCTCGACGAATTCAAGCCCCGTGCAGATCTTGATTTGGAGAAAGGTTACCTCAATGGCCGTTTCGGAGCCATTCCTTTCTTGGCACGTTTCAACGAATTAAACTGGGAGTGATATGGGATTCAAAGTTAGAGGCTATACGAGGGACGTCCCTCAGGAGAAGGTTCGCGACTATTCCTTATTTGCCATTGCTACAGAAGGGACTGAGCGTGAGCCAGACTACTTCAGACTTTTCGACGGCATCGACCGTATCAAGGTTGACATCATTGAGCCAGAGG